>NZ_JBFTLK010000034.1:0-350 GCF_056396405.1 Lysobacter sp. 05T417 | reverse complement strand
TCGCGGTGCCCAATGCCGCCGAAGACAGGGCCCCCGGCCGAAGCGGGAAAAATGCTGCCCCAAATGGCCGAGGCTGGGGGCGTTGTGCGCGCAACCGAAGCAAAACCACGACGACCTCAGACACGACAGCGCGTCGATCCCGGACCGGCAACGTTGCGACTACAGTCCTAACGCCAGAGTTAAGCCGCGCCGCGGAGCGGCGTCGGCTTGAATGACTTGTTAGGCCTAGCGCCGCAACCGGAGCCCAGACCTGCGGCCGACTGCTCTGCTTTGACCCAACCCCCGGCGGAATGTATCAGCTCGCGGTGCCCAATGCCGCCGAAGACAGGGCCCCCGGCCGAAGCGGGAAA
>NZ_JBFTLK010000033.1:0-369 GCF_056396405.1 Lysobacter sp. 05T417 | reverse complement strand
AGGCCCTACCGAGGTGCCGCGCCGTTGGTGCAGGACCTGCTCGGCAACCAGATCTCGGCCGGCATCATGCCCATTGCCGACCTCGTCGCTCACCAGCAGTCGGGCAAGCTCAAGGTGCTGGCGGTCAACGGCACCCGGCGTGCCGCATTGCTGCCCGACGTGCCGACGCTCAAGGAACTCGGCCAGCCGCACTTCGACAACCTGGAATGGACCGGCCTCTTCGTGCCGGCGGGCACGCCGCGGCCCATCGTCGACCAACTGAATACGGCACTCGGCAAGGCGTTGGCCAACAAGGACGTGCAGGAACGGCTACTCAAGCTCAGCAGCGACCCGAATCCGAGCACGCCGGAAGAACTCTCAGCCCTCATC
>NZ_JBFTLK010000032.1:0-389 GCF_056396405.1 Lysobacter sp. 05T417 | reverse complement strand
GTTAGGCGGCCATGGAAGCATTCGCGAACCGTGTAAGGGGCAAATCCTTCCTCTGGCTCTGCCTCTTGGTTGGCCTGGGCAGCGTGCTCTTGGTCGCGCTCTCACCCGCCGCGTATGATGCTGGCTGGGCGGTTATTGGACTCTCCTTGTTCGGGCCGCTTTTCGCGCTTCAAGCAGTCTCGGGGTTGGCCTTAGACAATTGGTGGGTGGCAAGCATCGATCGCAGGATCATGCCTTACAGCTACTGGTGGAGGGTTGTGTTCTTTGGACTTGGCGCTGCAGGATTCGCTTATCGCATCTTCGTTCCGGTGGCAGCCTAGGCGCGTGGGCTTGCTGCCTAACAGTTCATTCAAGCCGAAGCCACTTCGTGGCTCGGCTTAATTCAGGCG
>NZ_JBFTLK010000031.1:0-460 GCF_056396405.1 Lysobacter sp. 05T417 | reverse complement strand
GGTTCGCAGGCTGGCCAGACCATCGGTCCGGACGGTTGCCCGGTGCCGGTGTCGATCGACCTGAAGGGTGTGAACTTCGACTTCGACAAGGCCACGCTGCGTCCGGATGCTGTCTCGATCCTCTCCGAGGCCACCGAGATCCTGAAGCGTTATCCGGAGCTGAAGGTCGAAGTCGCCGGTCATACCGACCAGTGCGGCAAGGATGCGTACAACCAGAAGCTGTCGGAGCGTCGCGCCACCACGGTGTACGACTACCTGACCAGCAATGGTGTGGACGCCGCGCGYCTGGTGGGCCCGATCGGTTACGGCGAGAGCCGCCCGCTCGAGGACATGGGCCAGGCGTTCCCGGCCTGCAAGAGCGAGAAGAACCGTCGCACCGAGCTGAACGTCCAGAACTGAGTTCGGGACGCCGGGTTTCCGTAACGAAGCCCGGTAACGAACCTCGGTAACGATTCTTCCA
>NZ_JBFTLK010000030.1:0-480 GCF_056396405.1 Lysobacter sp. 05T417 | reverse complement strand
CGGCTCGGTGGACGTGCTGGAGTTCGGCCAGGGCATCGCTGCCGGCGATATCCAAGTCCTGAAGGAGAACGAGGACGTGGTGCTGAAGCTGGCTGGCGGCGYCGACTCAGTGCGACTGAAGGACTGGCTGACTGGCAGTGCGGCGGAGAACAGCCCGAGGGGCATCGAGAAGATCCGGTTCGCCGACGGCACCGAGTGGGCACCGGCGCAGCTGAGGGCCGCGGGCCTGACCACGCTGGGTACCGACGACGCCGACAAGCTGGTGGGCTGGCAAGGCAACGACGTGCTGCTGGGCGGGGGCGGYAACGACAACCTYGGCGGCGGCAATGGCGAGAATCGGCTGGTCGGCGGTGCGGGCGATGACGTGCTGTGGGTCGGCGGTGCGTATTCGAACAACAACGTGTTCGAGGGCGGCACCGGTACGGACATGCTGCACGGCAGCTACAACAGCGACACCTACCGGTTCAACCTCGGCGACGG
>NZ_JBFTLK010000029.1:0-497 GCF_056396405.1 Lysobacter sp. 05T417 | reverse complement strand
TTGGCCGCGTACGGTGCCGAGGCACTTCAACTCCTTGCCAATGGCAATATTTCTGCCTTGGCAGAGCGCTTTGGGTACGCCCTGGCGTATGACGAGCATCCGGCGAGTGTGATCCAAAGAGACTTGGCGTTGTCCCTTGCTTCAGTCGGCGCAACCAGCCTAGCGCCAGCAGACGCTCAAGCTCCGCAAGTCGGCTATTTCAGGCCCAACGATACTGGGCCATTCGCCCTAATTGAGGTTCGAGTACCCACCAACAACGGTAAGGCCATTCTCTTAGAGTTAGTCGTCACGGGCAACGAAGCCAAGAAGCATCTCGCCTTGGAGCAGATCAGTGACGCGGCCTAACAATTCATTCAAGCCGACACCGCTCCGCGGTGCGGCTTAACTCAGGCGTTAGGACTGTAGTCGCGACGTTGCGGCCGGTCCGGGATCGACGCGCTGTCGTGTCTGAGGTCGTCGTGGTTTTGCTTCGGTTGCGCGCACAACGCCCCCAGCCT
>NZ_JBFTLK010000028.1:0-526 GCF_056396405.1 Lysobacter sp. 05T417 | reverse complement strand
CGGGAATTTGCTGTGAGCGCATCAGATCGATGCTATCGAAACCCTTGAGCAGGGCAACTGCCCAAAGAGTCGCGACTACCAGCGCAAGGATGTGAGTGCCTTTCATGCTGCGGAACGTGCTCATGCGGCCTAACGCCTGAGTTAAGCCGCACCGCGGAGCGGTGTCGGCTTGAATGAATTGTTAGGCCGCGTCACTGATCTGCTCCAAGGCGAGATGCTTCTTGGCTTCGTTGCCCGTGACGACCAACTCTAAGAGAATGGCCTTACCGTTGTTGGTGGGTACTCGAACCTCAATGAGGGCGAATAGCCCAGTATCGTTGGGCCTGAAATAGCCGACTTGCGGAGCTTGAGCGTCTGCTGGCGCTAGGCTGGTTGCACCGACTGAAGCAAGGGACAACGCCAAGTCTCTTTGGATCACACTCGCCGGATGCTCGTCATACGCCAGGGCGTACCCAAAGCGCTCTGCCAAGGCAGAAATATTGCCATTGGCAAGGAGTTGAAGTGCCTCGGCACCGTACGCGGCCAA
>NZ_JBFTLK010000027.1:0-542 GCF_056396405.1 Lysobacter sp. 05T417 | reverse complement strand
GTACCCAACAAGAGCGACTAGGGGCTAGCGAAGTCGCCCGCCACGCATCCGCAACCTGCGCGGCTCTACGCCCTTACGGCTGCACAGCGGCGACAACTCGCCTAACGCCAGAGTTAAGCCGCACCGCGGAGCGGTGTCGGCTTGAATGACTTGTTAGGCCTAGCGCCGCAACCGGAGCCCAGACCTGCGGCCGACTGCTCTGCTTTGACCTAACCCCCGGCGGAAATGTATCAGCTCGCGGTGCCCAATGCCGCCGAAGACAGGGCCCCCGGCCGAAGCAGGAAAAATGCTGCCCAAAATGGCCGAGGCTGGGGGCGTTGTGCGCGCAACCAAAGCAAAACCACGACGACCTCAGACACGACAGCGCGTCGATCCCGGGCCGGCCGCAACGTTGCGACTACAGTCCTAACGCCTGAGTTAAGCCGCATCGCGGAGCGGTGTCGGCTTGAATGACTTGTTAGGCCTAGTGTCGTGACCGGAGCCGAGAACTGCCGCCGGAAATGTCCTAGACCTTCCCCGGCCCGAAATGTATCAGCTTGCGG
>NZ_JBFTLK010000026.1:0-587 GCF_056396405.1 Lysobacter sp. 05T417 | reverse complement strand
CTGTTGTAGCTGCCGTGCAGCATGTCCGTACCGGTGCCGCCCTCGAACACGTTGTTGTTCGAATACGCACCGCCGACCCACAGCACGTCATCGCCCGCACCGCCGACCARCCGATTCTCGCCATTGCCGCCGCCAAGGTTGTCGTTACCGCCCCCGCCCAGCAGCACGTCGTTGCCTTGCCAGCCCACCAGCTTGTCGGCGTCGTCGGTACCCAGCGTGGTCAGGCCCGTGGCCCTCAGCTGCGCCGRTGCCCACTCGGTGCCGTCGGCGAACCGGATCTTCTCGATGCCCCTCGGGCTGTTCTCCGCCGCACTSCCAGTCAGCCAGTCCTTCAGTCGCACTGAGTCGRCGCCGCCAGCCAGCTKCAGCACCACGTCCTSGYTCTCCTTCAGGACTTGGATATCGCCGGCRGCRATGCCCTGGCCGAACTCCAGCACGTCCACCGAGCCGCCGTAGGCGGCCGTCTCCACGATCGTGTCGTGGCCGTCGCCGAGGTTGAACCGGTAGGTGTCGCTGTTGTAGCTGCCGTGCAGCATGTCCGTACCGGTGCCGCCCTCGAACACGTTGTTGTTCGAATACGCACCGCC
>NZ_JBFTLK010000025.1:0-867 GCF_056396405.1 Lysobacter sp. 05T417 | reverse complement strand
TGCGTTGCCAGCTGGCCATCATCACCGCCTTCAGGACCAACTGTCGGTCCTGCACCGGCGACATCGACCAGCCCACGACCTTGCCCGAGTACAGGTCCAGCAATGCACACAGGTACAACCAGGCCTCGCCGGTGCGGATGTAGGTGATGTCCACCACCCACTTGGTGTTGGGCTCGTTGGCCGCGAAGTCCCGCGCCAAGTGATTGCGGACGAAAGCCGGTCGCACACCAGAGGGCTTGTGCCGCCACCGGCGTCGCTGCGGCACSCCGGCCAGACCTTCACCGGCCATCAGCCGCGCAATGCGGTTGAGGCTTGCCGTTTCGCCGGCGTAGCCCAGCGACTCGTGCATGCGCGGGGCGCCCATCACCCCATCACTGGCCGCGTGCTGCTCCCGGATTTTCTCCAGCAGCCCTGGCGTTGTCCTGCGCCCGGGCACTGGGCCGGCGGGTGGACCAGTCGTGGAAGCCGCTGGGCGAAACCCGCAGGCACCGGCACATCAACCGGATCGGGTACTGGTCGCGGTGGCGTCGGATCGCCTCGTACCTCAAGACGATTCCTTGGCGAAGAACGCCGCCGCATCGCGCAAAAAATCCCGTTCCTTCTTCACCCGCGCCAGTTCGAGCTTGAGTGCCAGCAGCTCCTGGTCGCGGGCGACGCCGTTCCCGGGGAAGGCCTTCTTACCGCCGTCCTCCAGTTCGCGCCGCCATCGATGGATCTGGTTGGCCCCGATGCCAAGATCACGGGCAATCTGCGAAACGTTCGCCCCTGGCAGCCGGGTCAGGCCCACGGCCTCACGCTTGAACTCTTCGCTGTATCTTTTCCGCTGTCGCATGACACTCCTCCTGCCCCATGATGGGGCTTAACTGA
>NZ_JBFTLK010000024.1:0-877 GCF_056396405.1 Lysobacter sp. 05T417 | reverse complement strand
GTCGGCTTGAATGACTTGTTAGGCCTAGCGCCGCAACCGGAGCCCAGACCTGCGGCCGACTGCTCTGCTTTGACCCAACCCCCGGCGGAATGTATCAGCTCGCGGTGCCCAATGCCGCCGAAGACAGGGCCCCCGGCCGAAGCGGGAAAAAATGCTGCMCCAAATGGCCGAGGCTGGGGGCGTTGTGCGCGCAACCGAAGCAAAACCACGACGACCTCAGACACGACAGCGCGTCGATCCCGGACCGGCCGCAACGTTGCGACTACAGTCCTAACGCCTGAGTTAAGCCGCACCGCGGAGCGGTGTCGGCTTGAATGAATTGTTAGGCCGCCGCCCACTTGAGGAACACATTGATGATCTCCTCAAGCTTCTGAGGGCCGCCGGCCGCACTGAACTTGTTGTCCGCGACCTTACAGAAGATCCACTCGCTACCACTGGTTTCGGCGTCCTCAAACATGCCGTAGTGGATTGGCGCAAACGTCTTTCCTTCCAGTTCGGAGCCCGCAAGATCAATCTCAAGGTTCCACCCCGGGTTGTCGAGGGTGGTTATCGTCACCCCATAGGAGTGCTCCCAGTCCTCATCACATTGGTCGAGGTACCACTGTTGAAGCCTTGTCAGAGCATCCATAGCGGCCTAACGCCAGAGTTAAGCCGCACCGCGGAGCGGTGTCGGCTTGAATGACTTGTTAGGCCTAGCGTCGCAACCGGAGCCCAGACCTGCGGCCGACTGCTCTGCTTTGACCCAACCCCCGGCGGAATGTATCAGCTCGCGGTGCCCAATGCCGCCGAAGACAGGGCCCCCGGCCGAAGCGGGAAAAATGCTGCCCCAAATGGCCGAGGCTGGGGGCGTTGTGCGCGCAACCGAAGCAAAACCACG
>NZ_JBFTLK010000023.1:0-878 GCF_056396405.1 Lysobacter sp. 05T417 | reverse complement strand
CGTGGTTTTGCTTCGGTTGCGCGCACAACGCCCCCAGCCTCGGCCATTTGGGGCAGCATTTTTCCCGCTTCGGCCGGGGGCCCTGTCTTCGGCGGCATTGGGCACCGCGAGCTGATACATTCCGCCGGGGGTTGGGTCAAAGCAGAGCAATCGGCCGCAGGTCTGGGCTCCGGTTGCGGCGCTAGGCCTAACAAGTCATTCAAGCCGACGCCGCTCCGCGGCGCGGCTTAACTCTGGCGTTAGCTGCCTCCATGGCCCCATCGATCATCGAGATCAACAGAGCAGAGCAAGCCTACTTGGGTCGTGATGGCAGCCCCGTGCTCGGCCAGGCATTCGACATGTTGCTGGCGCGCTGGGCCGCAGGCCAGAGAGACCGGGAGACGGCTCTGCGATTGTTCTTCCTGAGCTGGTACGCCAACTGCGAGCCGCCGTTCCTCACAGGCCTGCCTACGGAACACGAAACGGCAAGAATCTGCTCAGAGACTTTTGCGGTCCTTGGCGGCGCGGACACTTCTGACCCAGAAGTCTGTTTTGTTGTGGGTCTCATGGCGGACCTTTTTCCATGGTGCCTAGGGGACGAAATCTATTGGGTGGAGGTTGGTCATATCCTTGCGGGTCGTGCCGCTAAGCTCCAGCCAGGTGGCCCGTTTCCTTCGGTGTTTGCGGGACGCGGAGCGTACGGCGAATACTTTTCCCACGTGCTGACTGCGCTGGCAGGCAGCTAACAATTCATTCAAGCCGACACCGCTCCGCGGTGCGGCTTAACTCTGGCGTTAGGCGAGTTGTCGCCGCTGTGCAGCCGTAAGGGCGTAGAGCCGCGCAGGTTGCGGATGCGTGGCGGGCGACTTCGCTAGCCCCTAGTCGCTCTTGTTGGGTAC
>NZ_JBFTLK010000022.1:0-1014 GCF_056396405.1 Lysobacter sp. 05T417 | reverse complement strand
CCGCAAGCTGATACATTTCGGGCCGGGGAAGGTCTAGGACATTTCCGGCGGCAGTTCTCGGCTCCGGTCACGACACTAGGCCTAACAAGTCATTCAAGCCGACACCGCTCCGCGATGCGGCTTAACTCAGGCGTTAGGACTGTAGTCGCGACGTTGCGGCCGGTCCGGGATCGACGCGCTGTCGTGTCTGAGGTCGTCGTGGTTTTGCTTCGGTTGCGCGCACAACGCCCCCAGCCTCGGCCATTTGGTGCAGCATTTTTCCCGCTTCGTCCGGGCCCCCGTCTTCGGCGACGCTGGGCACCGCGAGCTGATACATTCCGCCCGGGGGGTTGGGTCAAAGCAGAGCAGTCGGCCGCAGGTCTGGGCTCCGGTTGCGGCGCTAGGCCTAACAAGTCATTCAAGCCGACACCGCTCCGCGGTGCGGCTTAACTCAGGCGTTAGGCCGCTAGGAAGCTATGGACAGGACTTTGAATCTATCTTGGGCAAGGTTCGGACTTGGCCTGACCATTGCCAGTGTATTTCCTGCGCTGCTGATTGCTTCCAAAATCGATGACAGGGACTCATGGCCGGACATCGTAGCCATATGCTTCTTGCTTCTCTCGGTCTTTGTATTCGTCGCGCGCGGCTGGGCGCGGCTGCGCAAGGCCAACGCCGCTGAGCCCCTTTCGGCCTGGGAGACTGATCGCATTCGCCAGCTTCTGATTGGGCCTGTTGGGCCTCGGTTGGTTTGGTTCTCTTTCACTGTCATCACCCTTCTTCTTTGGGCTGTCGCGCGTGGCGTTGCCGGGCGCGCGGCCTAACAATTCATTCAAGCCGAAGCCACTTCGTGGCTCGGCTTAACTCAGGCGTTAGGACTGTAGTCGCAACGTTGCGGCCGGTCCGGGATCGACGCGCTGTCGTGTCTGAGGTCGTCGTGGTTTTGCTTCGGTTGCGCGCACAACGCCCCCAGCCTCGGCCATTTGGGGCAGCATTTTTCCCGCTTCGGCCGGGGGCCCTGTCTTCGGCGGCATTGGG
>NZ_JBFTLK010000021.1:0-1094 GCF_056396405.1 Lysobacter sp. 05T417 | reverse complement strand
GCCACCGGGTTGATCAGCGAGACGACCATCTTGATGTTGTCGCCCGGCATGACCATCTCGACGCCTTCCGGCAGCGTCACTGCGCCGGTGATGTCGGTCGTGCGGAAGTAGAACTGCGGACGGTAGCCCTTGAAGAAGGGCGTGTGACGGCCGCCCTCGTCCTTCGACAGCACGTACACCTCGGCTTCGAACTCGGTGTGCGGGGTGATCGAACCCGGCTTGCACAGCACCTGGCCGCGCTCGACGTCGTCACGCTTGGTGCCGCGCAGCAGCAGACCGGCGTTGTCGCCTGCCTGGCCCTGGTCGAGCAGCTTGCGGAACATCTCCACGCCRGTGACGGTCGTCTTCTGGGTCGGACGGATACCGACGATTTCGATTTCGTCGCCCACCTTGATGATGCCGCGCTCGATACGACCGGTCACCACGGTGCCGCGGCCCGAGATCGAGAACACGTCTTCCACCGGCATCAGGAACGCCTTGTCGACGTCACGCTCCGGCTGCGGAATGAACGTATCCAGCGCCTCGACCAGCTTCAGGATCGACGGCACGCCGATCTCCGACTGGTCGCCTTCCAGCGCCAGACGGGCCGARCCGTGGATGATCGGGGTGTCGTCGCCCGGGAAGTCGTACTTCGACAGCAGTTCGCGGACTTCCATCTCGACCAGCTCGAGCAGCTCGGCGTCGTCGACCATGTCGGCCTTGTTCAGGAACACCACGATGTACGGCACGCCGACCTGGCGCGACAGCAGGATGTGCTCGCGCGTCTGCGGCATCGGGCCGTCAGCGGCCGAGCACACCAGGATCGCGCCGTCCATCTGCGCCGCACCCGTGATCATGTTCTTCACGTAGTCGGCGTGGCCCGGGCAGTCGACGTGGGCGTAGTGACGGTTCGGGCTCTCRTACTCGACGTGTGCGGTCGAGATCGTGATGCCGCGAGCCTTCTCTTCCGGCGCTGCGTCGATCGCGTCGTACGCCTTGAACTCGCCACCGAAACGCTCCGCGCCCACCTTCGTCAGTGCCGCCGTCAGCGTGGTCTTGCCGTGGTCGACGTGACCGATCGTGCCCACGTTCACGTGCGGCTTGGTGCGCTCAAA
>NZ_JBFTLK010000020.1:0-1184 GCF_056396405.1 Lysobacter sp. 05T417 | reverse complement strand
ATCTGGGCCGGGCCGAAGCGGGCAATACACGGTGTCAATGGTGCCGGCTGGGGGCGTTGTGCGCGCAACCGAAGCAAGAGCGCGATGACCTCAGACACGACAGCGCGTCGATCCCGGACCGGCCGCAACGTTGCGACTACAGTCCTAACGCCTGAGTTAAGCCGCACCGCGGAGCGGTGTCGGCTTGAATGACTTGTTAGGCCTAGTGTCGTGACCGGAGCCGAGAACTGCAGCCGGCCATGCCCTGGGCCTTCCCCGGCCGAAAATGTAGCAGCTTGCGGCGGACTGTGAACCTGCCCCCTTCCTTGCCGGAGCCGGCATCGGAAAAGGGCGACCAGGGTCTAGCGGAGTCGCTCGCCACGCGTCCACGACCCGTGCCGCTCTACGCCCTTACGGCTGCACAGCGGCGATAACTAGCCTAACGCCTGAATTAAGCCGAGCCGCGAAGCGGCTTCGGCTTGAATGAATTGTTAGGGCGCGACCCGCCAGCGAAACGCCAAGCAAGGGCGATGAGGAATGCGACACCTTCAAAGACGAGATACCAAATGCCAATGCCCGCCAGGTAGATCCAGCCACTCGCGCGATTGGGCCCGCAGTGATCTCCGATGAGGCAATGGAACACTCGCCAAACGAGATGTGCCTCTACTACCAGAGCTCCAATCACCAAAGACGCGAGAAGGCCGACAACCAGCTTGCCCACGAGAGACATGCGCCAGAGCTTGTAGTGGCTGCGAAGGAGGTAGAAGGAACGCAATGGAATCAATGTGACGCCCACAAGGCCGATAAAGCCAAGGACGTAGATGCTAGTTTCCAGGAATCTATCCATGGCGCCCTAACGCCAGAGTTAAGCCGCACCGCGGAGCGGTGTCGGCTTGAATGACTTGTTAGGCCTAGCGCCGCAACCGGAGCCCAGACCTGCGGCCGACTGCTCTGCTTTGACCCAACCCCCGGGCGGAATGTATCAGCTCGCGGTGCCCAGCGTCGCCGAAGACGGGGGCCCGGCCGAAGCGGGAAAAATGCTGCCCCAAATGGCCGAGGCTGGGGGCGTTGTGCGCGCAACCGAAGCAAAACCACGACGACCTCAGACACGACAGCGCGTCGATCCCGGACCGGCCGCAACGTCGCGACTACAGTCCTAACGCCTGAGTTAAGCCGCACCGCGGAGCGGTGTCGGCTTGAATGAA
>NZ_JBFTLK010000019.1:0-1192 GCF_056396405.1 Lysobacter sp. 05T417 | reverse complement strand
GGTCATCGCGCTCTTGCTTCGGTTGCGCGCACAACGCCCCCAGCCGGCACCATTGACACCGTGTATTGCCCGCTTCGGCCCGGCCCAGATCTTCGGCGGCGCCAGGCATCGCAAGCTGCTACATTTCCGGCCGGGGTTGGGTCATGGCACAGCAGTCGGCCGTAGTTGTTGGCTCCGGTTGCGGCGCTAGGCCTAACAATTCATTCAAGCCGACACCGCTCCGCGGTGCGGCTTAACTCTGGCGTTAGGTGGCAGGGAAAGATGATCTCGGCTCTTGCAATCGCGATTCTCGCGGCCAGCTCAGGTGCTAACGCACCTGCAGCACAAGCTCCCGCGCTTCAATGCAACATCGGCCCAACGACCGCCCAATTGGGCGGCAACGACTGGTTGATGTACGGCTGCGCTGATGGCCACTCGGTAGTTGTGGTAGCGGCACCACCGAATCCTGCTTCACCGTTCGTGTTCATCGTTACACCTGACGGGAATGGGGGCATCGAACTTCACGGAGAAGGCACAGGTTCCAAGTCCGCCACAGAGCCGGCATATAAGAGCCTCAGCTCAATGTCATCGGCCGACCTGGAGGCCTTCTATCAACAGGCCAGGCATGCTGCAGACAAGTAAGCTGCCACCTAACAATTCATTCAAGCCGACACCGCTCCGCGGTGCGGCTTAACGCTGGCGTTAGGCCCCGCACAAATGCTCACCGCTGCTCAAGCAAAAGGCCTGGCTCAAGCTCAACTCTCAGCCTTTTCCGAAGGATCCGAGTTTGAGGTTGTGATAATCGACTCGGCCACGATCGAGAGGGAGTTCGGCTGGGTGTTCTTCTATGACTCTCGCCAGTATTTGGAGACTGGAGAGTTCATGCATCGCTTGGCCGGTAACGCCCCGCTCATCGTTAATCGGCTCACCGGGGAGATCGTAGCCACAGGCACCGCACACTCTACCGAGTACTATTTGGCGGAGTACGAGGCATCGCTCTCACTGGGCGGTGCCTAACCATTCATTCAAGCCGAAGCCGCTTCGCGTCTCGGCTTAATTCAGGCGTTAGGCGGCCATGGAAGCATTCGCGAACCGTGTAAGGGGCAAATCCTTCCTCTGGCTCTGCCTCTTGGTTGGCCTGGGCAGCGTGCTCTTGGTCGCGCTCTCACCCGCCGCGTATGATGCTGGCTGGGCGGTTATTGGACTCTCCTTG
>NZ_JBFTLK010000018.1:0-1212 GCF_056396405.1 Lysobacter sp. 05T417 | reverse complement strand
GAGCCGCCCGCTCGAGGACATGGGCCAGGCGTTCCCGGCCTGCAAGAGCGAGAAGAACCGTCGCACCGAGCTGAACGTCCAGAACTGAGTTCGGGACGCCGGGTTTCCGTAACGAAGCCCGGTAACGAACCTCGGTAACGATTCTTCCAAAGCAATCTTCGAAGCCCGGCCTTGTGCCGGGCTTCGTCGTTTCCGGGCTCCTACCAGACTCTGCCCGGCAAAAACGTTAACCAGTATTAACAAATACAATGTCGGTGTATGATCGCCGCCGTCAGTGACCCCCTTGGGCCCTTCCAAGGCCGATTCAGATTTTTGCGTCGTGCGCCTGCCTGCAGTACGCCTGTGTTTCCCACCCGTTTCTGACTGATCCAAGGAGTGACAGATGAAGATCCGTTTGTTGAGCACCGCCCTGCTGGCCGGCCTGGCCTTTGCCCAGGTTGCCAGCGCGCAGGAATTCGATGACCGCTGGTACCTGACCGGCACCGCCGGCATCAATGTCCAGGACAACGACCGCGGCACGCGCAACGCGCCGTTCGGTGCGCTCGGCGTTGGCAAGTTCCTCGACCAGAACTGGTCGCTGGACGGCGAGCTGAACTACCAGAACCCCAACAACGACGCCAACCAGAATCTGCGCTGGAGCCAGTACGGCGTCTCCGTCGATCTGCGTCGCCACTTCAACGCCGAAGGCCGCAACTGGGCCCCGTACGTCCTGATGGGCCTGGGCTACCAGCAGTCGGAAGAAGAGTTCGACGCATCGCCGAACCCGAACTCGCCCGGCCAGCGTGACGAAGGCAACCTCGCCGCCAAGGTCGGCGTCGGCCTGCAGACCGCCCTGGGTTCGCGCGCCTCGCTGCGCACCGAAGTGGCCTATCGCGCCGACTTCGACGACGGCAGCATCAGCGCTCCCAGCGAAGACTGGTTCGGCGACCTGCTGGCTTCGGTCGGCGTCGTGATCCCGCTGGGCCCGGCGCCGGTCGCTGCTGCGCCGGCTCCGGCCGCGCCGAGCTGCGCCGACATGGATGACGACGGTGACGGCGTCAACAACTGCGACGACAAGTGCCCCGGTTCGCAGGCTGGCCAGACCATCGGTCCGGACGGTTGCCCGGTGCCGGTGTCGATCGACCTGAAGGGTGTGAACTTCGACTTCGACAAGGCCACGCTGCGTCCGGATGCTGTCTCGATCCTCTCCGAGGCCACCGAGATCCTGAAGCG
>NZ_JBFTLK010000017.1:0-1300 GCF_056396405.1 Lysobacter sp. 05T417 | reverse complement strand
GGTCATCGCGCTCTTGCTTCGGTTGCGCGCACAACGCCCCCAGCCGGCACCATTGACACCGTGTATTGCCCGCTTCGGCCCGGCCCAGATCTTCGGCGGCGCCAGGCATCGCAAGCTGCTACATTTCCGGCCGGGGTTGGGTCATGGCAGAGCAGTCGGCCGTAGTTCTTGGCTCCGGTTGCGGCGCTAGGCCTAACAATTCATTCAAGCCGACACCGCTCCGCGGTGCGGCTTAACTCTGGCGTTAGGCGCAGCATGGTCGTCATCCCACAGCACGGAAGCGACAGCGAGCTATTCGACATTGCTAGCTTTCTCACCGACGTCGATCGGTTCGTACAACCAGACACCTGGCGCATAACCGTCGATTGGTGCATGGGTGATCGCGCTCTAGAGATTGAGCAACTCACGGCTTCCGGACTATCAATGCCAGATGGAGAGTTCCGGGCCCTGTACCGAGGTGTCTACCAAACAATTGAAGGGCACTTCGTTGGCCTAGCTGAAGGAGAGCCCGTGCTTGAGCTGCGGGCGGTCGATTCGTCCTTCTGGGAGGTCTCTGGCCCACCGGCCTTTGAGTCGCATATGCTCGCCACTTACGGGGCGTGGCAGCGCGCCTAACAATTCATTCAAGCCGAAGCCGCTTCGCGGCTCGGCTTAACTCTGGCGTTAGGCCGCATGAAAGGTACACATATCCTCGCGCTCATAACCGCAACTCTTTGGGCACTCGTCCTGCTCATGGGTTTCGGCGGCATCGACGGTGTTCGATCGCAACACGTGCCGGGGTTTCCGTCTGCCGGCCAAATTCGCTACTACGTCTACTTCCCTGCAACTTTGTTTGCTTTGGTTATTGCCCTGTGGGCACTCGCTGCTCGCTGGCGGCAGTTCAAGGCACCGGCGGTGGCACTAATCGCTCTAGCCCTACTACTTCTGCCGGGATATCTGCTCTTCTACACAGGYGGCATRTGATGCGGCCTAACAATTCATTCAAGCCGAAGCCGCTTCGCGGCTCGGCTTAATTCAGGCGTTAGGCGAGTTGTCGCCGCTGTGCAGCCGTAAGGGCGTAGAGCCGCGCAGGTTGCGGATGCGTGGCGGGCGACTTCGCTAGCCCCTAGTCGCTCTTGTTGGGTACCGSCTCCGGAAAGGGGAGGGGCTGGTTCACAGGCCTCCGCAAGCTGATACATTTCGGGCCGGGGAAGGTCTAGGACATTTCCGGCGGCAGTTCTCGGCTCCGGTCACGACACTAGGCCTAACAAGTCATTCAAGCCGACACCGCTCCGCGATGCGGCTTAACTCAGGCGTTAGG
>NZ_JBFTLK010000016.1:0-1347 GCF_056396405.1 Lysobacter sp. 05T417 | reverse complement strand
CCGACTGAAGCAAGGGACAACGCCAAGTCTCTTTGGATCACACTCGCCGGATGCTCGTCATACGCCAGGGCGTACCCAAAGCGCTCTGCCAAGGCAGAAATATTGCCATTGGCAAGGAGTTGAAGTGCCTCGGCACCGTACGCGGCCAAGGATGCTTCATCTAATTGGCTACCGGAAACCTGCATGAGCGGCCTAACGCCWGAGTTAAGCCGCACCGCGGAGCGGTGTCGGCTTGAATGACTTGTTAGACGTTGTACCTGGATCTGACGGCCTGCACGATGGTCTTCGCTTCGGCTTCATCGACCCCCGCGCCCACATTTATGGTCGACGCGCCATAGTCGAACGCGATTTGACCGCCGGCAAGCCCCCAAGCACCAAGCCCTCTGTTTCCTTGAAAAACGCTCGGCGCCGGTACCGCGCGCATGTCCTTCACGTGCATTAGGTCGTAGGTCTTGGTAAGCCCGAATGGCCCGATGGCTCGCCGGTAGGTGAATTTGCCAGAACCAAATCGCAGAATTTCGCGGCCCGCGACGTTCCATAGCCAGGTCAGAGCCGCGAATGCACCACCAACTGTCCATCCGAGAAGCCAAAACGCTAGAAAGCCGACCTCCTGCCCTTTTGGCTCTGCAAGCGAGCGGATTGCAGACGTTTCGCCGAAAAACCAACCACCAAGCCAAGCGAACAAGAACAAGATGATGAACACGTTCTTCTTCGACGGGATGACGACTTGTAGGCCACCAAGCTCGCTCGACACCGTCGCTCGGCCTTTTGAAACTTCAACAATGCCCATTGCTCCCCCGCAAACGTCTAACGCCTGAGTTAAGCCGAGCCACGAAGTGGCTTCGGCTTGAATGAATTGTTAGGGGGCAGACCGCTGACCGCGGCCGCCACCCATCCAAATGATTGCAGTAATAACAATCGCAGACAGAATGGCCGCCTGCAACGGAAGCGAGCCCATCTCGAGAAATGAACCGAGAAAACCCAGTCTAGGGAAGAGTCGATGGAGCGGAGACAGCCAGATGGCGAATGCCAGCAATGCCTCAATGGGAACTACTGCAAGCAACCACAACGCAGACTTTGGCGCGGAAGCGAGCAAGCGCCACTGAAAGACTGCGGCCAAAGCGAAGACTGGCAGCCAGAACGACACGAGCAGGGCCGTCAGTTCAAGTGGCGTGATGTACTCCATCCCAACCTCGCCCCTAACGCCTGAGTTAAGCCGCATCGCGGAGCGGTGTCGGCTTGAATGACTTGTTAGGCCTAGTGTCGTGACCGGAGCCGAGAACTGCCGCCGGAAATGTCCTAGACCTTCCCCGGCCCGAAATGTATCAGCTTGCGGAGGCCTGTGAA
>NZ_JBFTLK010000015.1:0-1816 GCF_056396405.1 Lysobacter sp. 05T417 | reverse complement strand
GCTGTGAGCGCATCAGATCGATGCTATCGAAACCCTTGAGCAGGGCAACTGCCCAAAGAGTCGCGACTACCAGCGCAAGGATGTGAGTGCCTTTCATGCTGCGGAACGTGCTCATGCGGCCTAACGCCTGAGTTAAGCCGAGCCGCGAAGCGGCTTCGGCTTGAATGAATTGTTAGGCGCCATTGCTGCGAGGCAGCCTGACTTCTATGGGCTTGCTGAAATAATTGGTAAGGATGGCGGTTGTAAGAAACGCCCCAAGAGAAAATGAAACTCCAAGGGAAATCGTAAGTCCGACAGTAACCACTATTTCTTTACCAAAACTGCGGCGCGCACCCTTCTGCTTGTGGCTGCGAACCACCCACATGACCGATACCAGCCAGAGCACCACAAGAGCAAGAAAGATCGCAAGCTGAGGGACTCGCGACGCGTAAAGCGCGGCCGCGGCGATAGGCGCGAATAGCCAGCCGATGCAGGCAAGCCAGAACCGATGACGTGGCGAAGGCGAAACTATCGTCTCCGATACGACTGCTGCCCCCGGAGCTTGATATGGATTATCGGTTGATGCGGAACTGTCCATGGTGCCTAACGCCAGAGTTAAGCCGCGCCGCGGAGCGGTGTCGGCTTGAATGAATTGTTAGGGCCGCCGTCGGTCACTACAGAGCCGGCCCCACACCGCTGCCAGGATAGCTGCGCAGCCCGCGGCAATTACCCCATACCACCACAGAATCCGCTCTTTGCGGCCAGGTGCGAAGAAATCCGGCATGAGCGTTTGACGGAGGTCCGCCGCGTTCAACTCTGACCAGAACAGCCAATGCAGCACCAACAGCAACCCCACAGCAATAAGTCCAGCGCCGCAAAAAGCTACGGCCCCAACGCTGGCATCGCCGCGGCGGATTGCCCTGGTGCCAGCCACACTCCCAATGACAGCCCCGCACGTAGCTACTGCAACGACCGCTGTAATTCCCATGGCAGACCTAACGCCTGAGTTAAGCCGCACCGCGGAGCGGTGTCGGCTTGAATGAATTGTTAGGTGGCAGCTCACTTGTCTGCAGCATGCCTGGCCTGTTGATAGAAGGCCTCCAGGTCGGCCGATGACATTGAGCTGAGGCTCTTATATGCCGGCTCTGTGGCGAACTTGGAACCTGTGCCTTCTCCGTGAAGCTCGATGCCCCCATTCCCGTCAGGTGTAACGATGAAAACGAACGGTGAAGCAGGATTCGGTGGTGCCGCTACCACAACTACCGAATGGCCATCAGCGCAGCCGTACATCAACCAGTCGTTGCCGCCCAATTGGGCGGTCGTTGGGCCGATGTTGCATTGAAGCGCGGGAGCTTGTGCTGCAGATGCGTTAGCACCTGAGCTGGCCGCGAGCATCGCGATTGCAAGAGCCGAGATCATCTTTCCCTGCCACCTAACGCCTGAATTAAGCCGAGCCGCGAAGCGGCTTCGGCTTGAATGAATTGTTAGGCCGCATCATATGCCACCTGTATATGCGAGCAGGTAGACCGGCAACACTAGAAGTGCTAGCAGGATCAAAATGACGGCGGGCACTTTGATCCGCCGCCAACGAACTGCGAGAGCCCATGCTGAAACGACGAGTGCAAGCAGGGCTGCCGGGAGGTCGACAAAGTAGCGAATATTGCCGGCAGACGGCCACCCGGGAATTTGCTGTGAGCGCATCAGATCGATGCTATCGAAACCCTTGAGCAGGGCAACTGCCCAAAGAGTCGCGACTACCAGCGCAAGGATGTGAGTGCCTTTCATGCTGCGGAACGTGCTCATGCGGCCTAACGCCTGAGTTAAGCCGGTTAAGCCG
>NZ_JBFTLK010000014.1:0-1940 GCF_056396405.1 Lysobacter sp. 05T417 | reverse complement strand
CCCAATGCCGCCGAAGACAGGGCCCCCGGCCGAAGCGGGAAAAATGCTGCCCCAAATGGCCGAGGCTGGGGGCGTTGTGCGCGCAACCGAAGCAAAACCACGACGACCTCAGACACGACAGCGCGTCGATCCCGGACCGGCCGCAACGTCGCGACTACAGTCCTAACGCCAGAGTTAAGCCGCACCGCGGAGCGGTGTCGGCTTGAATGAATTGTTAGGCGGCGAGCCGAGACCCCACATACATGCCACCCACGTACAACACGCAACACCCCAAGAAGACCAGCAGCGCCTTGGCCAGACCTACGGAAGCTCGCCTCCATGTAAAGGATCTGAAGAAATAGTACGGAAGCCCGACGGGCGCGAGCAAGGCCACTAGCAACGGTGCGCCGGTCGGCGCCGTCACTCCTCGATCCGATGCATGGGCCTTACACCAGGCAAAGAGCAGAATGGCGAGCACCAGCGCGTGGCCGAGTGAGACCTCGTTATAGATCTGCCCGTAGCTCGGTGTGAAAGGCTCGATGAGGCCAGCAATTGGCCACGTTGCGATGAGGACGATGACTATCAGTTGATCGCGCTTCATCCGTGTCGCCTAACGCCAGAGTTAAGCCGCGCCGCGGAGCGGCGTCGGCTTGAATGACTTGTTAGGCGCCACCCCCGCGGCCCACGGCAACGACCCTGCCAGTGCCGACGACTGTGACGCCCTCTAAGAACGCAAACTCTACCCCGGCAGCAATGCGATCGCACAAAGGGTCCGGCCACGCCAGAAGGCGGAACGAACAGGAGAAGAGCGGACCTATTTGAGCCGCGCCAGGTCCACTAACGAAAGCAATGCCGAGCGAAGGGACCGTCGGATCGGGTTTACCCGTGCCCTCGACGATAGGAGAGATGACAGGCCGCCAGCCAGGAACCAGACGGGATCGTTGCGCCGCCGGAAGCAATGTGGCTTGTGCTTGAAAGAGTGGGTCCGTCATAGGTGATCGGAAATGGCGCCTAACGCCTGAGTTAAGCCGACAGCAATCGCGTAGCGATTGGTGTTCGGCTTGAATGACTTGTTAGGCCTAGTGCCGCAACCGGAGCCCAGAACTGCGGCCGCCTGCTCTGCCATGACCCAACCCCGGCCGGAAATGTAGCAGCTTGCGATGCCTGGCGCCGCCGAAGATCTGGACCGGGCCGAAGCGGGCAAAACACGGTGTCAATGGTGCCGGCTGGGGGCGTTGTGCGCGCAACCGAAGCAAGCCCCAACGCCCTCAGACAAGACAGCAACTCGATGCCGAACCGGCCGCAACGCTGCGACTACAGTCCTAACGCCTGAGTTAAGCCGACATCAATCGCGTAGCGATTGGTGTTCGGCTTGAATGACCTGTTAGGCCTAGCGCCGCAACCGGAGCCAAGAACTGCGGCCGGCTGCTCTTCCATGACCTAACCCCCGGGCGGGAATGTATCAGCTCGCGGTGCCTAGCGCCGCCGAAGACCTGGGGCCTGCCGAAGGGGGAAGACAGCCGCCGGCAATGAGCTCGACTGGGGGCGTTGTACGCATGACCGAAGCACAATGCGGGCGAGCATGAGCCCCAACATCGCGTCGCTCCCTCGACCTGGCCGCACGGCTGCGACTACGTGCCTAACGCCTGAGTTAAGCCGCGCCGCGGAGCGGTGTCGGCTTGAATGACTTGTTAGGCCTAGTGTCGTGACCGGAGCCGAGAACTGCCGCCGGAAATGTCCTAGACCTTCCCCGGCCCGAAATGTATCAGCTTGCGGAGGCCTGTGAACCAGCCCCTCCCCTTTCCGGAGCCGGTACCCAACAAGAGCGACTAGGGGCTAGCGAAGTCGCCCGCCACGCATCCGCAACCTGCGCGGCTCTACGCCCTTACGGCTGCACAGCGGCGACAACTCGCCTAACGCCAGAGTTAAGCCGCACCGCGGAGCGGTGTCGGCTTGAATGA
>NZ_JBFTLK010000013.1:0-2041 GCF_056396405.1 Lysobacter sp. 05T417 | reverse complement strand
TTTCCCGCTTCGGCCGGGGGCCCTGTCTTCGGCGGCATTGGGCACCGCGAGCTGATACATTCCGCCGGGGGTTGGGTCAAAGCAGAGCAGTCGGCCGCAGGTCTGGGCTCCGGTTGCGGCGCTAGGCCTAACAAGTCATTCAAGCCGACACCGCTCCGCGGTGCGGCTTAACTCTGGCGTTAGGCGTGTTGTCGCAGATGTGCAGCCGTAAGGGTGTAGAGCCGCACGGGTGGCGGACGCGTGGCGGGCGACTCCGCTAGCCCCTAGGTCGCTCTTCTTCGATGCCGGCCCCGGGCAGGGCGGGGGCTGCTTCACAGGCCGCCGCAAGCTGCTACATTTTGGTCCGGGGAAGGCCCAGGTTATGGCCGGCTGCAGTTCTCGGCTCCGGTCACGACACTAGGCCTAACAAGTCATTCAAGCCGACACCGCTCCGCGATGCGGCTTAACTCTGGCGTTAGAGCGCACATATGGCATCTCGCAAGCCGATGACAGCAAAAGAGCTATTGGACGCTCTTGCGACGGATCCGGAGTACCTGGAGCTGAGGGCGCGAAAAGATGCTGAGCTGGCTGCCTTCGTTGCGGAGTTCGCCCATGAGGAAAGGATGATTGCGGGCGAGGCCAAGGCGCTGGGTTATGGCATCAGTTCCGTATGGGACTTCGTCAACAACACCCCGCATCCTGTGCTAGGGCGGACATTCATTGGCGCCTATGACCGCGCGTACCCCATGCTGATCCGTCACTTGCAAGTTCCTCACCATCCCCGCGTTAGAGAGGGCATCATTCGCGCGCTAACTGTGCGCGACGGAGGCGAGGCCGTTTGGCAAGCCCTGCACCAAGAGTTCATCCGCGAGCCTGACAAAGAACTGCGCTGGGTCCTGGCTAATGCGCTAAAGGTCGCCATGCCATACCGCAAGCGCGTCAAATTTCCGGACCTTGCACATGTGTACAAATCCGGTGGTGCGCTCTAACAATTCATTCAAGCCGAAGCCGCTTCGCGGCTCGGCTTAATTCAGGCGTTAGGCAGGTAGTCGCAGCCGTGCGGCCAGGTCGAGGGAGCGACGCGATGTCGGGGCTCATGCTCGCTCGCTTTGTGCTTCGGTCATGCGTACAACGCCCCCAGTCGAGCTCATTGCCGGCGGCTGACTTCCCCCTTCGGCAGGCCCCCGGTCTTCGGCGGCGCGGGGCACGGCGAGCTGATACATTCCCGCCCGGGGGTTAGGTCATGGAAGAGCAGTCGGCCGCAGTTCTTGGCTCCGGTTGCGGCGCTAGGCCTAACAGGTCATTCAAGCCGAACACCAATCGCTACGCGATTGACGTCGGCTTAACTCAGGCGTTAGGCCTCATGGAAGCACTCTCGCTAGCTGTGAACCAAGGTCTCGGTGACCGCATCATCGAGGTCAATCACGCGGGCGAGCACGGCGCCATAAGCATCTATACCGGTCAGATCATGATGGCCAGGCTTACTGCGCCGGGACTAGTCAGTGAACTCATCGAGTTCCGGTCACATGAGAAGCGCCACAGGGCCATATTCGGCGCTGAGTTGGCGCGCCGTGGGCGACACCGCTGCCGCAGCTATTGGCTGTGCGGCTTCGGCGGTTTCGTACTTGGGTGCATTACCGGCCTGCTTGGGGCAAACGCCATCGCAGCAACCACCGTGGCAGTAGAGGGCGTCGTTCTCCGCCATCTCGAAGGCCAGCTTTCCGCCCTCCGTGGCAAGGACCCTGCGGCCATCTCGGCCATCTCCGCGATCGTGGCTGAGGAGCGGCAGCACCACGATGACTCGGCGAGCCACGTCCGGGCTGGTACATTCTGGCCAAAGGTTCTTACGCCTGTCGTGTCCGCGGCTACTGAGGCGGTCATATGGCTGGGCATGCGGGCGTGAGGCCTAACAGTTCATTCAAGCCGACACCGCTCCGCGGTGCGGCTTAACTCAGGCGTTAGGACTGTAGTCGCGACGTTGCGGCCGGTCCGGGATCGACGCGCTGTCGTGTCTGAGGTCGTCGTGGTTTTGCTTCGGTTGCGCGCACAACGCCCCCAGCCT
>NZ_JBFTLK010000012.1:0-5754 GCF_056396405.1 Lysobacter sp. 05T417 | reverse complement strand
GCGCACAAAGAAAAACCCCCAACCTTTCGGCTGGGGGTTTTAGGGTAAAGCCCCTGGCGATGACCTACTCTTGCATGGCTTAGGCCACACTACCATCGGCGCATGTGCGTTTCACTTCCGAGTTCGGAAAGGGATCGGGTGGGACCACACAGCTATTATCACCAGGGAGAGGGTGGAGGGTCGCAGGTCTCGWTGWACTGAGTTGCGCGCACGCTCTCGTTGGGTTGCTTTCACGGGATGTATTCCGTGTTGGCGAATGGGTTGGGAATTGTAGCAAGTTTTTGGCGAATGGTGTCCGACGTATCGGAGGCCAAAGCAACTTGAGGTTATATGGTCAAGCCACACGGATCATTAGTACTGGTTAGCTCAATGCATTGCTGCACTTACACACCCAGCCTATCAACCACCTGGTCTTGATGGTTCCTTTAGGGGAGTCAAGCTCCCGGGAGATCTCATCTTGAGGCGCGCTTCCCGCTTAGATGCTTTCAGCGGTTATCGCTTCCGAACATAGCTACCCGGCAGTGCCACTGGCGTGACAACCGGAACACCAGAGGTTCGTCCACTCCGGTCCTCTCGTACTAGGAGCAGCCCCTCTCAAATCTCCAACGCCCACGACAGATAGGGACCGAACTGTCTCACGACGTTCTGAACCCAGCTCGCGTACCACTTTAAATGGCGAACAGCCATACCCTTGGGACCGACTACAGCCCCAGGATGTGATGAGCCGACATCGAGGTGCCAAACACCGCCGTCGATATGAACTCTTGGGCGGTATCAGCCTGTTATCCCCGGAGTACCTTTTATCCGTTGAGCGATGGCCCTTCCATACAGAACCACCGGATCACTAAGACCTACTTTCGTACCTGCTTGATCCGTCGATCTTGCAGTCAAGCACGCTTATGCCTTTGCACACAGTGCGCGATGTCCGACCGCGCTGAGCGTACCTTCGTGCTCCTCCGTTACACTTTGGGAGGAGACCGCCCCAGTCAAACTACCCACCATACACGGTCCCCGATCCGGATTACGGACCTAGGTTAGAACGTCAAGCACTTCAGGGTGGTATTTCAAGGTTGGCTCCGCGCAAGCTAGCGCCTGCGTTTCATAGCCTCCCACCTATCCTACACAGAAGAACTCAACGTTCAGTGTAAAGCTATAGTAAAGGTTCACGGGGTCTTTCCGTCTTGCCGCGGGAACGCTGCATCTTCACAGCGATTTCAATTTCACTGAGTCTCGGGTGGAGACAGCGCCGCTGTCGTTACGCCATTCGTGCAGGTCGGAACTTACCCGACAAGGAATTTCGCTACCTTAGGACCGTTATAGTTACGGCCGCCGTTTACCGGGGCTTCGATCAAGAGCTTCGCCTTGCGGCTGACCCCATCAATTAACCTTCCGGCACCGGGCAGGCGTCACACCCTATACGTCCACTTTCGTGTTTGCAGAGTGCTGTGTTTTTGATAAACAGTCGCAGCGGCCTGGTCACTGCGGCCCCTCCCAGCTATTCACCAGAAAGGGCGCACCTTCTCCCGAAGTTACGGTGCTATTTTGCCTAGTTCCTTCACCCGAGTTCTCTCAAGCGCCTTAGAATTCTCATCCTGCCCACCTGTGTCGGTTTACGGTACGGTCTGCGTAAGCTGAAGCTTAGGAGCTTTTCCTGGAAGCGTGATATCGGTTGCTTCGCCCTAATGGGCTGGTCCTTAGTCTCAACGTTGCTCCCCCGGATTTGCCAAAGGGAACCGCCTCAACTCTCTCACCGGGACAACCAACGCCCGGCCAACCTAACCTTCTCCGTCCCTCCATCGCACTTACGCGAGGTGCTGGAATATTAACCAGCTTCCCATCGACTACGCATTTCTGCCTCGCCTTAGGGGCCGACTCACCCTGCGTCGATTAACGTTGCGCAAGGAAACCTTGGGCTTTCGGCGTGCGGGCTTTTCACCCGCATTATCGTTACTCATGTCAGCATTCGCACTTCCGATACCTCCAGCAGACTTCTCAATCCACCTTCAACGGCTTACGGAACGCTCCTCTACCGCGCATAACCAAAGTTATGCACCCCAAGCTTCGGTTCATCGCTTAGCCCCGTTAAATCTTCCGCGCAGACCGACTCGACCAGTGAGCTATTACGCTTTCTTTAAAGGGTGGCTGCTTCTAAGCCAACCTCCTGGCTGTCTGTGCCTTTCCACATCGTTTTCCACTTAGCGATGAATTTGGGACCTTAGCTGTGGGTCTGGGTTGTTTCCCTTTTCACGACGGACGTTAGCACCCGCCGTGTGTCTCCCCTACATTCTGTCCTGGTATTCGGAGTTTGCCATGGTTTGGTAAGTCGCAATGACCCCCTAGCCATAACAGTGCTCTACCCCCAGGAAGATTCATAGGAGGCGCTACCTAAATAGCTTTCGAGGAGAACCAGCTATCTCCGGGTTCGATTAGCTTTTCACTCCTAATCACACCTCATCCCCTACCTTTGCAACGGGAGTGGGTTCGGGCCTCCAGTTGATGTTACTCAACCTTCACCCTGGGCATGACTAGATCACCCGGTTTCGGGTCTACTGCCCGCGACTATGCGCCCTTATCAGACTCGGTTTCCCTTCGCCTCCCCTATACGGTTAAGCTCGCCACGAACAGTAAGTCGCTGACCCATTATACAAAAGGTACGCCGTCACCCTTGCGGGCTCCGACTGCTTGTACGCACACGGTTTCAGGGTCTATTTCACTCCCTTCACCAGGGTTCTTTTCGCCTTTCCCTCACGGTACTGGTTCACTATCGGTCGGTCAGGAGTATTTAGCCTTGGAGGATGGTCCCCCCATGTTCAGACAGGGTTTCTCGTGCCCCGCCTTACTCGATTTCATTGGAAGAGCTCTTTCGCATACCGGGCTGTCACCGTCTATGGCCAACCTTTCCAGGTTGTTTTGCTAGAACTCAATCAACTTAAGGGCTGGTCCCCGTTCGCTCGTCACTACTGAGGGAATCTCGGTTGATTTCTTTTCCTCCGGGTACTTAGATATTTCAGTTCTCCGGGTTTGCCTTGCATGGCTATTTATTCACCATGCAATACCTCTTGCGAGGTGGGTTTCCCCATTCGGACATTGCGGGATCAATGCTTGTTGCCAGCTCCCCCGCACTTTTCGCAGGCTGCCACGTCCTTCATCGCCTCTGACCGCCAAGGCATCCACCGTGTGCGCTTATTCGCTTGACCATATAACCCCAAGTTGCCTTGGAGCTACATTCGGACCAGGGGTACAAAGCCCGGTCTGGAATATAACGACTCAATTAATAAAGTGTCCGAAGACACTCGCCTTAGCCTCACGACACGTCATGGACACAATTCGTCTCAAAACGCTCGCTACAATTCCCAATTTTCAAAGAACGCAAATGGGCCTCAACGCCCAGCTGCTTCAATATTTAGTGTGCGCAATCAGAGTTTCAAACATTTCTGTCCAGGAGCAGGAAGCCACTTCGTAGGTGGTGGGTCTGGGAGGACTCGAACCACCGGCCTCACCCTTATCAGGGGTGCGCTCTAACCACCTGAGCTACAGACCCAAAGTGTTTCCCGCCGGCACAATCGCCAGGCAAGGGTCTTCGCCCAAGGTGGTGGAGCTTGTCGGGATCGAACCGACGACCCCCTGCTTGCAAAGCAGGTGCTCTCCCAGCTGAGCTAAAGCCCCATCGAATTCCCTGGAGGGATCCGGGGACGCTCCCGCAGCCACCCCACTGGGGCGACCCGGAACTCTGAATGCAGGTTACTTGTGCGGACGTCCGACCAGCAATTTGCTGTCTTTAGTCTCTAAAGGAGGTGATCCAGCCGCACCTTCCGATACGGCTACCTTGTTACGACTTCACCCCAGTCATCGGCCACACCGTGGCAAGCGCCCTCCCGAAGGTTAAGCTACCTGCTTCTGGTGCAACAAACTCCCATGGTGTGACGGGCGGTGTGTACAAGGCCCGGGAACGTATTCACCGCAGCAATGCTGATCTGCGATTACTAGCGATTCCGACTTCATGGAGTCGAGTTGCAGACTCCAATCCGGACTGAGATAGGGTTTCTGGGATTGGCTCGCCCTCGCGGGTTTGCAGCCCTCTGTCCCTACCATTGTAGTACGTGTGTAGCCCTGGCCGTAAGGGCCATGATGACTTGACGTCATCCCCACCTTCCTCCGGTTTGTCACCGGCGGTCTCCTTAGAGTTCCCACCATTACGTGCTGGCAACTAAGGACAAGGGTTGCGCTCGTTGCGGGACTTAACCCAACATCTCACGACACGAGCTGACGACAGCCATGCAGCACCTGTGTCACGGTTCCCGAAGGCACCCATCCATCTCTGGAAAGTTCCGTGCATGTCAAGGCCAGGTAAGGTTCTTCGCGTTGCATCGAATTAAACCACATACTCCACCGCTTGTGCGGGCCCCCGTCAATTCCTTTGAGTTTCAGTCTTGCGACCGTACTTCCCAGGCGGCGAACTTAACGCGTTAGCTTCGATACTGAGGGCCAAGTTGCCCCCAACATCCAGTTCGCATCGTTTAGGGCGTGGACTACCAGGGTATCTAATCCTGTTTGCTCCCCACGCTTTCGTGCCTCAGTGTCAGTGCTGGTCCAGGGTGTCGCCTTCGCCACAGATGTTCCTCCCGATATCTACGCATTTCACTGCTACACCGGGAATTCCACACCCCTCTACCGCACTCTAGTCAGCCAGTTTCCAATGCAGTTCCCAGGTTGAGCCCAGGGCTTTCACATCAGACTTAACAAACCACCTACGCACGCTTTACGCCCAGTAATTCCGAGTAACGCTTGCACCCTTCGTATTACCGCGGCTGCTGGCACGAAGTTAGCCGGTGCTTATTCTTCCGGTACCGTCATAACTCCGGGTTATTAACCCGAAGCTTTTCTTTCCGGACAAAAGTGCTTTACAACCCGAAGGCCTTCTTCACACACGCGGCATGGCTGGATCAGGCTTGCGCCCATTGTCCAATATTCCCCACTGCTGCCTCCCGTAGGAGTCTGGACCGTGTCTCAGTTCCAGTGTGGCTGATCATCCTCTCAGACCAGCTACGGATCGTCGCCTTGGTGGGCCTTTACCCCGCCAACTAGCTAATCCGGCATCGGCTCATCTATCTGCGTGAGGCCCGAAGGTCCCCCACTTTCTCCCGTAGGACGTATGCGGTATTAGCGTAAGTTTCCCTACGTTATCCCCCACAAATAGGCAGATTCCGATGCATTCCTCACCCGTCCGCCACTCGCCACCCACAGTATTGCTACTGCTGTGCTGCCGTTCGACTTGCATGTGTTAGGCCTGCCGCCAGCGTTCACTCTGAGCCAGGATCAAACTCTTCACTTAAAATTGCATGGATCCGAAGATCCAAATTTTTTGAGTGCAAAGCTCGTTCCAGGCACCAATTACTCGCTTGCATTTGCATGCATTTGAATCGTTGTTGCTTGGTACGAACATCTGCTCAATGGACAACCATCCACTAGCCAGACGTCCGCACAAGTTACCTGCGCACACTGTCAAAGATCTTCGGGGCCGGCCTCAGCGCCTTTCCCGTCTCACCCCGCCGCRCCAAAGTGCCCGAGGGAGCCGACTATCTTACAGCGAATTTCGATTCCGTCAACACCGTGCCGAGATCTTTTTTCGCTTCCCGCCGGCCCGTTCAGCGTCCTTTCGGACCGCCCCAGGACCACCGGGCCGCGCATCTTACAGCATGTCCGAGAACCGTCAACCGCCTCGAACCACACCGCCTTTTCCGCGTCCCGCCGCGT
>NZ_JBFTLK010000011.1:0-16867 GCF_056396405.1 Lysobacter sp. 05T417 | reverse complement strand
TCCGGCGCTGCGTCGATCGCGTCGTACGCCTTGAACTCGCCACCGAAACGCTCCGCGCCCACCTTCGTCAGTGCCGCCGTCAGCGTGGTCTTGCCGTGGTCGACGTGACCGATCGTGCCCACGTTCACGTGCGGCTTGGTGCGCTCAAATTTACCCTTGGCCATGATTGTCTCTCTTTAAAGTTTGATGCTTGTTCTGTGGTAACGAGGCGCCGGCGAGGGCCGGCGCCACGCACTTCAATGACACGGGGACTTCAATTAACCGCCCTTCTTCATCACCGCGTCGGCGATGTTGTTCGGGGCTTCGGCGTAATGGTCGAATTCCATCGTGAACGTCGCGCGACCCTGGGTCAGCGAACGGATCGTGGTGGCGTAACCGAACATTTCGCCCAGCGGCACCATCGCGTTGATGGTCTTGCCCGACGGCGTGTCGTCCTGACCCTGGAGCAGGCCGCGACGACGGCTCAGGTCGCCCATCACGTCGCCGACATACTCTTCCGGCGTCACGACTTCGACCTTCATGATCGGCTCGAGCAGGACCGGATCGGCCTTGCGGAAGCCTTCCTTGAACGCCATCGACGAGGCGAGCTTGAACGCCATTTCCGACGAGTCGACGTCATGGTAGGAACCGAACACGAGCTTGACCTTGATGCCCACGACCGGGAAGCCGGCCAGCGGACCGCTGGTGATCGTCTCGCGCAGGCCCTTCTCGACCGCCGGGATGAACTCCTTCGGGATCACGCCGCCGGTGATGTCGTTGACGAACAGGAAATCGTTCTTGACGTCCTCGTTGGCACGGTCGGCTTCGTTCATCGGCGACAGCTCGATGACGACGTGGCCGTACTGGCCCTTACCGCCCGACTGCTTGGCGTGCTTGTAGTCCGACTTGACGTCCGATTTGCGGATGGTCTCGCGGTACGCCACCTGCGGCTTGCCGACGTTGGCCTCGACATTGAACTCGCGACGCATGCGGTCGACGAGGATGTCCAGGTGCAACTCGCCCATGCCGGCGATAATCGTCTGGCCCGATTCTTCGTCGGTACGCACGCGGAACGAAGGATCTTCCTGCGCCAGGCGACCCAGTGCCATGCCCATCTTTTCCTGATCGGACTTGGTCTTGGGCTCGACCGCCATCGAGATGACGGGCTCCGGGAAGGTCATGCGCTCGAGGGTGATGATGTGATCCTGCGCGCACAGCGTGTCGCCGGTGGTCACGTCCTTCAGGCCCACGGCCGCGGCGATGTCGCCGGCGCGGACTTCCTTGATCTCGTCGCGCTGGTTGGCGTGCATCTGCAGGATGCGGCCCACGCGCTCCTTCTTCGACTTGACCGGGTTGTACACCTGGTCGCCGGAGTTGAGCACGCCCGAGTAGACGCGGAAGAAGGTCAGCGAACCGACGAACGGGTCGGTCATGATCTTGAACGCAAGCGCCGAGAACGGCTCGGTGTCGGACGCCGTGCGGGTGTCTTCCTTGTCGTCCTCGTCGATGCCCTGGACCGGCGGACGGTCGGCCGGCGACGGCAGCAGGTTGATCACGCCGTCGAGCATGGCCTGCACGCCCTTGTTCTTGAACGCCGAACCGCAGAAGACAGGCACGATCTCGACGCGCAGGGTGCGCGCGCGCAGACCCGCGACGATCTCCTCTTCGGTGAGCTCGCCTTCGTTGAGGTACTTGTCCATCAGCTCTTCGGACGCTTCGGCGGCGGCTTCGACCATGAAGTTGCGCGCAGCATCGGCCTGGGCCTGGAGGTTCGCCGGGATCTCGCGGTACTCGAACACGGTGCCCTGCGAGGCGACATCCCAATGGATGGCCTTCATCTTGAGCAGGTCGACCACGCCCTCGAAGCCGTCTTCAGCGCCGATCGGCACCTGCATCGGTACGGCGTAGGCGCCAAGGCGCGCACGCAGCTGCTCGACGACCTTGTCGAAGTTGGCGCCGGTGCGGTCCATCTTGTTGACGAACGCCATGCGCGGCACGGAGTACTTGTTGGCCTGACGCCACACGGTCTCGGACTGCGGCTGGACGCCACCGACGGCGCACAGCACGAACACCGCACCGTCGAGCACGCGCAGCGAACGCTCGACTTCGATGGTGAAGTCGACGTGGCCTGGGGTGTCGATGATGTTGAAGCGGTGCTCAGGCAGGGACTTGTCCATGCCCTTCCAGAACGCGGTCGTAGCGGCCGACGTAATGGTGATGCCGCGCTCCTGCTCCTGCTCCATCCAGTCCATCGTCGCGGCACCTTCGTGCACTTCGCCGATCTTGTGGCTGACACCGGTGTAGAACAGGATGCGTTCGGACGTGGTGGTCTTGCCGGCATCGATGTGAGCCATGATGCCGAAGTTGCGGTAACGCTCGATGGGAGTGGTGCGAGCCACGGGACCCTCTCGTAAGTTTTCGAATTCCAAATGGCCGGACGCCGCCTCAAAGGCGGCCTCCGGTTCGCGTGGCGGCTTTCACACCGCCGCGGCAGCACATGTCGTGCTGCTGAGTGGGGCGACCCCCTATATGGGGGCGCCCGGCTCAGATCACCAGCGGTAGTGGGCGAACGCCTTGTTCGCTTCCGCCATGCGGTGGGTTTCTTCGCGCTTCTTGATGGCGCCGCCGCGGCTTTCCGAGGCGTCGATCAGTTCGGCAGCGAGCTTGCGCGGCATGGTGTTCTCGCCGCGCTTGCGCGCCGACTCGATCAGCCAGCGCATGGCCAGCGCCATGCGGCGCGAGGCACGGACTTCGACCGGCACCTGGTAGGTGGCACCGCCGACGCGACGCGACTTCACTTCGACCGCAGGCGAGACGTTGCCCAGCGCCTTCTCGACAAGCTCGAGGGCATTGGGGTTCTTCTCGCTGATGGCATCCATCGCGCCGTAGACGATCTTCTCGGCGACCGACTTCTTGCCGCTCTGCATGACCATGTTGATGAAACGGGCGATCGTCTCGCTGCCGTGCTTGGGGTCCGGCAGGACCGAACGCTGAGGGGTGGAACCTTTACGCGACATGGTGCGTACCTATTCTCGTGATTCTTGTACGGAGACCGAAACGGTCGTCCGGCTTAGGACTTCGGACGCTTGGCGCCGTACTTGGAGCGGCTCTGGCGACGCTTGGCGACACCGGCGGCATCGAGCGAGCCACGCACGGTGTGGTAGCGCACGCCCGGCAGGTCCTTGACGCGACCGCCGCGGATCAGCACGACCGAGTGCTCCTGCAGGTTGTGACCTTCGCCGCCGATGTACGAGATGATCTCGTAGCCATTGGTCAGGCGAACCTTCGCGACCTTGCGCAGAGCCGAGTTCGGCTTCTTCGGGGTCGTGGTGTACACGCGGGTGCAAACGCCACGGCGCTGCGGGCAGTTCGCGAGCGCCGGCGAGGCACTCTTGTAGGTGGTCGCCTGCCGCGGCTTGCGGACCAGCTGATTGATCGTCGCCATCTGGAACTCTTTGAAGAAGGCCTGGATTGGCCTTTCGTGGAAAAACGAACGGCACGCCGGGGCAACCCGGCATACCGAGACGAAAAAGTATAGCCCGCGTCGGACGTGACCGTCAACGCGAGCTAAACCGTGTGCTCCGCCCGGGCCGCCGAAGGCAGCCTGCGTGGTCGGAACTTCACTGCGATCCCGCCCATCCTGGGCCGAACACGAGGCGCGTCCTGCATCCTCATTTCGTGATCTGGACGGCCCCACCAGGGGGCTGTCGGTATTTCCGCGATTGTAACCGGATTTGCCGGCCGAAACCAAGCCAAACCGGAGCGGGACCAGGGCGGGAATCTCCCGCCCTGCCCCTTTTACTGCTTACGAGGCGCTCGAGTCGCCTTCGACCTCGGCCACTTCCACGACCGGCTCGGCCGCCGAAGCGACCGGCGCCGACAGCGCTTCCATCTCCGAGTCGGTCAGGCCCGACGCGTTCTTTCGGCGCAGCGTGTGGTACGCCAGGCCGGTACCGGCCGGGATCAGGCGGCCGACGATCACGTTCTCCTTCAGGCCGCGCAGGCCGTCACGGGTGCCGCGGACGGCAGCCTCGGTCAGGACGCGGGTGGTCTCCTGGAAGGAGGCCGCCGAGATGAACGACTCGGTTGCCAGCGAGGCCTTGGTGATGCCAAGCAGGACCGGCTCGTAACCCGCCAGGATCTCGTTGCGACCGGCCAGGCGGGCGTTCTCTTCGATGAGACGCTGACGCTCGACCTGCTCGCCGTTGAGGAACTTGCTGTCGCCCTGGTCGGTGATCTCGACCTTGCGCAGCATCTGGCGAACGATCACCTCGATGTGCTTGTCGTTGATCTTCACGCCCTGCAGGCGATAGACGTCCTGGATTTCCTTGGTCAGGTACACGGCCAGCGGTTCGACACCGAGCAGGCGCAGGATGTCCTGCGGGCCCGGCTCGCCGTCCACCACGGTCTCGCCCTTCTCCACGTGCTCGCCTTCGAACACGATGATCTGGCGGTACTTCGGGATCAGCTCCTCGTGCTCGTTGCCGTCGGTGTCCTTGATGATCAGGCGCTGCTTGCCCTTGGTGTCCTTACCGAAGGAGACGATGCCCGAGCGCTCGGCCAGGACCGCCGGGTCCTTGGGCTTGCGCGCTTCGAACAGGTCGGCAACGCGCGGCAGACCGCCGGTGATGTCGCGGGTCTTGGACGCTTCCTGCGGGATCTTGGCGACCACGTCGCCCACGCCGACCGGCGCGCCGTCCTGCAGGTTGACGATCGAGCGCGGCGGCAGCAGGTACTGCGCCGGCAGGTCGGTACCGGGGATCGACAGGTCCTTGCCGCTCTTGTCGACGATGCGGACGATCGGACGCAGGTCCTTGCCCTGCGAGCCGCGACGCTTCGGATCGGTGATCTCGCGCGAGGCCAGGCCGGTCAGTTCGTCGGTCTTCTCGATCACGGTCACGCCATCGACGAAGTCGATGAAGCGAACGAAACCGGCGACTTCCGAAACGATCGGGTGGTTATGCGGATCCCAGCTGGCCACCGTCTGGCCGGCCTTGATGCTGGCGCCGTCCTTGACGTTGACCGTGGCACCGTACGGCAGCTTGTAGCGCTCGCGCTCACGGCCGTGGCCGTCGAGCACCGACAACTCGCCCGAACGCGACACCGCGACCAGGTGGCCGCCGGCGTGATCGACGTGCTTGAGGTTGTTGAACTTGATGCTGCCGGTGGTCTTGACCGTGACGTTGTCGATGGCGGCGGCACGCGAAGCGGCACCACCGATGTGGAACGTACGCATGGTCAGCTGCGTACCCGGCTCACCGATCGACTGCGCGGCGACAACGCCGACCGCTTCGCCGTGGTTGACCAGGTGACCGCGACCGAGGTCGCGACCGTAGCAGTGGGCGCAGACGCCGAACGAGCTGCGGCAGGTGATCGTCGAACGGACCTTGATCGACTGGACGCTGGCGTCGTCGAGCTTCTGCACCCAGCCCTCGTCGAGCAGGGTGTTGCGGGTGACGATCGGCTCTTCGTCGTTGCCCGGCAGGAACACGTCCTCGGCCACGACACGACCCAGCACGCGGTCGCGCAGCGGCTCGACCACGTCGCCGCCTTCCACGATCGGCGTCATGGTCAGGCCTTCCAGCGTGCCGCAATCGTCCTCGGTGATCACCACGTCCTGCGCAACGTCGACGAGGCGACGGGTCAGGTAACCGGAGTTCGCCGTCTTCAGCGCGGTATCGGCCAGGCCCTTACGGGCGCCGTGGGTCGAGATGAAGTACTGGAGAACGTTCAGGCCTTCGCGGAAGTTCGCGGTGATCGGCGTCTCGATGATCGAGCCGTCGGGCTTGGCCATCAGGCCGCGCATACCGGCGAGCTGACGGATCTGGGCCTGCGAACCACGGGCGCCGGAGTCGGCCATGATGTAGATCGAGTTCATCGACTTCTGGTCGATGGTCTCGCCCTTGGCGTTGAGCACCTTCTCGGTGCCGATCGCGTCCATCATCGCCTTGGCCACGCGCTCGTTCGTGCGCGACCAGATGTCGACGACCTTGTTGTAGCGCTCGCCGGCGGTGACCAGGCCCGACTGGTACTGCTCCTGGATTTCCAGGACCTCGGCTTCCGCCTCGGCCAGGATGCCCTTCTTCTCGACCGGGATCAGCATGTCGTCGATGCCGATGGAGACGCCGGCGCGGGTCGCGTAAGCGAAGCCGGTGTACATCAGCTTGTCGGCGAACACGACCGTGTCCTTCAGGCCGAGCATGCGGTAGCAGGAGTTGATCAGTCGGCTGATGTTCTTCTTTGTCAGCTCGACGTTGGCCAGCGCGAACGGCAGGCCCTCCGGCAGGATCTCGCGCAGCAGGGCGCGACCCACGGTCGTGTCGACGATCGAGGTCTTCTGCTCGCTGGTGCCGTCCTCGTTGTTCACCGTCTCGGTGATGCGGACCTTGCACTTGGCGTGCAGCTGCACGACGCGGTTGTCGTAGGCGCGCTTGACTTCGGCGACGTTGGCGAACGCCATGCCCTCGCCTGCCTTGTTCTCAAGGCCGCGGGTCATGTAGTACAGGCCCAGCACGACGTCCTGCGACGGCACGATGATCGGCTCGCCGTTGGCCGGCGACAGGATGTTGTTGGACGCCATCATCAGCGCACGCGCTTCCAGCTGGGCTTCCAGCGAGAGCGGCACGTGGACGGCCATCTGGTCACCGTCGAAGTCGGCGTTGAACGCGGTGCAGACCAGCGGGTGCAGCTGGATCGCCTTGCCTTCGATCAGCACCGGCTCGAACGCCTGGATGCCCAGGCGGTGCAGCGTCGGTGCGCGGTTGAGCAGGACCGGATGCTCGCGGATCACCTCTTCGAGGATGTCCCACACCTCGGCCTCTTCGCGCTCGACGAGCTTCTTGGCGGCCTTGATGGTGGTGGCCAGGCCACGGCGCTGCAGCTTGGCGAAGATGAAGGGCTTGAACAGCTCGAGCGCCATCTTCTTCGGCAGGCCGCACTCATGCAGGCGCAGCGTCGGGCCGACCACGATGACCGAACGGCCCGAGTAGTCGACGCGCTTGCCCAGCAGGTTCTGGCGGAAGCGACCCTGCTTGCCCTTGATCATGTCGGCGAGCGACTTGAGCGGGCGCTTGTTGGTGCCGGTGATGGCACGGCCGCGACGGCCGTTGTCCATCAGCGCGTCAACCGACTCCTGCAGCATGCGCTTCTCGTTGCGCACGATGATGTCGGGCGCATTGAGTTCAAGCAGGCGACGCAGGCGGTTGTTGCGGTTGATGACGCGGCGGTACAGGTCGTTGAGGTCGGAGGTCGCGAAGCGGCCGCCGTCCAGCGGAACCAGCGGACGCAGGTCCGGCGGCAGCACCGGCAGCACGGTCATGACCATCCACTCCGGGCGGTTGCCCGACTCGAGGAAGGCTTCGACCAGCTTGATGCGCTTGGTGAGGCGCTTGAGCTTGGTTTCGCTGTTGGTCGAGGAGATCTCTTCCTTCAGCTGCACCATCTCCGACTGAAGGTCGATCGTGCGCAGCAGCTCGTAGACGGCCTCGGCGCCCATGGCGGCCTCGAAGTCGTCGCCGTGCTCCTGGCGCGCCTGCAGGAACTGCTCCTCGGTGAGCAGGTTGCCGCGCTCCAGTGCGGTCAGGCCCGGCTCCGTCACCACGTAGGCTTCGAAGTACAGGATGCGCTCGATGTCACGCAGGGTCATGTCCAGCATCAGGCCGATGCGCGAGGGCAGCGACTTGAGGAACCAGATGTGCGCGACCGGCGAAGCCAGGTCGATGTGGCCCATGCGCTCGCGACGGACCTTGGCCAGGGTGACCTCGGTACCGCACTTCTCGCAGACCACGCCGCGGTGCTTCATGCGCTTGTACTTGCCGCACAGGCACTCGTAGTCCTTGATCGGACCGAAGATGGCGGCGCAGAACAGGCCGTCACGCTCGGGCTTGAAGGTACGGTAGTTGATGGTTTCCGGCTTCTTCACTTCGCCGAACGACCACGAACGGATCAGGTCGGGCGAAGCCAGCGCGATCTTGATCGCATCGAAGTCGATGGTCTGTCGCTGCTGGTTGAACAGATTCAGAAGGTCTTTCATTTTGTTCTCCGGGAATCGGGAATAGAGAATGGGGAAGCGGGTTTCCTCAGTTCTCTTCCAGCTCCATGTTGATCGCGAGCGAGCGGATTTCCTTCACGAGCACGTTGAAGGACTCCGGCATGCCGGCGACCATCTCGTACTCGCCGTCGACGATGTTCTTGTACATCTGGTTGCGGCCCTGCACGTCGTCGGACTTCACCGTCAGCATTTCCTGCAGGGTGTAGGCCGCGCCGTAGGCTTCCAGCGCCCAGACTTCCATCTCGCCGAAGCGCTGGCCACCGAACTGCGCCTTGCCGCCCAGCGGCTGCTGGGTGACGAGCGAGTACGGACCAGTGGAACGGGCGTGCATCTTGTCGTCGACCAGGTGGTTCAGCTTCAGCATGTGCATGTAGCCAACCGTGACCGGACGCTCGAACGACTCACCGGTGCGACCGTCGAACAGCATGGTCTGGCCGCTGGTGGGCAGGTCGGCGAGCTCGAGCATGCGCTTGATCTCCGACTCGGCGGCACCGTCGAACACCGGGGTGGCCATCGGCACGCCATCGCACAGGTTCTTGGCGAGCGTCAGCAGCTCCTCGTCGCTGAACTGGGTCAGGTCGACGCGGTCACCGGCGATCTTGGTGTCGTGGTTGTAGATGTCGTCGAGGAACTGACGCAGCTCGGAGACCTTCTGCTGTGCTTCCAGCATGCGCTGGATCTTCTGGCCCAGGCCCTTTGCGGCCCAGCCCAGATGCACTTCGAGGATCTGGCCGATATTCATGCGCGACGGCACGCCCAGCGGGTTCAGGACGATGTCGACGGTCTGGCCGTCGGCCGCGTACGGCATGTCCTGCACCGGCACGATGGTCGACACGACACCCTTGTTGCCGTGGCGGCCGGCCATTTTGTCGCCCGGCTGGATGCGGCGCTTCACCGCGAGGAACACCTTGACCATCTTCAGCACGCCCGGTGCGAGGTCGTCGCCCTGGGTGATCTTGCCGCGCTTGTCGGCGAAGCGCTTTTCGAACTCGGCCTTGTGGACCTCGATCTGCTTCTGCGCGCGCTCGATTGCCTCGACCGCTTCCTCGTCCTTCATGCGCAGGGTGAACCAGTCCTTGCGGGACAGGCCCTCGAGCACGAGCGAGGTGACGGTGTCGCCCTTCTTCAGGCCACCGCCGCCGTTGGCGACGCGACCGATCAGCTGGGTGCGCAGACGGTCGTAGATCGCAGCCTCGAGGATGCGGTACTGGTCGTCGAAGTCCTTCTTGACGCGACGGATCTCGTATTCCTCGATCTGGCGCGCGCGCTTGTCCTTCTCGATGCCGTCGCGGGTGAAGACCTGCACGTCGATGACGGTGCCGTCCATGCCCGGCGGAACGCGCAGCGAGCTGTCCTTAACGTCGGAGGCCTTCTCGCCGAAGATCGCGCGAAGCAGCTTCTCTTCCGGGGTCAGCTGCGACTCGCCCTTCGGCGTGACCTTGCCGACCAGGATGTCGCCGGCACGCACTTCGGCGCCGATGTAGACCACGCCCGACTCGTCGAGGCGGTTGAGGGCCTGCTCGGAGACGTTCGGGATGTCGGCGGAGATTTCCTCCGGTCCCAGCTTGGTGTCGCGGGCGACGCAGGTCAGCTCTTCGATGTGGATCGTGGTGTAGCGATCCTGCTCGACCACGCGCTCGGACAGCAGGATCGAGTCCTCGAAGTTGTAGCCGTTCCACGGCATGAACGCGACCAGCATGTTCTGGCCGAGCGCGAGCTCGCCGATGTCGGTCGAGGGGCCGTCGGCCAGCACGTCGCCGCGCGCAACCACGTCACCGACGATCACCAGCGGACGCTGGTTGATGCAGGTGTTCTGGTTGGAGCGGGTGTACTTGATCAGGGTGTAGATGTCGACGCCGGCATCGGTCTCGCCAACGATTTCCTTCTCGTTGACCTTGACCACGATGCGGCCTGCGTCGATCTGCTCGATCACGCCACCGCGACGGGCATTGACGGTCACGCCCGAGTCGCGCGCCACGGCGCGCTCGATGCCGGTACCGACCAGCGGCTTCTGCGCACGCAGCGTCGGCACGGCCTGGCGCTGCATGTTGGCGCCCATCAGTGCGCGGTTGGCGTCGTCGTGCTCGAGGAACGGGACGAGGGCCGCAGCGACCGACACGGTCTGCATCGGCGAGACGTCCATGAAGTGGATCTCGCTCGGCGGACGCAGCATCGACTCGCCCTGGTAACGGCAGGCGACGAACTGGGCGGTGATGTTGTTGTCGTCGTCGGTCGGTGCATTGGCCTGGGCGATGACGTACTCGTTCTCTTCGATCGCCGACAGGTACTCGACGGCGTCGGTGACGCGGCCGTCGATGACCTTGCGGTACGGCGTCTCGAGGAAGCCGTAACGGTTGGTGCGGGCGAACACGGCGAGCGAGTTGATCAGGCCGATGTTCGGGCCTTCCGGCGTCTCGATGGTGCACACGCGGCCGTAGTGGGTCGGGTGCACGTCGCGCACTTCGAAGCCGGCACGCTCACGGGTCAGGCCGCCCGGGCCGAGGGCCGAGACGCGACGCTTGTGGGTGACTTCCGACAGCGGGTTGTTCTGGTCCATGAACTGCGACAGCTGCGAGGAGCCGAAGAACTCCTTGATCGCGGCGGCCACCGGCTTGGCGTTGATCAGCTCCTGCGGGGTCAGGCCTTCGGACTCGGCCATCGACAGGCGCTCCTTGACCGCGCGCTCGACGCGGACCAGGCCGACGCGGAACACGTTCTCGGCCATTTCGCCGACCGAACGCACGCGACGGTTGCCCAGGTGGTCGATGTCGTCGACCGTGCCGCGACCGTTGCGGATCTCGGTCAGCACGCGGATCACGTCGAGGATGTCGGACGTGGCGCCGTTGGCGTTGCGCAGGCGCACCGACTCCTCGTCCTTGCGCTCGGCAAAGTACTTGGCGTCATAGAGCACCGAGGACCCTTCGGTCTCCTTGCGGCCCAGGCGACGGTTGAACTTCATCCGGCCCACGGCCGACAGGTCGTAGCGCTCGAAGGTGAAGAACAGGTTGTGGAACAGGTTCTGCGCGGCGTCCTTGGTGGGCGGCTCGCCCGGACGCATCATGCGGTAGATCTCGACCAGCGCTTCCAGCTGCGTCTTCGACGGATCGATGCGCAGGGTGTTGGACAGGTACGCGCCGCGATCGAGGTCGTTCACCCACAGGGTGCCGACCGCGTCGATGCCGGCCTTGCGGAAGGCGGCCAGCTGGTCTTCGTTGATCTCGTCGTTGGCGGTGGCCAGCAGCTCGCCGGTCTTGGAGTCGACGACGTCGTGCGAGAGGATGCGGCCGACCAGGTAGCTGTCCGGCACGGCCAGGGCGGCAATGCCCGAGGCCTCCAGCTGCTTGACGTGGCGCGCGGTGATGCGCTTGCCGGCCTCGACGATGATCTTGTCGCCATCGGCCAGGTCGAAGTCGAGCGTTTCACCACGCAGGCGCTCGGAGACCAGCTCCCACTGCACGCCCTCGGGCATGATGTGGAAGGTGTTGATCTCGAAGAACTCGCGCAGCATTTCTTCGTTGTTGTAGCCCAGCGCGCGCAGCAGCACGGTCACCGGCAGCTTGCGGCGACGGTCGATACGGGTGAACAGCGCATCCTTCGGGTCGAACTCGAAGTCGAGCCAGGAACCGCGGTAAGGAATGATGCGGGCGCTGTACAGCAGCTTGCCCGAGCTGTGGGTCTTGCCGCGGTCGTGATCGAAGAACACGCCCGGGCTGCGGTGCAGCTGGGAGACGATGACGCGCTCGGTGCCGTTGACGATGAAGGTGCCGTTGTCGGTCATGAGCGGAATCTCGCCCATGTAGACCTCCTGCTCCTTCACGTACTTGATGGCCTTGGTCGACGACTCGCGGTCGTAGATCACCAGGCGCACGGTCACGCGCAGCGGGGCGCCGTAGGAGAGGCCGCGGTTACGGCACTCGCGCTCATCGAACGGCGGATCGCCAAGCTTGTAGCCGACGTATTCCAGCGCGGCGTTGCCGCTGTAGCTGGAGATCGGGAACACCGACTTCAGCGCGGCATGCAGGCCGCGGTCGGCACGCTTGGCCGGATCGATGTTTTCCTGCAGGAACTCACGGTAGGAGTCGACCTGGATGGCCAGCAGGAACGGAATTTCGAGGATGGATTTGCGCTTGCCGAAATCCTTGCGGATGCGCTTCTTTTCGGTGAACGAGTAGATGGCCTTGGAGGCCGTCGTCATGGAAGCTGTGGTCATGGTGAGCTACCGCCTCGGAGATTTTCGTTGGTGCGCCTGGACGGCGAACCGGGGGATCAAAATTGCCAGTGGGAAGTCGCTGGTATTGCCGGCACCAGCACGCCTTCTCCCGCTACTTCCGACTGTCAACTCGTTGGGCAACGCTTGAATTCCGCCGCCCCCTCAGGAACGGCCAAAGGCCGGGGACTTTCGTCCCCAGCCTCAGGTGGTCGCCAGTACTACGCTCTTAACAAGAGCCGGCGACACAAGTACTGAATTACTTCAGCTCGACCGATGCGCCGGCAGCCTCGAGGTCCTTCTTGAACTTCTCGGCTTCGTCCTTCGAGACGGCTTCCTTCACGGTCTGCGGAGCACCTTCGACGAGGTCCTTCGCTTCCTTCAGGCCCAGGCCGGTGATGGCGCGGACGGCCTTGATGACTTCGACCTTCTTCTCGCCGGCAGCCTTCAGGATGACGTTGAACTCGGTCTGCTCTTCGACGACGGCAGCAGCAACGGCCGGGCCAGCAGCGACGACCGGGGCAGCGGCGGAGACGCCGAACTTCTCTTCGATCGCCTTGACCAGCTCCATCACCTCGAGAAGGGTCTTCTCGGCAATGGCGTCGACGATCTGTTCGTTGGACAGGGACATGTTATTAACCTCTGGAAATTGATCTTACGAATCGATTGGTAAAGCGAGCTTGACGTGCGGGGGCGTGTTACGCCGGTTCCGCCACTGCTTCGGCTTCGGCGTCGGCAACATCGCCACCGCCCTGCTTGTCGGCCACTGCCTTGACGGCGCGGGCGAACATCGTTGCCGGCTCGTTGAGGACGCGGGCCAGCATGGCGAGCGCCTGTTCGAGGGTCGGCAGCGAAGCGAGGACTTCGACGTGGCTGGCCGGATACACCTGGCCACCCATCGCGACGACCTTGGCCTGCAGCTTGTCGTTACCCTTGGCGAATTCCTTGATCAGACGACCGGCAGCGCCGGGTTCTTCCATCGAGAACGCGTACAGCAGCGGACCGGTGAGCACGTCTTTCGCGCACTCGTACTCGGTACCGACGACGGCGCGCGAAGCCAGGGTGTTCTTGACAACTTTCAAGAAAACGCCGGTTTCACGAGCCTTCTTGCGCATCGCGGTCATCTGACTGACCGTGGTGCCCGCGTACTCGACAGCAATCAAGGAGTGGGCCTTGGCGGCGACTTCTGCCAGCTCGGCTACTACTTCTTGCTTCTGGGACAGATTGAGAGCCATTGCACTCCTCCAAATGAACTCCGCTTACGGCTCCTGCCGCTTGCGGTCCTGGGCGATACCGTCCCTGGCATCGGGGATGCGCGAACATCCCGGTGGTGGCCACTCCAGAAAGATTTCCAGAAGGCACCATCTACGCAGGCCGACCCGAACGAGTCCGGATTAAGCAGCCCCGCTTCCACCGACGGCGAATCCTTGCCATGTCGAGCATCCATGCCCGTCGCCGGTAGGCGCTGACCGCACCTGCGGTCTTTGACGGCTATCGCTTCGAACCCGGAGGTTCTGGGCGATGCCCTCAAAATTTTTGTCTGCGGCATGCACCCCGCAGACGCGTCACGCACTGGCAAAACGCTCGCGCATTGCGCGAGCGCGATGCATTACTTCAGGGTCAGCGTGCCCTGGTCCACGGAAACGCCGGGGCCCATGGTGGTGCTGATCGAGATCTTCTGCAGGTACTGGCCCTTGGCGGACGACGGCTTGGCCTTGATCAGGTCGAGCAGCAGTGCGGTCAGGTTTTCCTTCAGCGATGCGTCTTCGAACGAAGCCTTGCCGATGGTGCAGTGGATGATGCCGGCCTTGTCGGTGCGGTAACGCACCTGGCCGCCCTTGGCGTTCTTCACGGCTTCGGCCGGGTTCGGCGAAACGGTGCCGACCTTCGGGTTCGGCATCAGGCCACGCGGGCCGAGCACCTGGCCCAGCTTGCCGACGACGCGCATGGCGTCCGGGGTGGCGATGACGACGTCGTAGTTCAGGTCGCCGGCCATCATCTTCTCGGCCAGGTCGTCCATGCCCACGGCTTCGGCGCCAGCGGCGATGGCTTCGTCAGCCTTCGCACCGGCGGGGGCGAACACCGCCACGCGCACCGACTTGCCGGTACCGGCCGGCAGCACGGTCGAACCGCGAACCTGCTGGTCGGACTTCTTCGCGTCCACGCCCAGGCGCACAGCGACGTCGACGGACTCGACGAACTTGGCCTTGGTGGCGGTCTTCACGATCTTGAGTGCGTCGTCGATGGCGTACGTCTTGCCCGGGACAACTGCGGCCTGGATGGCCTTTTCGCGCTTGGTCATTGCCATGTCTTAACCCTCCACCACCAGACCCATGCTGCGGGCCGAACCCGCAATCGTCTTAACCGCTGCTTCCAGGTCAGCCGCCGTGAGGTCGGCTTCCTTCTGCTTGGCGATCGCTTCGAGCTGGGCGCGGGTGACCTTGCCCACCTTGTCGGTGTTCGGGCGCTTGGAGCCCGATGCGACGCCGGCGGCCTTCTTCAGCAGCACCGAAGCCGGGGTCGACTTGGTGATGAAGGTGAAGGTACGGTCCGAGTACGCGGTGATGATGACCGGGGTCGGCAGACCCGGCTCGAGCTTGGAGGTCGCGGCGTTGAATGCCTTGCAGAACTCCATGATGTTCAGGCCGCGCTGGCCCAGGGCCGGGCCGACGGGCGGCGACGGGTTGGCCTGGCCGGCCTTGACCTGCAACTTGATGTAACCGACTACTTTCTTAGCCATTTCTCTCTCTCCGGGTGCAAGCGCCTGGACCTCAGGCTCCCCATCGCGCCGGGAAAATCACGTGTCCCGACATCACGTTGTTAGCAACTTGTTCTGCAGCACGCCGACGGCCGCCATGCGGCGGCCGGGGCTTCTGGATCGCGCTGAAAGCGGCGAGCCAGCAAGTATATCAGATGTTTATGGCCGATTGGGCGCCCTGCGCCCGACCGGCCAGACCCCGGGTCAGGCCTTCTCGACCTGCCCGAATTCCAGCTCGACCGGGGTCGAGCGGCCGAAGATGAGCACGGCCACGCGCAGGCGGCTCTTCTCGTAGTTGATCTCTTCGACCACGCCATTGAAGTCGTTGAACGGGCCGTCGATGACCCGGACCATCTCGCCAGGCTCGAACAGCACCTTGGGCTTGGGCTTCTCGACGCCTTCCTGCACGCGCTGCAGGATCATGTCGGCTTCGTGGTCGGCGATCGGCAGCGGGCGGTCGGCGGTGCCGCCGATGAAGCCCATCACCTTCGGGGTTTCCTTGACCAGGTGCCAGCTCTCGTTGTCCATGCGCGGGATGCCGGCTTCGTCATGGGTGGCGATCTGGACCAGGACATAGCCCGGGAAGAACTTGCGCTCGGAGCGGCGCTTCTGGCCGGAGCGCATTTCCACGATCTCTTCGGTCGGGACCAGCACTTCACCGAAGCGCTCCTGCATGCCGTCGCGCACGATGCGGTCGCGCAACGCCTGCGCCACGGACTTCTCGAAGCCCGAGTAGGCGTGAACCACGTACCAACGCTTATGGACTTCTTCGCTCATTTCTTCAGCGCCCCAGCAGGAACTTGACGGCGGTCTGGATCACGACGTCGAAGCCGGCCAGGATCAGGCTCAGCACGGCGACGGCGATCATGACCACCCAGGTGGTGCGCAGGGCTTCCTGGCGGGTCGGCCAGACGACCTTGCGCAGCTCGAAGCGCGATTCAGACAGGAATTCGCGGGTTTGCAGGCCCTTGCCGCTGGTCAGGAACACACCGGCGCCGAGGACCAGGCCGCCAGCGACAGCCAGCGCGCGCAGCGCACCAGGCCACTGGTCGAAATAGATGTAGGCGGCCACGCCCGCAGCGACCAGCAGCACCGACAGTGCGTACTTGACGATATCGCCGGCGGAGGTGGATCCGTGTTGTTCGACCTTGCTGTTCATCCGATCCATCGCGCGGCGGTGAGGCCACGTCTGTAGTAGCACTGTGGTTAGGAGTGTCCCGACCACGGATGACCGGGGCTCTGCGGAAGCACCCGCATGAAGTGGCACGCCAGGAGGGACTCGAACCCCCAACCTGCGGTTTTGGAGACCGCTGCTCTGCCAATTGAGCTACTGGCGTACATCATTAAAGCTTAACGGATTTGCTGGAAGCGGGTTGGACCCGGTTTCAGCCCCGAAGTTCATGGCCCCAAATTCCGATCCCCGGAATTCAGATCGCCGGAACTCAGATCCCTTAGACGGCGACGGCGAGCCGTTGCCGACTCGCCGGGAAGTCACAACATCTACGGCAACATCAACGTCCCTGGATCCCCGCCTTCGCGGGGACGGCGAACTGACAGCTTGTCGACCCGCCTGGATCCCCGCCTTCGCGGGGATGACGAATTGACAAAGCCGGACGCGCTTGCGCGCGCCCGGGTCAATTCGTCACTTGATGATCTTCGCCACCACGCCGGCGCCGACGGTACGGCCGCCTTCGCGGATTGCGAAACGCAGGCCTTCGTCCATTGCCACCGGGTTGATCAGCGAGACGACCATCTTGATGTTGTCGCCCGGCATGACCATCTCGACGCCTTCCGGCAGCGTCACTGCGCCGGTGATGTCGGTCGTGCGGAAGTAGAACTGCGGACGGTAGCCCTTGAAGAAGGGCGTGTGACG
>NZ_JBFTLK010000010.1:0-43132 GCF_056396405.1 Lysobacter sp. 05T417 | reverse complement strand
TCACACGCCCTTCTTCAAGGGCTACCGTCCGCAGTTCTACTTCCGCACGACCGACATCACCGGCGCAGTGACGCTGCCGGAAGGCGTCGAGATGGTCATGCCGGGCGACAACATCAAGATGGTCGTCTCGCTGATCAACCCGGTGGCCATGGACGAAGGCCTGCGTTTCGCAATCCGCGAAGGCGGCCGTACCGTCGGCGCCGGCGTGGTGGCGAAGATCATCAAGTGACGATCTGACCTGCGCCCGCTCTGCGGGCGCAGCTTTGTCAGTTCGTCATCCCCGCGAAGGCGGGGATCCAAGGACGTAGATCTTGGGGCCTGAACAGCCCCGCCTGGACCCCCCAGCTCCCGTGCTTGCACAAGCTGTGGATATCCGGTTAGAATGCGCGACCACTGCGGTCCTTTCCTTCAAGAAGGGTCCCGCAACCAGCGAAATGAGGTGCAGGACGCGCCTCGTATTCGCCAGACATGGACATGTCGCACGGCAACGCTCCGTACGTTCTGGGCCTTCGGGCTTCCAAGGAACGCTAAACGGGGCGCTTCGTGCGTTCCACTCCACCGTCTGGGCGGATCGGGAAACCGGTCTGCCTTAGTTTTTTCAGGCAGGGAAGCTCCGGAGCGAGGGTGCAGCTTCGGGGTGTTTGCGTATTCCAGGGGTTCGGCACACCCAGAAGCCGGCCCGTCGCTCTTTTAACGTAAGGAATTCCGTCATGGCGGACCAAAAGATCCGAATCCGGCTCAAAGCGTACGATCATCGCCTGATCGACCGCTCGGCCAGCGAGATCGTCGAAACGGCAAAGCGGACCGGCGCGCAAGTGCGCGGCCCGATCCCGCTGCCGACCAAGATCGAGCGCTACACCATCCTCGTTTCGCCGCATGCCGACAAGGATGCGCGTGACCAGTACGAGACCCGCACGCACAAGCGCGTGCTGGACATCGTTGACCCCAACGACAAGACCGTGGACGCGCTGATGAAGCTCGAGCTCGCGGCTGGCGTTGACGTACAGATCAAGCTGACCTGAGGCCACCCACCATGACCGCGAAGAAATATTCGTTGGGCATCGTCGGTCGCAAGGCCGGCATGAGCCGCTTCTTCACCGAAGACGGCAAGTCGGTTCCCGTGACCCTCATCGAGGCCACGCCGAACCGGATCACCCAGATCAAGACCCAGGAAACCGACGGCTACAGCGCCGTGCAGGTGACTGTCGGTGTGCGCCGCGCTGCGCTCATCAACAAGCCCGAAGCCGGTCACCTCGCCAAGGCGAAGGTTGAAGCCGGTCGTGGCCTGTGGGAACTGCGTGTTGAAGACGACCAGATCAACGGTTTCGAAATCGGCGGCGAGATCAAGGCCGACATCTTCGAAGCCGGCCAGCTGGTCGACGTCCAGGGCGTCACCAAGGGCAAGGGCTTCCAGGGCACGATCAAGCGCTGGAACTTCACCATGGGCGACGCGACGCACGGTAACTCGCTGTCGCACCGCTCGCCGGGCTCCATCGGCCAGCGCCAGACGCCGGGCCGTGTGTTCCCGGGCAAGAAGATGGCCGGCCACATGGGCGCGGTTACCCAGAGCACGCAGCGCCTGGAAGTGGTCAAGGTCGACGCAGAGCGTGGCCTGATCGCGATCAAGGGTGCGGTGCCGGGCGCGCCGGGCGGCGACGTCATCGTGCGTCCCTCAAGCAAGGCATAAGGAGAGATGACGATGGAACTCGCCATCAACAACAGCAGCAAGACGCTGTCGGTCTCCGACGCGATCTTCGGCCGCGAATTCAGCGAAGACCTGGTCCACCAGGTGGTCGTTGCCTACCGCAATGCCGGTCGTGCCGGCACCAAGGCGCAGAAGACCCGTTCGGAAGTCAACGGCACCACCAAGAAGTCGAAGAAGCAGAAGGGCGGCGGTGCGCGTCATGGCGCGCTGACGGCTCCGATCTTCGTCGGCGGCGGCGTGACCTTCGCGGCCAAGCCGCGCAGCTTCGCCCAGAAGGTGAACCGCAAGATGTACCGCGCCGCGATGGCCGCGATCCTGTCCGAGCTCAACCGCCAGGGCCGCATCATGGTCGTCGAGTCGTTTGACCTCGACGCGCCGAAGACGCAGGGCCTGATTGCCAAGCTCAAGGGCCTGGAAGTCGGTCGTCGTCCGCTGATCGTCACCGAGGATGCTTCCGAGAACCTGTACCTCTCGGCTCGCAACCTGCCGTACGTCGAAGTGCGTGACGTCCAGGGCCTGGATCCGGTCAGCCTCGTCGGCGCCGATTCGGTCGTGGTCACCGCCGACGCCGTCAAGAAGATCGAGGAGTGGCTGGCATGAACGAGGCCAAGCTCTACAACATCATCCGTGCGCCGCGCGTGTCCGAAAAGACCGCACGTCTGCAGGAAGTTTCCAACCAATACGTCTTCGAAGTCGCGACGGACGCTACCAAGGCCGACATCAAGGTCGCCGTGGAAAAGCTGTTCGAAGTCAAGGTCGAGGCAGTCAACGTGGTCAACGTGAAGGGCAAGAACAAGTCCTTCAAGTTCCGCAGTGGCAGCCGCGGCGACTGGCGCAAGGCGTACGTGACGCTGGCCGCTGGCCAGTCGATCGACGTGATGGCCAAGGCCTGAGGAAAGACCCATGGCATTGATGACTTTCAAGCCCACCTCCCCCGGCCGCCGCAGCGCGGTTCGCGTGGTGACCCCGGGCCTGCACAAGGGCGCGCCGCACGCGGCGCTCGTCGAGAAGCAGGGCAAGACCGGCGGTCGTAACCACCACGGCCGGATCACCACCCGCCACGTCGGCGGTGGTCACAAGCAGCATTACCGCATCATCGACTTCAAGCGCGACAAGGAAGGCATTCCGGCGCGCGTCGAGCGCATCGAATACGACCCGAACCGCACCGCTCACATCGCGCTGCTGTGCTACGTCGACGGTGAGCGCCGTTACATCATCGCCCCCAAGGGCCTGAAGGACGGTGACCAGGTGATCGCGGGCCGTGACGCCCCGATCAAGGTCGGCAACACGCTGCCGCTGAGCAACATCCCGGTCGGCTCGACGGTGCATTGCATCGAGATGAAGCCGGGCAAGGGTGCCCAGCTGGCCCGCGCCGCAGGCGCTGGCGTGCAGCTGATCGCCCGCGAGCAGGGCTACGCCACGCTGCGTCTTCGCTCCGGCGAAATGCGCAAGGTGCCGGCCGACTGCCGCGCCACCATCGGCGAAGTCGGCAACGACGAGCACAACCTCGAGAAGCTGGGCAAGGCTGGCGCCAAGCGTTGGCGCGGCGTTCGCCCGACCGTTCGCGGTGCGGCCATGAACCCGGTCGATCACCCGCACGGCGGTGGTGAGGCCAAGGCGGGCCAGGGCAACCCGCATCCGGTCACCCCGTGGGGTGTTCCGACCAAGGGTTACAAGACCCGCAAGAACAAGCGCACCCAGCAGTTCATCGTGCGCGATCGCAGGAGCTAATCGGCCATGGCACGTTCACTGAAGAAAGGCCCGTTCGTCGACCACCATCTGATCAAGAAGGTCGAGACCGCGGGTAACAACAAGAAGCCGATCAAGACCTGGTCGCGTCGTTCGATGATTCTGCCGGACATGGTGGGTTTCACCATTGCCGTGCACAACGGCAAGAACCATATCCCGGTGCTCGTCAACGAGAACATGGTTGGCCACAAGCTTGGCGAGTTCGCCCTGACCCGTACCTTCAAGGGTCACGGCGGCGACAAGAAGTCGGGCAAGTAAGGAGATGACAATGGAAGCGAAAGCCATCCTGCGCACCGCGCGCATCTCCCCGCAGAAGGCCCGTCTGGTCGCTGACCAGGTTCGTGGTCTCTCGGCCGAGCGCGCCGTCAACCTGCTGAAGTTCTCGGACAAGAAGGCTGCCCAGATGATCCGCAAGGTCGTCGAGTCCGCCATCGCCAATGCCGAGAACAACCAGGGCGCCGACATCGACGAGCTCAAGGTCAAGACCATCATGGTTGACGAAGGTCCCGCACTGAAGCGCTTCATGGCGCGTGCAAAGGGCCGCGGCACCCGCATCCTCAAGCGCACCAGCCACATCACTGTGGTTGTTGGCGCGGGCAAGTAAGGCGGAGTCAGACAATGGGTCATAAAGTACATCCGACTGGCATCCGCCTTGGCATCTCCAAGGACTGGAATTCCAAGTGGTTTGCCAACAAGAAGCAGTACGCCGAGTTCCTGGCGGCGGACCTGAAGGTCCGTGACCTGCTGCGCAAGAAGCTGGCCCAGGCCGGCATCTCCAAGATCTTCATCGAGCGTCCGGCGAACAACGCCCGCGTGACGATCCACACCGCCCGTCCGGGCGTGGTGATCGGCAAGCGTGGTGAGGACATCGAGAAGCTGCGCAAGGAAGTGAGCGCGGTGATGGGCGTCCCGGCGCACATCAACGTGACCGAGGTCCGCAAGCCGGAGCTCGACGCGCAGCTGGTCGCCGAGTCGATCGCCCAGCAGCTGGAGCGCCGCATCATGTTCCGCCGCGCGATGAAGCGCGCTGTCGGCAACGCGATGCGCCTGGGTGCCCTGGGCATCAAGGTCAACGTCGCCGGCCGTCTGAATGGCGCCGAGATCGCGCGTTCGGAGTGGTACCGCGAAGGTCGCGTTCCGCTTCACACGCTGCGTGCCGACATCGACTATGGCTTCGCTGAAGCCAAGACGACCTACGGCATCATCGGCATCAAGGTATGGGTCTACAAGGGCGAGATCTTCGATTTCTCCCAGGTCGGCCAGGAAAAGCAGGACGATTCGCCGCGCAGCGATCGCGGTGACCGTGGTGACCGCGGTGATCGCAGCGACCGTCCGGGCCGTTCGGCCCGCGAACAGAGGTAATCCGCCATGTTGCAACCCAAGCGAACCAAGTACCGCAAGGTACACAAGGGCCGCAATGAGGGCCTGAGCTGGAACGGCAATGCCGTCAGCTTCGGCGAATACGGCCTTAAGGCAACGGCGCACGGTCAGCTGACCGCGCGCCAGATCGAGGCAGCACGTCGTTCCATCAGCCGTTACGTCAAGCGTGGCGGCAAGATGTGGATCCGCGTGTTCCCCGACAAGCCGATCACCAAGAAGCCGATCGAAGTCCGAATGGGCTCCGGTAAGGGCAACGTCGAGTACTGGGTCGCACAGATCCAGCCTGGTCGCATGATTTACGAGATCGAAGGCGTGGCAGAGGACGTGGCGCGTGAAGCGTTCCGTCTGGCCGCCGCCAAGCTCTCGGTGACCACCACTTTCGTTACCCGGACGGTGCGCTAATGGAACTCAAGCAACTTCGCGAGAAGTCGGCCGACGAACTGAAGGCCCACCTGGTCGAGCTGCACAAGGAGGGCTTCGCCCTTCGCATGCAGAAGGCCACTGGCCAGCTCGCCAAGACCCACGATGCACGCCGTGTCCGCCGCGAGATCGCTCGCGTCAACATGCTGCTCGGCCAGTCTCTGGCTAGCAAGAAGAAGTAAGGACCCTGCAATGACCGACAACAATACAGACAAGGCGCTGCGCACGGTTGAAGGCCGGGTCGTCAGCAACAAGATGGACAAGACCGTCACCGTGCTCGTCGAGCGCCAGGTCAAGCACGCGCTGTACGGCAAGTACATCCGTCGCTCGACCAAGCTCCACGCCCATGACGCCGATAACGCCTGCAAGGAAGGCGATATCGTGCGAGTGAAGGAGATTGCTCCGATGTCCAAGACCAAGAACTGGAGCGTGGTTGAAATCGTCAGCCGCGCGGCCGAATAAGAGGAGGCTGAACCATGATCCAGATGCAAAGCTACCTCGACGTCGCCGACAATTCCGGTGCCAAGGAAGTGATGTGCATTAAGGTGCTCGGCGGCTCCAAGCGCCGTTACGCCGGCATCGGCGACATCATCAAGGTCACCGTGAAGGACGCGATCCCGCGTGGCAAGGTCAAGAAGGGCGACGTCTATGACGCCGTCGTGGTCCGCACCCGCAAGGGCGTTCGTCGCCCGGACGGTTCGCTGATCCGCTTCGACGGCAATGCCGCCGTGCTCCTGAACAACAAGCAGGAACCGATCGGTACCCGCATCTTCGGGCCTGTGACCCGCGAGCTGCGTACCGAGAAGTTCATGAAGATCGTCTCGCTCGCTCCTGAAGTGCTCTGAGCGGAGGAATTTATATGAACCGTATCCGCAAGGGCGATCAGGTGATCGTCACCGCCGGCAAGGACAAGGGCAAGAAGGGCGACGTTGTGCGCGTACTCGGCGAGAAGGTCGTCGTGTCGAACATCAACATTGTCAAGCGCCACACCAAGCCGAACCCGCAGGCTGGCCAGCCTGGCGGCGTGGTCGAGCGCGAAGCGCCGATCCACATTTCCAACGTGATGCTTTTCAACCCTGCCACCGGCAAGGGCGAGCGCATCGGTTTCAAGGTGCTGGAGGATGGACGCAAACTGCGTGTGTTCCGCTCCAGCGGTGAGGCGGTTGACGCCTAAGGAATGCTGATATGACCACCCGGCTTGAAAAGTTCTACAAGGACGAAGTCGTCCCGTCGCTGACCCAGAAGTTCGGTTACAAGAACCCGATGGAAGTGCCGCGCCTTTCCAAGATCACGATCAACATGGGCGTCGGCGAAGCCGCGACCAACAAGAAGATCCTGGAAAACGCCGTTGCCGACCTGACCAAGATCGCTGGCCAGAAGCCGATCGTGACCAAGTCCCGCGTGTCGGTGGCTTCGTTCAAGATCCGCGACGGTTGGCCGATCGGTTGCAAGGTGACGCTGCGCCGCGCCCAGATGTTCGAGTTCCTGGACCGCCTGATCAACATCTCGCTGCCCCGCGTGCGTGACTTCCGCGGCGTGTCGGGTCGTTCGTTCGACGGCCGTGGCAACTACAACATGGGCGTGAAGGAACAGATCATCTTCCCGGAAATCGACTTCGACCAGGTCGACGCCCTGCGCGGCATGGACATCGCGATCACCACGACCGCGAAGACCGACGCTGAAGCCAAGGCACTGCTGGAAGCCTTCCGCTTCCCGTTCCGCAACTGATCCAATAGGACTGACACAATGGCTAAGACCTCCATGGTCAACCGCGAGATCAAGCGGGCCAAGCTTGCCAAGCAGCACGGCGGCAAGCGCGACGCACTGAAGAAGATCATCTCCAGCCAGACGGCCTCGTACGAGGACAAGATGGATGCAGTGGTCAAGCTGCAGAAGCTGCCGCGCGACTCCTCGCCGAGCCGCCAGCGCACCCGTTGCGTGCTCTCGGGCCGTCCGCGTGGTGTCTACCGCAAGTTCGGCCTCGGCCGCAACATGCTGCGCAAGGCCACCATGAACGGCGACGTTCCGGGCCTGCGCAAGGCCAGCTGGTAACAAAACGCGCCGGCAAGTCTGTTAGACTTGCCGGCTCGCTCGTTCCAAGGCACTCCGGCCGGAAGGGCGGGGTGCCGGTCGTTTGGGGGTTTGCCCCTTCCGGCCCGTTTTGCCGCCCTCACGGGCATACAACTGAATTCGCAATCCCGCGGATATCGGTGCTACTCATAGGTAATTAATCATGAGCATGACTGATCCCATCGCCGACATGCTGGTTCGCATCAAGAATGCGGCCGCTGTTCGCAAGCAGACGGTGAAGATGCCGTCGTCCAACATCAAGATCGCCATCGCCAAGGTCCTGAAGGACGAAGGCTACATTCTTGATTCGCGCGTGACCCCGGTCAGCGCCGGCAAGTCCGAGCTCGAAATCTCGCTGAAGTACTACGAAGGCAAGCCGGTGATCGAGCGCCTCGAGCGCTTCTCCCGTTCGGGCCTGCGCCAGTACCGCGGCAAGTCGGAGCTGCCCAAGGTCCTGGGCGGCCTCGGCATCGCCATCATCTCCACCTCGAAGGGCATCATGACCGATGCGCAGGCGCGCCAGCAGGGCGTCGGCGGTGAAGTCCTGTGCTTCGTGGCTTAAGGGAGGAATAGACCATGTCCCGAGTTGCCAAGAAGCCGGTTGCCCTCCCGAAGGGCGTCGAGCTGAACATCCAGGCTGATTCGATCAGCGCCACCGGCCCGAAGGGCACGCTGTCGGTCGCCAAGCCGGCCGCCATCGCGGTCAAGATCGAAGACGGCCACGCCGTGTTCTCGACCGAAGACGCCGCGCTGATCCCGCTGACCGGCACCCTGCGCGCCATCCTCGCCAACCTGGTGAAGGGCGTGTCGGAAGGCTTCGAGCGCAAGCTCGAGCTGGTCGGCGTCGGTTACCGCGCCGCCATGCAGGGCAAGGACCTGAGCCTGGCGCTCGGTTTCTCGCACCCGGTCCTGTTCAAGGCGCCGGAAGGCATCACCATCGCCACCCCGACCCAGACCGAGATCCTGGTCCAGGGCGCGGACAAGCAGCGCGTTGGTGAAGTGGCGGCCAAGATCCGCGGCTTCCGTCCGCCGGAGCCGTACAAGGGCAAGGGCGTCAAGTACGCCGGCGAAGTCATCATCCGCAAGGAAGCCAAGAAGGCCTGATCCTAGACAGGATCCCCGGCACTTCAGCTTTCGGAGACACAGAAATCATGAACAAGAACATCGCTCGCCTGCGTCGCGCCAAGTCCACCCGTTCGCACATCCGTGAGCTCGGCGTGCCGCGCCTGACGGTCCTGCGCACCGGCCAGCACCTGTACGCCCAGGTCTTCACCGCCGACGGTTCCAAGGTCCTGGCTGCCGCCTCGACCGTGCAGGCCGACGTCAAGGAAGGCCTGAAGAACGGCAAGAACTCCGACGCCGCCGTGAAGGTTGGCCGCGCCATCGCCGAGAAGGCCAAGGCAGCTGGCATCGAGAAGGTCGCATTCGACCGCTCGGGCTACCGCTACCACGGTCGCATCAAGGCCCTGGCCGATGCCGCTCGCGAGGGCGGCCTGCAGTTCTAAGGCTTGAATGCGTGGGGCTTCGGCCCCACGCAGAAGTTTCCTCCCGCCGACACGGGTCTGTGTCGGGCGCGTCCACGGGTTCCCGGGTTCGCGAAACACCCGCTGTACATCACAACCATAAGCGGCCACGCCGCAAATCCTTCAACTAACGAGTATTCGAAATGGCAGAAGAACAACGTGCACCGCGGGGTCGTGATCGCGACCGCAACCGCGAAGAAATCGACGATGGCATGATCGAGAAGCTGATCGCGGTCAACCGCGTCAGCAAGACCGTCAAGGGCGGTCGCCAGTTCACCTTCACCGCACTGACGGTGGTGGGCGACGGCAACGGCAAGGTCGGCTTCGGTTACGGCAAGGCACGCGAAGTGCCGGTCGCCATCCAGAAGTCGATGGAATATGCCCGCAAGAGCATGAACAACGTCGACCTCAACAACGGCACCCTGTGGCACTCGGTCAAGGCCGGTCACGGCGCCGCCCGCGTGTTCATGCAGCCGGCTTCCGAAGGTACCGGCGTGATCGCCGGCGGCGCGATGCGCGCTGTCCTGGAAGCGGTTGGCGTGAAGAACGTGCTGGCCAAGGCCGTCGGTTCGCGTAACCCCATCAACCTCGTTCGCGCCACCCTCAAGGGCCTGGGCGACATGCACTCGCCGGCGAAGATTGCCGCCAAGCGTGGCAAGAAGGTGGAGGATCTGAACCATGGCTAAGACTGAAGCCACCACGAGCGGCACCGTCAAGGTGCGCCTGGTCAAGGGTCTGCGTGGCACCCAGTCGCGTCACCGCCTGTCGGTGCGTGCGCTGGGCCTGAACAAGCTCAACGATGTGCGTGTACTGAAGGACAGCCCGCAGGTTCGCGGTCTGATCAATCAGCTGCACTACCTCGTCAAAGTCGAGGAGTAATCGACATGCGTCTCAACACTCTGCAACCCGCTGACGGCGCCCGCCAGGAGCGCACCCGTGTCGGCCGTGGTATCGGTTCGGGCCTGGGCAAGACCTGCGGCCGCGGCCACAAGGGCTCGTTCGCGCGCTCCGGCAAGGGCAAGATCAAGGCTGGCTTCGAAGGCGGCCAGATGCCCATGCAGCGTCGCCTGCCCAAGATCGGCTTCCGTTCGAAGCTGCTCAAGGACACCGCCGAAGTGATGCTGTACCAGCTGGAAAAGCTGGAAGCCGGCGAGATCGACTTCGCAGCGCTCAAGGCCGCCAAGCTGGTGCCCAGCACCGCCAAGCAGGCCCGGATCGTCAAGAAGGGCGAGATCAGCAAGAAGTTCGTACTCAAGGGCGTGGCCGCTACGGCCGGCGCCAAGGCCGCTATCGAAGCGGTCGGCGGCAAGGTCGGGGAGTAAGGACTAGATGGCGCGCAGCGGTAGCAATGCGGTTGCCGGTATCGGTGGCGGGCTCGGGAAGTTCACCGAGCTCCGTCAGCGCCTGCTGTTCGTCGTCGGTGCTCTGATTGTCTACCGCATCGGTTGCTACATCCCGGTGCCGGGCGTCAATCCGGAGGCGATGCTCCAGTTGATGGAGACCCAGAAGGGCACCATCGTGGACATGTTCAACATGTTCTCCGGTGGCGCCCTGCATCGCTTCAGCCTGTTTGCGCTGAACGTCATGCCGTACATCTCGGCGTCGATCATCGTGCAGCTGCTGGTGCAGATCGTGCCGAGCCTGAAGGCCATCCAGAAGGAAGGTGAGTCGGGCCGTCGCAAGATCAACCAGTGGTCGCGCATGGGTGCGATCCCGCTGGCCGTGTTCCAGGCCTGGGGTATCGCCACGGCCTTGCAGGCCGGCGGCGCGAGCCAGGGCATCGCGGTGGTCTACAACCCGGGTCCGGGCTTCATCCTGACCGCGGTGATCGCGTTGACCGCGGGCACCATGTTCCTGATGTGGCTGGGCGAGCAGGTGACCGAGCGCGGCATCGGCAACGGCGTCTCGCTGATCATCTTCTCGGGCATTGTCGCGGGCCTGCCCGCCGCCGTCATCGGCATGTTCGAGCAGATCCGCAACGGCGACATGAGCGCCCTGGTCGCGATCGCGGTCGTGGCCATCGTCATCGGCTTCACCTTCTTCGTGGTGTTCGTCGAGCGCGGCCAGCGCCGGATCACGGTCAACTACGCCCGTCGTAGTGGCGGCCGCAGCGCCTACCAGAACCAGTCCTCGTTCCTGCCTCTCAAGCTGAACATGTCGGGCGTGATCCCGGCCATCTTCGCCTCGAGCATCGTGATGTTCCCGGCGACGGCGGCGAACTGGTTCAGCCAGGGCAACACCGGTTCGACGCTCCACCGCGTCAGCCAGTGGCTGAACCCGGGCGAGCCGCTGCACATGATCCTGTACGCCGGTCTGATCGTCGGTTTTGCGTTCTTCTACACCGCGCTGGTGTTCAACTCGCAGGAAACGGCCGATAATCTCAAGAAGTCGGGTGCGTTGATCCCGGGCATCCGTCCCGGCAAGTCGACCGCTGACTATATCGACGGTGTGCTGACCCGCCTGACGGCGGCCGGCGCGATCTACCTGGTCCTCGTGTGCCTCCTCCCGGAGGTCATGCGTACCGAACTGGGCACCTCGTTCTACTTCGGCGGCACCTCGCTGCTGATCGTGGTCGTGGTTGTCATGGATTTCATCGCCCAGATCCAGGCTCATCTGATGTCGCATCAGTACGAGAGCCTGCTGAAGAAGGCGAACTTGAAGGGCGGCTCGCGCGGCGGTCTCGCGCGCGGGTGAATCCGGACCATTCCGCGCGCCAGAGTAGCGCGCGGGGAGGGGCAGGGCGGTTCGCCGTCTTGCCCGTCCAGTCCAGATTCGTCGCCGGAGCATGGGCACACTCCCCATGCCGGGCTTTGCTGCGCCCCCGGGCGCGGTAGGGCTTCCTATTAACCCGAGACCTTAGTATACTTTCCAGTTCACTCCGCCGGGATTAATCCGTCCTGGCCGCCAATCAGTTGGAGATCGCGTTATGGCGCGTATTGCGGGCGTCAATCTGCCTGCCCAGAAGCATGTCTGGGTTGGGCTCCAGAGCATTTACGGCATCGGCCGTACCCGTTCCAAGAAGGTCTGCGTCTCGGCTGGCGTCACTGCCACCACCAAGATCCGTGACCTTTCCGAGCCGGAAGTCGAGCGCTTGCGCGCCGAAGTCGGCAAGTTCGTTGTCGAAGGCGACCTGCGTCGCGAGATCGGCATCGCCATCAAGCGTCTGATGGACCTGGGCTGCTTCCGCGGCCTGCGTCACCGTCGCGGCCTGCCGCTTCGCGGCCAGCGCACCCGGACCAATGCACGTACCCGCAAGGGTCCGCGCAAGGCCATCAGGAAGTAAGGGACACAGACCATGGCTAAGCCGGCTGCTGCCAAAACCAAGAAGAAGATCAAGCGTGTCGTCACCGACGGCATCGCCCACGTCCACGCTTCTTTCAACAACACCATCATCACGATCACCGACCGCCAGGGCAACGCGCTCTCGTGGGCGACCTCGGGCGGCGCGGGTTTCCGCGGTTCCCGCAAGTCGACCCCGTTCGCCGCCCAGGTGGCTGCCGAAAAGGCAGGCCGTGCTGCGCTCGACTACGGCGTGAAGTCGCTGGAAGTGCGCATCAAGGGTCCGGGTCCGGGCCGTGAGTCCGCCGTTCGTTCGCTGAACAACGTCGGTTACAAGATCATGAACATCATCGACGTGACGCCTATCCCGCACAACGGGTGCCGTCCGCCGAAGAAGCGTCGCGTCTGAGGAGCTGAAGAAAAATGGCTCGTTATATTGGTCCCACCTGTAAGCTCGCTCGTCGCGAAGGCGCCGACCTCGGCTTGAAGTCGTCCGCTCGTGCACTCGATTCCAAGTGCAAGCTCGAGCAGAAGCCCGGCCAGCATGGCCCGACCGCCCGCAAGGGCAAGCTGTCCGACTACGCCACCCAGCTGCGCGAAAAGCAGAAGGTCAAGCGTATCTACGGTCTGCTGGAGCGTCAGTTCCGCAACTACTACAAGAAGGCCTCGACCAAGAAGGGCAACACGGGTGAAAACCTGCTGCAGCTCCTCGAGACCCGCCTGGACAACGTCGTTTACCGCATGGGTTTTGCGGTCACGCGTCCGGCCGCCCGCCAGCTGGTTTCGCACCGCGGCGTCACGGTCAACGGCAAGTCGGTCAACCTGCCTTCGTACCAGGTCAAGGCTGGCGACGCGATCGCGCTGGCCGAACGCGCCCAGAAGCAGCTCCGCGTGCAGGAATCCCTGACCGTGGCGCAGCAGATGGACCTCTCGCCGTCGTGGGTTGAAGTCGACAGCAAGAAGTTCGCGGGTGTGTTCAAGGCTGTTCCGGATCGTGCTGACCTGCCGCAAGACATCAATGAAGCGCTGATCGTCGAGCTGTACTCGAAGTAATCCAGGAGACGCCACAACATGACGGTTACCGCAAACCAGGTGCTGCGCCCGCGCGGCCCCCAGATCGAACGCCTTACGGGCAACCGTGCCAAGGTCGTGATCGAGCCGCTGGAGCGTGGCTATGGCCACACCCTCGGCAATGCGCTGCGCCGCGTGCTGCTGTCGTCGATCCCGGGCTTCGCAATCACGGAAGTCGAGATCGATGGCGTGCTGCACGAGTACACCACGGTCGAAGGCCTGCAGGAGGATGTCCTGGAGGTTCTGCTGAACCTCAAGGACGTCGCCATCCGCATGCACACCGGCGAGTCGGCGACCCTGTCGCTCGCCAAGCAGGGCCCCGGCATCGTCACCGCCGGTGACATCAAGACCGACCATAACGTCGAGATCCTCAACACCGATCATGTGATCGCGCACCTGACCAAGGACACCGCGCTCAACATGCGTCTGAAGATCGAGCGTGGTTTCGGCTACCAGCCGGCCGCCGCTCGTCGTCGCCCGGACGAGGAAACCCGCGCCATTGGTCGCCTGATGCTGGACGCCAGCTTCTCGCCGGTCCGCCGCGTCGCGTATGCCGTTGAAGCGGCACGTGTGGAGCAGCGCACCGACCTGGACAAGCTGGTTCTCGACATCGAGACCAACGGCACGATCGACGCCGAGGAAGCCGTCCGCACTGCGGCCGACATCCTCACCGACCAGCTGTCGGTGTTCGGCGACTTCACTCACCGCGATCGCGGTGCGGCGAAGCCGGCCACCAGCGGCATCGACCCGATCCTGCTGCGTCCGATCGACGATCTCGAGCTCACCGTGCGTTCGGCCAACTGCCTCAAGGCCGAGAGCATCTACTACGTCGGCGATCTGATCCAGAAGACCGAAGTCGAGCTGCTCAAGACCCCGAACCTCGGCAAGAAGTCGCTCACCGAGATCAAGGAAGTCCTGGCCCAGCGCGGTCTTTCGCTCGGCATGAAGCTGGAAAACTGGCCGCCCGCTGGCATCGCCCAGCACGGCATGATGGGCTGAGCCTAACCGCTCAGGTCAGAACAGGCCGCACCAACTGGTGCGGCCTGTGCTCTTGAAAGAAGCGCGCTCTAAAGAAGCAAGAAACCGACGAGCCTGAAGGCTCGCGGCAAGCCGGCCACGGAGGGTCGGTTCGGGCCACCCGCAGTCCACTGTGTCAGCGCCTGGATGGCGACAGCGATGTTCAACGACTCAACATTCATCAGGAATCACGACCATGCGCCACCAGAAAGCCGGCCGTAAGTTCAGCCGCACCAGTGCTCACCGCGATGCCATGTTCACCAACATGGCGGCCTCGCTGATCAAGCACGGCCTCATCCGTACCACCCTGCCCAAGGCCAAGGAGCTGCGTCGCGTCGCCGAGCCGCTCATCACCCTGGGCAAGGTCGATGGCGTTGCCAACCGCCGCCTTGCCTTCTCGCGCCTGCGCGACAAGGAAGCCGTCGGCACGCTGTTCACCACCCTCGGCCCGCGTTACCAGTCCCGTCCGGGCGGCTACCTGCGCATCCTCAAGTGCGGTTTCCGCGCTGGCGACAATGCGCCGATGGCCTACGTCGAGCTGGTCGACCGTCCGGAAGCCGCTGCGGAGTAATTCCCCGCGCGCAATGTGTTTCGCAGAACCCCGGCCCCGTGCCGGGGTTTTGTTTTTTCGGGCGTCGAGTGCGATGAACGGTTGCCGCGATGCGCCAGGGCGGGTGGATGCGCTTCGACATCGCCGTTAAGCTTGGCGGCATGACCAACGCCATCCTGCGCGGCTCGTTCCGCATCCAGTTCCTGCTCGGATTCCTCGCCTGCGCCGGCCTGTTGGGCTACGCGTTCTACCTCCAGCTCCACGATGGCCTCGAGCCGTGCCCGCTGTGCATCTTCCAGCGCGTGGCATTCTTCGCGATGGGGCTGGTGTTCCTGGTTGGCGCGCTGCATGCGCCCAAGAGTGCCGGCGGTCGGCGTGGTTATGGCATCGCGGCGCTGATCGCCTCGCTGGCAGGCCTTGCCGTGGCCGGCAACCACGTGCGCCTGCAGCACCTGCCGCCCGACCAGGTGCCGTCCTGCGGCCCGGGCCTGGACTACATGCTCGAAGCGATGCCGATCACCGGCGTGATCCGCAAGGTCATGACCGGCTCGGGCGAATGTGCCAGCGTCGACTGGACCTTCCTCGGCCTGTCGATGCCGACCTGGAGCCTGGTCTGTTTCGTGCTGCTGGCGATCTGGGCCGCCCAGGCAGCGTTCCGTCGCCGCTAGGCCACTGTTGCCGCTGTAACGGTTGCAGGGCGCCTGACTAGCGCCCATAGTGATTCGCCGCATTGCAGCATTTCGTGTCATGCCCACGTCCGATCGCAACCTCCGTGCCGTCAACCTGCCCACCGACTGGAATCCGCAGTCGTGGCGCAACCGTACTGCGATGCAGTTGCCGCAGTATCCGGACGCGGATGCGCTGGAGTCGGCACTGGCCGAGCTGCGCGAACTGCCGCCACTGGTGACGTCGTGGGAGATCCTCTCGCTCAAGCAGCAGCTGGCCGAAGCCCAGGAAGGCAAGCGCTTCCTGCTGCAGGGCGGCGATTGCGCCGAGAGCTTTGCGGCCTGCAATTCGGGCGTGATCTCCAATCGCCTCAAGGTGCTGCTGCAGATGAGCCTGGTGCTCGTCCACGGCATGCGTAAGCCGGTGGTGCGCGTGGGCCGCTTCGCCGGTCAGTACGCCAAGCCGCGCTCGACTGACACCGAAACGATCGGTGACGTGACGCTGCCGAGCTTCCGCGGCGACATGGTCAACGCGCCGGAGTTCACTGCCGCCGCGCGAGCGCCCGATCCACGCCGCATGATCAAGGCACATGCGCGCTCGGCGATGACGATGAACTTCGTCCGCGCCCTGATCGACGGCGGTTTCGCCGACCTGCACCACCCCGAATACTGGAACCTGAGCTGGGTCGGGCACTCCGAGCTGGCCGACGAATACCGGCGCATGGTCAATGCGATCGGCGATGCCGTGCGCTTCATGGAGACGCTGTCGGGTTCGGAGGTGCACAACCTCAACCGCGTCGACTTCTACACCTCGCACGAAGCGCTGCTGCTGCCCTACGAAGAATCGCTGACGCGCCAGGTGCCGCGCCATTGGGGCTGGTTCAACCTCAGCACGCATTACCCGTGGATCGGCATGCGCACCGCTGCGGTCGATGGCGCGCACGCCGAATACTTCCGCGGCATCCGCAATCCGATTGCGCTCAAGGTTGGGCCGTCGGTGACGGCGGAGCAGCTGCTGCGCACGATCGACCTGCTCAATCCCGAGGACGAGCCGGGCCGCCTGACCTTCATCCACCGCATGGGCGCGACCGGCATTGCCGAGAAGTTGCCGCCGCTGCTGGATGCGGTGCGTCGCGATGGCCGCCGCGTGCTGTGGGTGTGCGACCCGATGCACGGCAACACCGAGAGCACCAGCAACGGCTACAAGACCCGTCGCTTCCGCAACATCCGCAGCGAGCTGGAGCAGGCGTTCGAGCTGCACGCCGCGGCGGGTACGCGCCTGGGTGGCGTGCACCTGGAGCTCACCGGCGAAGATGTCACCGAATGCCTGGGTGGCGCGCGCGAGCTGACCGAGAGTGATCTGGAGCGGGCATACCTGTCGACGGTGGATCCGCGCCTGAACTACGAGCAGGCGCTGGAGATCGCGATGCTGATCGTGCGCAAGCAGGCGCAGATCGTGGCGCCGGCGTAAGGGCTGCAAGGGCCGGTGCGGCGCAATGCCCTTGCATGCGAAAGCGGCGTCCATGGATCCCCGCTTTCGCGGGGATGACGATCAAGATGGATCCCCGCTTTCGCGGGGATGACGAGCCAGGCGAGGTTCGTCAGCCCTTATTGGTTCCGATGGCCACGGTCGCCAGGAACTGCGGCGCCTTGCGAACCTTGGTTTTCTGCTCGAAGGCATACGCCAGTTCGATCAGTCTGGGTTCGCTCCATGCCGCGCCCATGAAGACGATGCCGATCGGCAGACCGAAGCTGTCGCCCATCGGCACGGTGATGCTGGGCGTGCCAGCGACCGCGGCCGCGCCGTAGCCCTCACCGAGGAAGTGGTCGCCGTTGACCGGGTCGATCAGCCATGCCGGTGCGGTGGCCGGCGCCACCACGGCGTCGAGGCGGTTGGCGGACAGCGTCGCTTCCAGGCCTTCGGCGCCTGCCAGGCGCCGGGCCTTGCTGCGGGCTTCGATATAGCCGATCTCGTCGAGCGCGCCCTTGGCCTGTGCGCGTTCGAACAGCTCCTGGCCGAAGTACGGCATTTCCTTGCCGGCGTTCTTGCGGTTGTATTCGATCAAGCCCGCCAGCGAGGTCACCTGCGCGCCGCTGCGCGACAGGTAACCGTCGATACCGTGCTTGAACTCGTACAGCATCAGGTCCATTTCCGGCTCGCTCCACGATCCGTCGCCGGCGATCTCGACGTCGACGACTTCGGCCCCGGCCTTGCGCATCGCTTCGAGGCTGCGCTCGAGCGCGGCGTCGGCATCCGGGTGGAAACCCATCGCCTTGCGCAGTACACCGATGCGCGCGCCGCGCAGGCCGTCGGCGTTGAGTCGCGCGTGGTAGTCGAACATGGCCCGGCCGGTGCTTTCCGCAGTCGCCGGATCGGCGTCGTCGCGACCGACGATCGCCGACAGCAGCACCGCGGCGTCGGCGACGCTGCGCGCCATCGGGCCCGCCGTATCCTGACTGTGCGAGATCGTGATGATGCCGTTGCGGCTCACCAGGCCAACGGTCGGCTTGATGCCGACCAGGCCGGCGACCGACGACGGGCAGATGATGCTGCCGTCGGTCTCGGTGCCGATCGCGGCGGCGGCCAGGCTGGCGGCAATGGCGCTGCCACTGCCCGAGCTGGAACCGCACGGCGAACGGTCGAGTGCGTACGGGTTGCGGGTCTGCCCGCCGCGCGCGCTCCAGCCGGAGCTCGAGCGCGAGGAGCGGAAGTTCGCCCATTCGCTGAGGTTGGTCTTGCCCAGGATCACCGCGCCGGCATCGCGCAGGCGCGCGACCAGGAAGGCATCGGTGCGCGGATGGTTGGAGGCCAGGGCAAGCGAGCCGGCCGAGTTCACCATCGGCGTGGCGTCGATGTTGTCCTTGAGCAGGATCGGCACGCCGTGCAACGGGCCGCGCACGCGTCCGGCCTTGCGCTCGGCATCGCGCGCGTCGGCTTCCTTGAGCGCGTCCGGGTTGGTCTCGATGACCGCGTTGAGGCGCGGGCCGGCATCGTCGATGGCGGCGATCTGGTCGAGGTAGGCCTGGGTCAGCGCATGGCTGCTGAGCTCGCCGCGCTCCATGCGCGCCTGCAGTTCGGCGATGCCGACCTCGGCGAACGCGAATCCCCCCTTGGCTGTTCGGGCGCCGGGCGCCGGGCTTGCGTTGGCAGAAGCGACAGCCGCCACCGGCTTCGGAGCAGGCTCCGTGGCGCGCTGGCAGGCAGGCAGCAAGGCGATCATCGTCGCCAGTGACAACGTCATCGGTACAGGCAAAGAGCGCATTGCGATTCCCCGGTCGCGGATGGCCGCCACCGAGCATACGCGAATCTGAATCGCCGCCAGCCCTTATTGGCGGCGCTTGACCAGGTCGCGTGCCAGCACTGCGACGACGATCAAATTGATGGCCAGGACGGCCACCGAGGTCCACCCGGGGTGGTGGTACACGGCGTAGACGTCCAGGGGCAGGTAGATCGCCGCGCTGATGCAGCCCAGCCAGGAGGCCCAGGCCTTTGCCCGCCACAGGCCCCAGGCCTCGAGCAGGCGTAGCAGGCCGTAGGCGAACACCACCGCCGCGGCCAGGTGCACGCCGTCCGGGTTGATGACCCGGTTCAACCAGGCCAGCGCACCTTCGTTGGGGTCAAGCTGGAATCGGGCGATCAGCTCGTGCAACCAGCGCAGCAGAGGCGCTGGCCCGAGAAGTTCGAGGCCGCTGGCTGCCAGCAATGCCAGCAGGCCCTTGGCGGCCTCGAAGATCGCGATCACATGCAATCCCGGATGCGCGTGCGGATCCGGGTTGTAGTGGTGCTGGGCGTCGGTCATGGTGGCGAGGCGAGGCCCGGCACTGGGTGCGACGTGGTGTGAGCGACGTGGATCAGGCAGCGCGCGATGCGCGCTTGCGATCCGACTCGCTCAGGTGCTTCTTGCGCAGGCGGATTTCCTTCGGGGTGACTTCAACCAGCTCGTCGTCCTCGATGAAGTCCAGGGCCTGCTCCAGCGAGTACTTGATCGCCGGGGTCAGCTTGATCGCATCGTCCTTGCCCGAGGCGCGCATGTTGGTCAGCGGTTTGGGCTTGATGGCATTGACCGTGAGGTCGTTGTCCTTGGAGTGGATACCGATCAGCTGGCCCTCGTACACCTGGTCGCCTTCGGCGGCGAACAGGCGGCCGCGCTCTTCCAGCGGTCCAAGCGAGTAGGCCGGGGTGGCGCCGGCGGCATTGGCGATCATCACGCCGTTCTGGCGCTTGGCGATCGCGCCGGTTTCCTTCGGACCGTAATGGTCGAACACGTGGAACAGCAGGCCCGAGCCCTGGGTCAGGGTGCGGAACTCGTTCTGGAAACCGATCAGGCCACGGGCCGGGATCATGTAATCAAGGCGCACGCGACCCTTGCCGTCGGACTCCATGTTCTTCAGCTGGCCCTTGCGGACGCCCAGCTTTTCCATGACGCCGCCCTGGTGCTGCTCTTCGATGTCGACCACCAGCTGCTCGACCGGCTCCATCATCTGGCCGTCGATCTGCTTGATGATGACTTCCGGGCGCGACACGGCCAGCTCGAAGCCTTCGCGGCGCATGTTCTCGATCAGCACCGACAGGTGCAGCTCGCCACGGCCGGAGACCAGGAACTTGTCCGGGTCGGAACCTTCTTCGACCTTGAGGGCCACGTTGTGCAGCGTCTCGCGCTCGAGGCGCTCGCGCAGCTGGCGGCTGGTCAGGAACTTGCCACCGCTGAGGTCCTTGTTGCCGGCGAACGGCGAATTGTTCACCTGGAAGGTCATCGAGATGGTCGGCTCGTCGACGGTCAGCGCCGGCAGCGCTTCCGGGAAGTCGAGGGCGCAGACGGTGTCGGAGATCGACAGGTCGGCGACGCCGGAGATGGCGACGATGTCACCGGCCTCGGCTTCCTCGGTCTCCAGGCGCTCCAGGCCCATGAAGCCCAGCACCTGCAGGACCTTGCCCTGGCGCTTCTTGCCTTCGCGGTCGATCACGCTGACCGGCATGTTGCGGCGGACCTTGCCGCGCTGGATGCGGCCGATGCCGATCAGGCCGACGAAGTTGCTGTAGTCCAGCTGGCTGATGCGCATCTGGAACGGGCCGTCCATGTCGACCTGCGGCGGCGCGACGTGCTTCATGATCGCTTCGTACAGCGGGGTCATGTCGCCATCGCGGGCGCTGTCGTCGAGGCTGGCGTAGCCGTGCAGCGCCGAGGCGTAGACGATCGGGAAGTCGAGCTGCTCGTTGGTGGCGCCGAGCTTGTCGAACAGGTCGAAGACCTGGTCGATGACCCAGTCAGGACGGGCGCCCGGACGGTCGATCTTGTTGACGACCACGATCGGCTTGAAGCCCATCGCGAACGCCTTCTGGGTGACGAAGCGGGTCTGCGGCATCGGGCCGTCCATCGCGTCGACGAGGATCAGCACCGAGTCGACCATCGACAGCACGCGCTCGACCTCACCGCCGAAGTCGGCGTGGCCCGGGGTGTCGACGATGTTGATGCGGTTGCCCTGCCAGGTGATGGCCGTGTTCTTGGCAAGGATCGTGATGCCACGTTCCTTTTCCTGGTCGTTGCTGTCCATCGCGCGCTCGGCCAGCACCGTGCGTTCAGACAGGGTGCCCGACTGCTTGAGCAGGCAGTCGACGAGGGTGGTCTTGCCATGGTCGACGTGGGCGACGATGGCGATATTGCGGAGGCGTTCGATGGACATGCGAAAAGGCCGGCAGACCGGCGCTCGGGCGAGGAGGTAGCCGGGCATTATACCTGTCAATGATGACGTCTGCCTGTTCAGCTGGAGACGCCGGCAGTACCCTTGTCAACGGCTGCGGGCGTCGCCATCTGAACGGCGAGCCTGAACGCTTTTGCCCCTGATTTCCCCGCAAACACCCCCCGACACGTCCCAGGAGACGGATTCATGAGCCTGATCGCCACCTTCGACACCGACCGCGGCCCGATCCGCATCGAACTCGCCGCCGACAAGGCGCCGCTGACGGTCGCCAACTTCGTCAACCTGGCCCAGCGCGGCTTCTATGACGGCCTGAGCTTCCACCGCGTCATCAATGACTTCATGGTCCAGGGCGGCTGCCCGCTGGGCACCGGCACCGGCGGTCCGGGCTACCGCTTCGAGGACGAGGCCCGCAACGGCCTGAGCCACGAGCGCGGCGTGCTGTCGATGGCCAATGCCGGCCCGGGCACCAACGGCAGCCAGTTCTTCATCACCCACGTCCCGTGCCCGTGGCTGGACGGCAAGCACACCGTCTTCGGCAAGGTCATCGAAGGCCAGCAGATCGTCGACAGCGTCAAGCAGGGCGACACGATCAAGTCGGTCAAGATCGAAGGCGACACGGCCGCCGTGCTGGCGGCCAAGGCTGACCGCGTGGCCGAGTGGAACAAGACGCTGGACCAGAACGCACGCCCGTAAGGCGGCGCTTCGGGTAGACGGCGCCCGCTCTGGCACGGTCAGGGCGGGCGTTTTCGTTTCAGGCCCTCACCCCGTCATCCCCGCGAAGGCGGGGACCCAGCGACTTGGCTTTGGCGGGTTGGCTTTGGCGGGCAGGGGACGACCGCCATGAGAGCAAAGGGCCACGACGCTGGGTTCCCGCCTTCGCGGGAATGACGAGCCAACGGCAACGCCCGCGGGCTCCCGGCTTGGCCGGGATGGAGAGGGTATTGGCGGTGCACATCCGGCGGTCGTTCTGACTCAATCGTGCAACGAGCCGACAGGTACCTGCGTGCTAACATTTCGGGGCTTCGGGCGGCTGGTTCCCTTGCCGCCCACAGCGACCCCACATCGACTCCAGAGGTTCCCGCGATGCCCCAGCTTGCCCGGCGCATCGGTCGCGCCAAGCCCAGCGCGATCATGCAGGTTGCCGAGAAGGCCAAGCGGCTCAAAGCCGAAGGCCGCGACATCATCAGTTTCTCGATTGGTGTTCCCAACTTCCTCCCCGGTGACCATGTCTATGCCGCGGCGCGTGATGCGCTGAGCAAGGACAGCGGCCAGTACGGAAGCAATCGCGGTGCCGACGCGATGCTCGATGCGTTCATCGAGCACATGGCGAAGATCGGCCTGACCGGTTACGGCCGGGTCAACATCGCCACCGGCATCGGCGCCAAGCACGTCATCTACAACCTCGCCGAAGCGCTGCTCGACGAAGGCGACACGATCGTCTTCCCGACGCCGTACTGGACCAGCTACCTCGACATCGCCGACATCGTCAACGCGAAGATCGACCTGCTGCCGTGCCCGGCCTCGCAGGACTACAAGCTCACCCCGGCGCAGCTCGATGTCGCGCTGGCGAAGAAGCCCAAGGTGTTCCTGTTCAACAATCCCTCGAACCCGACCGGCATGGTCTATTCGAAGGAAGAGATCGACGCGCTGGCCGACGTCGTCGCCAAGTACCCGGACACCTGGGTCATCACCGACGACATCTACAACCGCATGGTCTTCGACGGCCTGGGCTACCACAACTTCGTGCACTCGCGTCCGGAGCTGCGTGAGCGCGTGATCTTCATCGACTCGCTGTCCAAGACCTACGGCATGCCCGGTTGGCGCGTGGGCTTCATGGCCGGTCCCGAAGCGGTCGCGCAGGCGATCGTGACGATGAACTCCAACCACATCACCAACATCCCGGAGATCGTCAGCGCCGCTGCGGTTGCCGCGCTGTCGGGTCCGCAGGACGTGCCGGTGGCCAAGTGCGCCGAGTTCCAGGCCAAGCGCGACCAGGTGATGGCGGTGATGGACTCGATCCCGGGCGTGATCTGCCCGCGTCCGCAGGGTGCGTTCTACGTGTTCCCGGACATCAGCGTCGCCTTCGGCAAGACCCACGGCCCGACCGGCACGAAGATCGGCAACGACGTCGACTTCTGCAACGCGCTGCTGGAAGCCAAGGGCGTGGCCTGCGTGCCGGGTTCGGCGTTCGGCGAGCCGCGCGCGCTGCGCATCAGCTACACCTGCCCGACGCCGCAGCTCGCTCCGGGCCTGCAGCGGTTCCAGGAATTCTTCGCAGAGCTTTCGTAATCCATGGCGGGGCGCGTGTCGCCCCGCTTTTCATTTCAGGAGTTACCCATGAAGACCCCCGTCCGCGTTGCCGTTACCGGTGCTGCCGGCCAGATCGGCTATTCGCTGCTGTTCCGCATCGCTTCCGGCGAAATGCTCGGCAAGGACCAGCCCGTCATCCTGCAGATGCTCGAGCTGCCGATGGAGAAGGCCCAGGCCGCGCTCAAGGGCGTGATGATGGAGCTGGAAGATTGCGCGTTCCCGCTGCTGGCCGGCATGGTCGGCACCGATGACGCCGAAGTCGCGTTCAAGGATGCCGACATCGCCCTGCTGGTCGGCGCGCGTCCGCGCGGCCCGGGCATGGAGCGCAAGGACCTGCTGCTGGAGAACGCGAAGATCTTCACCGCGCAGGGCGCTGCTCTGAACAAGGTCGCGTCGCGCAACGTCAAGGTGCTCGTCGTCGGCAATCCGGCCAACACCAATGCCTACATCGCCATGAAGTCGGCGCCGGACCTGCCGGCGAAGAACTTCACCGCGATGCTGCGCCTGGACCACAACCGTGCGCTGTCGCAGCTTGCGTCCAAGGCCGGCGTGGCCGTGGCCGACATCGAGAAGCTGGTCGTGTGGGGCAACCACAGCCCGACGATGTATCCGGATTACCGCTTCGCGACCGTCAACGGTGCATCGCTGAAGGACAAGATCAACGACGCCGACTGGAACGCCAACACGTTCATCCCGCAGGTCGCCAAGCGCGGTGCGGCGATCATCGAGGCGCGTGGTCTGTCGTCGGCCGCTTCGGCCGCCAATGCCGCCATCGACCACATCCGTGACTGGGTGCTGGGCAGCAACGGCAAGTGGGTGACGATGGGCGTTCCGTCCGATGGCAGCTACGGCGTTCCCGAAGGCGTGCTGTACGGCGTGCCGGTGACCACGGCCAATGGCGAGTACACCCGCATCGAGGGCCTGCCGGTCGACGAGTTCAGCCGTGCGGCGATGGACAAGACGCTGGCGGAGCTGGAAGAAGAGCGCGCTGGTGTGGCCCATCTGCTGGGTTGATTGATGGCGGCCGGCTTCGTGCCGGTTGCGCTGAAAAAGGCGGCCTTCGGGTCGCCTTTTTCGTTTTGGTCATTCGCGAACGCCGGGAACCAGGCCCAGGACGTCCGTCTTCGGAGGGGCGTCGTCCGCAGGGGCGGGGATTGCTCCGCCCCTTAGTCAGACATCCTGTCCGATGCGGGGCGCGGGACATCCATGTCCCGCTGCGGAGCAATCCCCGCCCCTGCGGACAACGCTCGGCAATTCGTTGCGCGGTCTTCGGTATGCAACGTCCTTGGGTTCCCGCGTTCGCGGGAATGACGGGCGGATGGGGTCTGGATGTGCCGGAAGGCTTTTGGCCATCCCTGTCACCGTCATCCCCGCGAAGGCGGGGATCCATGGACGTTTGGCTTTTGGCTTTCGCCTTTCGCAGACCTTATGTCGACCAAGGTCGTAACGCTTCCTTCCGCCGCTGGGACTAGCCTCAACGCATAGCCGTTTGAGGGTGCCGGGATGGATTACGAGGAGTTCTACCGCCGCTCGATCGACGAGCCCGAAGCATTCTGGGCGGAGCAGGCGAGGGCGATCCACTGGCACAAGCCGCCGCAGCAGATCCTCGACTATTCCAATCCACCATTTCGCAAGTGGTTTGCCGGTGGCGAGACCAACCTCTGCTACAACGCGATCGATCGACATCTCGACGAGCGCGGCGATCAGCTGGCGCTGGCCGCGATTTCGTCGGAAACCAATCTCACCCGCGAGATCAGTTATCGCGAGCTGCACGCGGAAGTGAACACCTTCGCCGCGGTGCTCAAGTCGCTTGGCGTTGGCCGCGGCGACCGCGTCGTGATCTACATGCCGAACATGGCTGAGGCGGTGTTCGCGATGCTGGCCTGCGCGCGCATCGGGGCGGTGCATTCGGTGGTGTTCGGCGGGTTCGCGGCGCACAACCTGGCGCTGCGCATCGACGATGCAAAACCCAAGCTGCTGATCTGCGCCGATGCCGGCATGCGCGGTGGCAAGGTCATCGCCTACAAGCCGCTGGTCGATGCAGCCTGCGAGGAATGTGCTTCGCCGCCGCCGCACGTGCTGGTCGTGAGCCGCGACCTCGATCCGGGGCGCAGTAATGTTGAGGGTCGCGATGTCGATTACGCCACGCTGCGCGCCAGGCACGCGGGCGAGCTGGTCGAAGTCGAGTGGCTGGAGTCGAACGAACCCAGCTACCTGCTCTATACCTCCGGCACCACCGGCAAGCCCAAGGGCGTGCAACGCGATGTCGGCGGCTATGCGGTGGCGATGGCGCTGTCGATGTGGTCGATCTACGACGTGCGCGCCGGCCAGGTGATGTTCTCCACGTCCGATGTCGGCTGGGCAGTGGGGCATTCGTACAACGTCTATGGGCCGTTGATCGCCGGTGCGACGTCGGTGCTGTACGAGGGGCTTCCGACCCATCCGGATCCGGGCGTCTGGTGGCGCATATGCGAGCAGTACGGCGTGCGCACGATGTTCTCTTCGCCGACCGGCATCCGCGTCCTGAAGAAGCAGGACCCGTCGTGGCTGACAAAACACGATCTGTCGAAGCTGCACTGGTTGTTCCTCGCCGGTGAGCCGCTCGACGAGCCGACCGCGCACTGGATCACCGACGGCATCGGCAAGACCATCATCGACAACTACTGGCAGACCGAAACCGGCTGGCCGGTGCTGTCGCTGATGCCGGGTTTGGACATGAAGCCGGTGAAGTTCGGGTCGCCCGGGTTGCCCACTCCCGGTTACAAGCTGCGGGTGATCGACGACAACACCGGCGAGGACGTGGCACCAGGGCAGAAGGGCGTGCTGGTGATCGAGCCGCCGTTGCCGCCGGGGTGCCTGACCACGGTGTGGAACGACGATGCGCGGTTCCTGTCGAGCTACTTCAGTCATTTCAGGCAGCTGGTGTACAGCTCGCTCGACTGGGCGATTCGCGACGAGGACGGCTATACCTTCATCCTTGGCCGCACCGACGACGTCATCAACGTCGCCGGCCATCGACTGGGCACGCGCGAGATCGAGGAGTCGTGCTCGACCCATCCCAGCGTCGCCGAGGCGGCGGTGATCGGCGTGCACGACGAGCTCAAGGGGCAGGTGCCGGTGGTGTTCGCCACGCTCAAGCAGGCGCTGGCCGGCGAGTCGGCGGCGCAGGCGGCGGCGAGCATGCAGCAGCGGGTGGTCGAGCAGCTCGGTGGCGTCGCCAGGCCGGCGCGGGTGTATGTGGTCAATGCGCTGCCCAAGACGCGATCGGGAAAGCTGCTGCGGCGCTCGATCCAGGCGCTGGCGGAGAACCGGGATCCGGGCGACCTGTCGACGCTGGATGACCCGGGTGCGCTGGAAGAGGTGCGCCTGGCGCTGGAGCGGGGTGCAGATTCTGGCGGCTGATCCGGGCGGGTGAGCTGGCCGAGACCGTCATCCCGCGAAGGCGGGCACCCGGTGACTCAGTTCTGGCTGCCGATGCTGAAAGCAACGCCGATGGGTTCCCGCCTTCGCGGGAATGAAGGCAGGGGCACAGACGCTGGCGAACGGGGGGCCACCCGTCGCCACCATCGGCAAAGCCGACGCCGCTGCCCGAGGTGGCCTAAAATGCCCCTTCAACCAGGAGATGCCATGACTTCGCAAACCTCCGCCGGCGCACGTTTCCGCGCCGCCGTCTCGGAAGAATCCCCGCTGCAGGTGATGGGCGCCATCACCGCCTACGCCGGCCTGATGGCCAAGCGCGTGGGCTACAAGGCCCTGTACCTGTCCGGTGGCGGCGTGGCCGCCAACTCGCTCGGCGTGCCCGACTTGGGCATCAGCACGATGGAAGACGTCCTCACCGACGCGCGCCGCATTGTCGACGCGACCCAGATGCCGCTGCTGGTCGACATCGACACCGGCTGGGGCGGCGCCTTCAACATCGGCCGCACCATCAAGTCCTTCATCAACGTCGGCGTCGCCGCCGTGCACATGGAAGACCAGGTCGGCCAGAAGCGTTGCGGCCACCGTCCGGGCAAGGAAGTGGTGCCGTTGTCGGAGATGGTCGATCGCGTCAAGTCGGCCGTGGATGCGCGCACCGACACAAGCTTCGTGATCATGGCCCGCACCGACGCGGCCGCGGTCGAGGGCATCGATTCGGCGATCGAGCGCGCCTGCGCGTATGTCGAAGCCGGCGCCGACATGATCTTTCCCGAGGCGATGAACACGCTAGAGGACTACCGCCGCTTCAAGGCCGCGGTGAAGGTACCGATCCTGGCCAACCTGACCGAGTTCGGCTCGACCCCGTTCTTCACCACCGACGAGTTGCGCGAGGCCGGTGTCGACATCGCCCTGTACTGCTGCGGCGCCTACCGCGCCATGAACAAGGCGGCGCTGAACTTCTACGAGACGGTGCGTCGCGAAGGCACGCAGAAGAGCCTCGTGCCGACCCTGCAGACGCGCGCGGAGCTGTATGACTACCTGGGCTACCACGCCTACGAAGGCAAGCTCGACGCGCTGTTCGCGAGCGAGAAGTGAGCAAGCGACACGGGATGGAAGTGGTCGGCCGACGGAGCGTACAGGGCCTCGACGTTGAGTCCCCCTGTCCCTATCTCCGCCGGCGCGTCCGTCCGCCCTGCGACCGCGACGAGCGCGATACTGGCCCGTCACGGTCGTCTGCGACCTGTCGGTCGCAACTGGCTTAACCCCCTGCTTTTAGCGGCACTTCCAGCATCAATCTGCAGCTAACCGCGTTATCCCTGAGAACGACGGCCCCTGGCGGGACCGGACAAACCATCCCCCGCCAGCACGGCCGAATGAGGAGACAAGCAATGAGTGACTCGGCACAGAACCTGCCCAAGGCCAAGAAATCCGTCGCCCTGAGCGGCACCGCCGCGGGCAATACCGCCCTGTGCACCGTCGGCCGCAGCGGCAACGACCTGCACTACCGCGGCTACGACATCCACGACCTGGCGACCAGGTCGACCTTCGAGGAAGTCGCGCACCTGCTCGTGCACGGCGCACTGCCGACGCAGTCGCAGCTCAACGCCTACAGGACCAAGCTCAAGCGCCTGCGCGGCCTGCCAGCGATCGTCACCGAAGCGCTGGAGCTGGTGCCGGCCAACGCCCATCCGATGGACGTGCTGCGCACCGGCTGCTCGGTGCTCGGCACGGTGCTGCCCGAGCGCGAAGGCCATCCGGCTTCGGAAGCGCGCGACATCGCCGACAAGCTGATCGCCAGCTTCGGTTCGATGCTGCTGTACTGGTGGCACTTCACCCGCAACGGCCGCCGCATCGAGGTCGAGACCGACGACGACAGCGTCGCCGCGCACTTCCTGCACCTGCTGCATGGTGAGCGGCCGAGCAGGCTGCACGCCGACTCGCTCGACAAGTCGCTGATCCTCTACGCCGAGCATGAGTTCAACGCGTCGACGTTCACTGCGCGCGTGATCGCCGGTACCGGTTCGGACCTGCACTCGTGCCTCACCGGCGCGATCGGCGCGCTGCGCGGTCCCAAGCACGGCGGCGCCAATGAAGTGGCGATGGACATCATCAGCCGCTACGGCAGCGCCGACGAGGCCGAGGCCGACATCCGCGCACGCATGGAGCGCAAGGAAATCATCATCGGCTTCGGCCACCCGGTGTACACCATCGGCGATCCGCGCAATCCGATCATCAAGGAAATCTCACGCAAGCTGTGCGCCGAAGGCGGCAACCAGACGCTGTTCGACGTGTCCGAGCGCATCGAGAACCTGATGATGGACACCAAGAAGATGTTCCCGAACCTCGACTGGTACAGCGCATCGGCCTACCACATGATGGGAATCCCGACGCCGATGTTCACGCCACTGTTCGTGGTCGCACGCACCACCGGCTGGAGCGCGCACGTGATCGAGCAGCGCGAGGACGGCAAGATCATCCGCCCGAGCGCGAACTACGTTGGCCCGGAAGATCGCGAGTACGTCTCGATCGACAAGCGCTGACTGCAGGTAGCTGCCCTCACCCCAACCCCTCTCCCGCATGCGGGAGAGGGGTTCGACACTCCTTCTCCCGCATGCGGGAGAAGGTGGCCGCAGGGCGGATGAGGGCAGGGCGGCACATACCCGCATACGCCTTTCGTCTGATACCCCTTGCCTGGCATCCCCCCGGCCCGCGGCCCGTGGCATAGTCGGTCCGCCTTTCGTGGCCGATGGTTTTAGGGGAAGCCATGCGCGATGACGAAGTGCCGAACAAGACCGACGCCGGGCGCGACGAGATCCAGCAGCGCTCGCGCAAACTGCCCAACGTGATGCGTTCGATCCTGCTGCTGGTCGATGGCCAGCGCAGCGTCGGGCAACTGCGCGATGTGATTGCCGGCTTGCGCGGTCCGCCCGATGCGCTCGAGCAACTGCAATCGATGGGGCTGCTTGAGGTTCCGCAGACGCTTGCGGCAGCGGCCGCCGCTTCGATCCATCCGGGGCGGATCACCGGGCAGGTCGTCAGCGCCGCAGTGGCGGTGGCCGTTGGCGCCAGGCCGTCGACTGGCGGTGGCGGCTATGCCCCGCTCTACACGCAGATGTCGGAGACGGTGCGCGAGCACCTGGGCCTGCGTGGCTATTTCCTGCAGCTGAAAATCGAGCGCTGCACCGACGTGGGTGAACTGCTGGCGTTGTTGCCCGACCTGAGCAATGCCCTGGCCAAGGCGCACACCGTGGGCTTCGCCGGAGAGATGGAGCGGCGCCTGCGCGCGCTGGCGACGGCCTAGGCCGTCGCCGCGGGCCAACACGCCGCAGCCGGCGCCCAGGCTCAGGCCAGGCCTTCGTCCTTCAGTGCCTTCTGCACGCCCGGGTCGGCTTCCATGCGCTGCTTGAACGCCGCCAGGTTGTCCAGGCCACCCAGGTCGATGCCCAGGCCGTCGGCCCAGCGCAGGGTGATGTAGAGATAAGGGTCGGCGAAGCTGCGGAAGCCGGCCAGCCATTGCTTGCCCGCAAGCTGCCTGTCGGCGATTTCGAACTGGCTGCGGATGCGCGTGCGCGCGGTCGCCTTCACGGCGTCGAACTGCGACTCGTCGCCAATGAAGGCGCCCGGGCCGAACAGCGGCTTGAAGGCCGGATGCAGGTCGGAATTGACGAAGGCCAACCAGCGCGCGGCCTCACCGCGCTGACGCGCGCTGCCGTCGCCGGCCAGGCCGGCGGCCGGATAGGTGTCGGCGATGTAGCCCATGATCGCGGCGTTCTGGGTCAGCACGAAATCGCCATCGACCACTGCCGGCACGGCGCCGGTCGGATTGATCTTCAGATAAGCGGGGGCCTTCATCGAGTCCTTGTCGAGGACTTCGAACTCGTACGGCTGGCCGGTCCATTGCAGGGCAATGTGGTCAGCGGTCGAGCAGGCGCCGGGCTTGGTGTAGAGCTTCATGAGGACTCCGCGGGGGGGGCAGGGAATCACCAACTATGGCCGACTCGCCCCGCGTGCTCAACGCCACGGCTGCAACAGTGCGGGAGCCCGTTGGGGCTCCCGTGGGGTACCGGATCAGGTAGGCGTGATCAGGTAGGCGCGATCAGGTCGCGCCGATCAGGTCGCGCCGATCAGGTCGCGCCGATCAGGTACGGCGCGGCTTGAGCGACTGCACCTTGTAGAAGGTGTGGTCGCCGATCGTGGCCACCTGGTAGGCGGTGCGCCAGCTCGGGCTGGCGATCGCGTGCGCGGCGAAGTGGCTCGCCCCGGGCACGATCTCCTTGCGCTGGCCGGGCGGCAGGGCCCAGTTGCGCTCGGCATCGAGCGCCACGGTGACGGCCTCGCCCCACGCCTCGGTGTTGGTCAGGCGCGTTCCGGGCGCGACCAGGGTCGGCGCGAACTGCTTGCGGGCCGTGACAACGTCACAGACCGTGTTGCCCCACAGGCCGCTGTCGCGGCGGCGCAGGGCCACTTCCGCCACCGCCTTCTGGCCGCGCACCGACTGATCGCGGGCTTCCAGGTAAACGGTGGTGCTCAGGCAAAGCGAATCGGCGGTTTGCGGCGGCAGTACAGAGGCCAGCCACAGGATCCAGGCCAGTTTCATCTAATCGGACTCCTTGCTCCGTTGCGCCGTTCCGCAGCGCTATCGCCGTCCCTTTGGGGAAACACGGCAACCGCGGCACGAACCGGCATGGCGTACTGGGGAGGGCAGCGGGCTCTGCGGCACGCTTTTGCCCCTTCACCTAAACCGCGCAGAGGCGCGGGCGGTGTGGGTCGCCACCAAGGGGGTGGCTGAAAAGTTGGCGCAAGGTAGCGGCGGAAGTATAAACGCCAGCTGAATGTCTATTTCGTAACCATCGGATTGTCTTGGGTTTTTTATCTGAACAGGCAGCTGAGAGGCCCGCCCCAGCAGGCTCTCAGCACTTCGACCGTCGTCACATTCACAGCGTCGCGGCCAGGCGCGAGGCCTGTGCGATCGCGCGTTTTGCGTCGAGTTCGGCTGCCACATCGGCCCCGCCGATGACGTGGGGCGCCTTGCCGCTGCCCCCCAACTGCGCCGCCAGCGGCTTGAACGGTTCCTGACCCGCGCAGATCACCACGTGATCGACCGGCAAGGTCTGCTCGCTGCCGTCGAGCCGGATGTGCAGGCCCTCGTCGTCGACGCCCAGGTACTCGACCCCACCCAGCATCCGTACCTTCCTGGCCTTGAGGGTGGCGCGGTGGATCCAGCCGGTGGTCTTGCCCAGGCGGGCGCCGGGACGGCCCGGGCTGCGCTGCAGCAGCCAGACCTCGCGGGCCGGTGGCTGCGGGCGCGCCGGCGACAGGCCGCCGCGGACCTCACCCTCATAGCCCAGGTCGACGCCCCACTCGGCGCGCCAGGCGGCGGCGTCGACGCCATCGGGGTCGCCGTCGCCGCTGTCGTGGCCGTGGTCATGGACCAGGAACTCGGCGACGTCGAAGCCGATGCCGCCGGCGCCGATCAGGGCAACCTTGCGCCCCGGCACGACGCGGCCGCTGAGGACATCCAGATAGCTGACGACCTTGGGATGGTCGGCGCCGACGAAGTCGACATCGCGCGGGCGGATGCCGGTGGCCAGGACCACGTCGTCGAAGCCGGCCAGCGTGTCGGAATCGGCGCGGGTGTTCAGGCGCAGCTCGACGCCGGTCTGCTCGATGCGGCGGCTGTAGTAGCGCAGGGTTTCGTGGAACTCCTCCTTGCCCGGGATGCGCTTGGCCAGGTTGAACTGTCCGCCGATGGCGTCTCCGGCCTCGAACAGGGTGACGCGATGGCCGCGCTCTGCAGCGACCGTCGCGCAGGCCATGCCGGCAGGACCGGCGCCGACCACGGCAATGCGCCGGGGCGAGGCGGTCGGCGTGTAGTTGAGTTCGGTCTCGGCACATGCGCGCGGATTGACCAGGCAACTGGCGGTCTTGTTCTCGAACACGTGGTCCAGGCACGCCTGGTTGCAGGCGATGCAGGTATTGATGTCGGCGGCGCGCTGTTCGAGTGCCTTGTTGACCCACTGCGGATCTGCCAATAGCGGCCGCGCCATCGACACCATGTCGGCATCGCCGCTGGCCAGTACGCGCTCGGCAACGTGCGGCATGTTGATGCGGTTGGTGGTGATCAGCGGCAGCGTCACGTGCGGCTTCAGGCGCGCGGTAATGCCGGTGAAAGCGGCGCGTGGCACCGACGTGGCGATGGTCGGGATGCGCGCTTCGTGCCAGCCGATGCCGGTGTTGATCAGCGTTGCGCCCGCGGCCTCGATGGCCTTGGCCTGCTGCACCACTTCATCCCAGGCCAGGCCTTCGTCGACCAGGTCGAGCATCGACAGGCGATAGACGATGATGAAGTCCGGTCCACAGGCTTCGCGGATGCGGCGGACGATTTCGATGGCGAAGCGCATGCGCTTGCCGGCATCGCCACCCCAGGCGTCATTGCGCTTGTTGGTGCGCGGCGCGGTGAACTGGTTGAGCAGATAGCCTTCCGAGCCCATCACCTCGACGCCGTCGTAGCCGCCCTCGCGGGCGAGCTGCGCGGTGCGGACGAAGGCGCGGATCTGGCGCTCGACGCCAGCGGCCGACAACGCCCGCGGTGTAAACGGATTGATCGGCGCCTTGAGCCTGCTCGGCGCCACCTGCAGCGGGCTGTAGCCGTAGCGGCCGGCGTGCAGGATCTGCAGGCAGATGCGCCCGCCGTGACCGTGGACCGCGGCGGTGACCTGGCGGTGGCGGCGGACCTCCCATGGCCAGCGCAGGGTGCCGCCGAACGGCTTGAGCCAGCCGGCCAGGTTCGGCGAAAAGCCACCGGTGACGATCAGGCCGACACCGCCGGCGGCGCGCTCGCCGAAGTAGGCGGCCAGTTTGGGGAAATCGGCCGCCTTGTCCTCCAGGCCGGTGTGCATCGAACCCATCAGCACGCGGTTGCGCAGGGTGCAAAAGCCCAGGTCCAGGGGCTCGAACAGCCGCGGATAGAGCGGGTGAGGGGTGGCGGTGCTGTCGAAGCTGAGCGGGCTGGCGGCCGTCATGGGGCGAATACGCTGGCGTACGGAAGCGGCACGATGCCGGGAAAGCCGGCCGGCGGCAAGCTCCGCCGCCGGCCACCGCTCACCAGCCCGACAGCACCAGCTTGCCGACCGTGGTTCCCGATTCCAGGCGTCGATGCGCCTCGCGCAGGTTGGCCGCGTTGATCGGGCTCAGCGCATCGTGCTGCGTACCGCGCAGTTCGCCGCTGTCGATCAGGCTTGCCACGCGGTCGAGGATGCGGCCCTGTTCGTCCATGTCGGCGGTGCGGAAGCGCGCGCGGGCAAACATCATCTCCCAGTGGATGCCGATGCATTTGGCCTTGTACGGGTCGCCAATGCGCAGCGCCTCGGACGGTTCGACGATCAACCCGACGTGACCGAGCGGCGCAAGCAATTCACCCAGCACGTCCCAGTAGCGCGAGGTGTCGGCGAGATTGATCGCGGCGTCGACCGTGTTGAAGCCGAGCGCGGCCAGCTGCGGCGGCAAGGGTTGGCGATGGTCGATCACGTGGTGGGCGCCCAGGGCCTTGCACCAGTCGATGGTCTGCGCGCGCGAGGCGGTGGCGATGACGGTGAATCCGGCGCGACGGGCGAGCTGGATCGCGATCGATCCGACGCCACCGGCGCCGGCAATGACCAGCAATGTCTTGCCTGCGCCGCCGTTGTCGCTGTCGTAAGGCATGCGCTGGAACAGCAGCTCCCACGCGGTCAGGGCGGTCAGCGGCAACGCCGCGGCCTGCGCGGCATCGAGCGATGCGGGGGCATGGCCGACGAGGCGTTCGTCGACCAGCTGCAGTTGCGCGTTGCTGCCGGGACGGGTGATGTCGCCGGCGTAGTAGACGCGGTCGCCTGGGCGGAAGCGGGTGACGCCGTCGCCGACGGCTTCGACAATGCCTGCCGCGTCATAACCGAGCACCTTCGGCTGCGCTTCCACCTGCGGCTTGGGCGAACGCACCTTGGTGTCGACCGGGTTCACCGAGACCGCCTCGACACGCACGAGCAGGTCATGCCCCGTCGGCGCGGCGGGATCGGGCAGGTCTACATCGAGGAGCGATTGCGGGTCGTCGACGGGCAGGTAGCGGGTGAGCGCGACGGCTTTCATGCAGACACCGGCGACGGGTTGCGCTCGCCGAAACCGGCCTGGTGCCAGTACGGGTACACCGGCGTCACCGCGCTGGCGGCATCGAGCGCGGCGACCTGCTCGGCCGTCAGGCTCCAGCCGACTGCGCCGAGGTTCTGTCGCAGCTGCTCCTCGGTGCGCGCACCGATCACCACGGTCGATACCGTCGGTCGCTGCAGCAGCCAGTTCAGGGCGATCTGCGGCACCGTCTTGCCGGTCTCGGCGGCGATGGTGTCGAGTGCGTCGACGACCTGGTACAGGCGCTCTTCGTCCACCGGCGGGCCGTAGTCGGCCGTCGCCGACAGACGCGTCACTTCCGGACGCGGCTGGCCGCGGCGGATCTTGCCGGTGAGGCGGCCCCAGCCGAGCGGGCTCCACACCACCGCGCCGACGCCCTGGTCCAGGCCGAGCGGCATCAGCTCCCATTCGTAGTCGCGACCGATCAGCGAGTAATACGTCTGGTTGGCGACATAGCGCGACCAGCCGTAGCGGTCGGATGCCGACAACGACTTCATCAGGTGCCAGCCGGAGAAGTTCGAAACGCCCAGGTAGCGGATCTTGCCGGCGCGCACCAGGTTGTCGAGCGTGGAGAGCGTCTCCTCGACCGGCGTGCGCGCATCGAAGCCGTGCAGCTGGAACAGGTCGATGTAGTCGGTGCCCAGGCGCTTGAGCGCGGCGTCGACCGTGTTGATCAGGTGGAAGCGCGACGAGCCGACGTTGTTGGGGCCGTCGTCGAAGCGGAAGGTGGCCTTGGTCGAGATCAGCACTTCGTCGCGCCGGTTCTTGATGGCCGCGCCGAGGATGCTTTCGGCCATGCCGCCGGAGTAGACGTCGGCGCTGTCGAACAGGTTGAGGCCGGCGTCGAGGCAGATGTCGACCAGGCGCGTGGCGCCGGCGACATCGGTGTTGCCCCACGAGCCGAACAGGTCGCCCTTGCCGCCGAACGTGCCGGTGCCGAAGCTCAGTGCGGGGACGCGAAAACCGGAGTTGCCGAGAAAACGGTATTCCATTGCAGCGGTTCCTTGTGAGTGCGGGGGATGGGTCAGTCGGCGTGGCGGATTGCCACGGCGGGCGCGTCGCCGAGCAGTGCATCCAGATCGATCGAGTCGGCCATCGCCTGGTAGCCGGCGTCGCCCGGATGGAGATGGTCGCCCGAGTCGTAGGCAGGCAGGAAGCGCACGCGGTGCGCCGGGTCGCGGACCGCGGCGTCGAAATCGACCACCGCGTCGAACTCGCCGCTGTCGCGGATCCAGGCATTGATGGCCTGGCGCACGCGCTCCTTGTCGGTACGGTAATAGCCGCGCAACGGGGTGTCCTGCAAGGCGCCCTCGAACGGTGTCAGGGTCGCACCGATGATGCGCACGCCGCGTGTATTGGCGCGGGCGATCAGCTGGCGGTAGCCGGCAATGAGCTCGTCGGCGCGGGCCGCCGGGTCGGACGGTGCGAACGGCGTGCCGTTCCAGCCGATGTCGTTGATGCCGATCAGCACCACCACCGCCGCCACGCCCGGTTGTGCCAGCACGTCGCGGTCGAAACGGGCCAGTGCATTGCTGCCCATCTTGTCCTGCAGCAGGCGCGCGCCGGAGATGCCGGCGTTGAGCACGGCGACGTTCTGGCCTGCCAGGCGGCGGGCCAGGAAATCGGGCCAGCGGCGGTTCTCGTCCACGGTCGAACCATTGCCGTCGGTGATCGAGTCGCCCAGCGCCACCACGCTGCGCGCCGAGGCGACGGTTTCGACCTGGATCGCGGCAAGGAACACCCGTGTGCTCAGCGTCGAATCGGACTTGAAGGCGGTAGCGCCGGTCTGGTCGCCGGCGCCGACCCAGGTGGTCTGGCGCGCGTCCCAGTGGAACGTCGCCGGTGGCGTCGGCTCGGGCAGGTACAGACTCACCGACACGTCGCCGAGCGCGGCGACATCCAGCTCGACCGGGTCGCTGAGCATCGGCGCGCCCGGCGGAATCGTCACCGAGGACTTGCCGCCAAAGGTGAGCACGCGATCGCTGGCAGACGCGATGCGGCCGTCACCTTCGCTGCGTGCGATGCGTGCGGCGCCGATCCGCAGCGGCTGCGTGCCGTACTCGTTCGACAGCAGCACGCGCATGCGATGTCCGCCGATGCTGACGCGCGCGCTCTGCCGCAGCGTCTGGTTCCACAGGTTATGGGGGACGTTGGTCGGCAACACGAAGTCGCCGGCCCACAGCGGCTGCGGGCTGGCCGTCCAGGTTGTCGTCCAGGTCGTTGCGTCGCCACTGTGCGATGGCGGCGCGTCGGTCGCGGTCGCGGACGCGGCCATGAAAAGTGCGGCGAGCAGGGGGGAGGCGATGAGGCGGTTCATGGCACGCAATTCCTTCGCGAATGCAGTGGGGGTTGGGGGATCGGGGATGTCACGAACGCTCGGGCACGCAGCCGGTGGGCAGCAGCGCCTGGCGTTCCTTCGCGCCTTCAAGGCGCACGCTCCACAGGGCAACGGCGAGACCGGCAACGGTGACGGTGGCCGCGGCCCACGTCACCGCTTCCAGGCCGGGGCCGCGCTCGATGACCACGCCGCCGAGCCATGCGCCCATCGCGTTGCCGAGATTGAATGCGGCGATGTTGAAGCTCGACGCGAGGTTCTGGCCGGCGCCGGCGGCATGGCGCAGCACACGCAACTGCAGCGGCGAGACGGTCGCGAATGCGGCGATGCCGAGCGCGGCGATGAACGCGACGATTGCGATCGGGTTGTGCAGGGCGAAGCTCATCAGTGCCAGCACGATGGCCAGTGCGGCCAGCGTGCCCAGCAGCGCCGGCGTCGGCTTGCGGTCCGCAAGGTGGCCGCCGAGCAGGTTGCCCACGACCATGCCGGCACCGAACAGCAGCAGGATCGGCGACACGGCCGCTTCGGAGAATCCGGCCAGGCCGGTCAGCAGCGGCTGGATGTAGGTGATCACCACGAACACGCCGGCGAATCCGAGCATCGTCATCAGCAGGCCGAGCAGCACCTGCGGACGGGCGATGGTGCGCAGCTCGTCGCGCACCGCGACCGGCGCCTGCGTCTGGCGGCTGTGCGGCACCAGCAGCGCGATCACCGCCAGCGACACCACGCCGACCACGCTCATCGCCCAGAAGGTCGAGCGCCAGCCAAAGTGCAGCCCCAGCCAGGCGCCGGCGGGCATGCCCAGCAGCGTCGCCAGGGTCAGGCCGGAGAACATGATCGAGATCGCCGAGGCCTTGCGGTCGGACGGGACCAGGCCGGTCGCCACGACCGCGCCGACGCCGAAGAAGGTTCCGTGGGTCAGCGAGGTCAGCACGCGCGCCGCCATCAGCGTGGCGTAGTCCGGCGCCAGGGCGCAGGCGGCGTTGCCGATGGTGTAGATCGCCATCAACGCCAGCAGCACCGCCTTGCGTGGCATGCGGCGGGTCAGCAGGGTCAGCACCGGGGCGCCGACGAACACACCCAGCGCATAGCCCGACACCAGCATTCCCGCTGCGGCGATCGTCACGTGCAGGTCGGCGGCCACCTGCAGCAGCAGACCCATGATCACGAACTCGGCGCAGCCGATGCCGAACGAGCCCGCGGTCAGCGCATACAGCGCGGCCGGCATCCGGCTGGAGGATGAGCCGGGGACGGGCACGGGGAGGGGGACGGGGACGGCGGCGAGGGCAGGGCCAGGGGTGGGAGCGGGGAGGGCCATCGGCGCGGCGTCCACTGATAAGGAAGGTGCGCAGGCTAGGCCGTTGCATATTCTGCGGAAACCGTCAGGATGGCTAATCAGTTTCAACAAATGATTGATAATTCACCGATGGACCGCATTGGCGACATCAGCCTGTTCCTGCGCGTGCTCGACCTGGGGTCGATCAGCGCCGCCGCGCGCAGCCTGGACCTGTCGGTCGCCGTGGCCAGCCAGCGCCTGAAGCGGCTCGAGCGCGACCTCGGCGTGCGCCTGCTGCACCGGACCACGCGCCGCCTGCACGCCACTCCCGAGGGGGCCGCGCTGGCCGAGCAGGGGCGGGCGCTGGTGGAGGACCTGGAGGCGCTGACCAGCGGTCTGGGCCGCGGCGGCAGCGAGATCGCCGGCACCCTGCGGGTGACGACCTCGGCCTCGTTCGGGCGCCTGTATGTGTCGCCACTGGTCCCGGAGTTCCTTGAGCGGCACCCGCGCGTGCGCCTGAGCCTGAACCTCAACGACCAGATGCTCGACCTGGTGAGTTCGGGTTTCGACCTGGCGATCCGCATAGGCGAGATGGCCGATTCCAACCTGGTCGCGCGCCGGCTCGCACCCAACCGCCGCGTCCTGTGCGCCTCGCCCGCGTACCTGCGCCGGCACGGCACGCCACGCACACCGCAGGACCTGGCCGGACACGACTGCGTGATGCTGGTGGGCAGCCAGGGGCGGCAGGACGTATGGCGGATGAGCGATGGCGCCGGCGGCGAAGTCGCCGTCCGCGTGCATGGCCGGATCGAGAGCAACTACGGTGAAGTGGTGCGCGACGCCGCGGTGGCGGGACTGGGCATCGCCCTGCATTCGACCTGGCACGCCTGGGACGACCTGCGCACTGGTCGCCTGCAGGTCGTGCTGGCCGACTATCCGATCGCCGAGACCGGCATCTATGCGGTGATGCCGCAGCGTCGCCTGGTGCCACCGCGCGTGCGTGCGTTCGTCGACTTCATGGAAGAGCGCCTGGCGCAGGTGTTGCCGCGGGAGTAGCGGCTGCGCTGGCGTCAGTCAAACGCGAACGCGTCCAGCGACAGTGTTCCCAGCTGGTGCGAGCGATGGATCGCGCGCACGCTCGGCGCGTCGCCAGCGGCGCCAAGCGCAACGAACAACGGCATCAGGTGTTCGACCGTGGGATGGGCGTGGTGTGCGTGCGGCGCGCGCTGTTGCCAGTCCAGCAGTGCCGGCCAGTCGTGCGCGGCGAGCATGGTGTGCATCCAGTCGCCGAACGCCTGCGCCCACGGCGCAAGGGGCGCTTGCGGATGCTTCCAGTCAAGATCGCCCAGGTTGTGCACGAAGCCACCCGAGCCGATCACCAGCACGCCTTCGTCGCGCAGCGGCGCCAGTGCCTGGCCCAGCTGGAAGTGCTGCGCGGCGGTTGCATGCGGCATCACCGACAACGGCACCACCGGCACGTCGGCTTCCGGATACATGCGCAGCAACGGCACCCAGACGCCATGGTCGAGGCCATGGTTTTCGCGCACGCGCGGATTGAGTCCGGCATCGGCGAGGCGTTGCGCGATCTTCTCGGCCAGGTCGGGCGCACCCGGTGCCGGATAGCGGATCTGGTACAGCGGCTCGGGGAATCCGCCGAAGTCGTGCACCGTGTGCGGCTGGATGTGGCCGCCCAGCATGGGCCGGTCGGTCATGAAGTGCGCCGAGACCACCACGACCGCCTTCGGCCACGGCAACTGCTGGCCGAGGCCATCGAGGAAGTGGCCCGCGGGCGAATCCTCCACGGCCAGCATCGGCGAGCCATGTGAGAGGAACAGTGTTGGCAGTCGGATGGGTGCGTCCATGCCCACAAGGGTGAGCCTGCGGCGCTGCTTTTCCAAGCGCCGTGATTGGGCCGGTGTGTTGTGCCGGTGTGTTGCGCCGCTGTGTTCTGCAGCGGCGGCCAGTGCGGTTCGCCTCACGTCGGCACAACCCACGGCCCCCGACAATGCGCGCAGCCATTTCGCCGGAGCACGCCATGAGCCATGCCGATCCGCGTTCGGCCGTACGCCCGCCGCCCGATCCGGCGATGGCGGACATCGCCGACTACGTCATCGACTACCGGATCGACTCGGTCGAGGCATACGACACGGCGCGCTACATGCTGCTCGATTCGCTGGCCTGCGCCGCGCTGGCGATGGACCACCCCGGGTGTGTCCGGCATCTGGGCCCGGTGGTGCCCGGCGCGGTGCTGCCCGGCGGTGCGCGCGTGCCGTTCACCGGCCACGAGCTCGACCCGGTCCAGGCCGCCTACAACATCGGCGTGCAGATCCGCTGGCTCGACTTCAACGACACCTGGCTGGCCGCCGAGTGGGGGCATCCCTCCGACAACCTCGGGGCGATCCTGGCGGTGGCCGATTACCTGGGACGCCAGGCACAGTTGCGTGGCAAACCGGGTCCGAGCGTGCGCGACGTGCTCGGCCATGCGATCAAGGCGCACGAGATCCAGGGCTGCTATGCGCTGAAGAACTCCTTCAACCGGGTGGGCCTGGATCACGTGATCCTGGTGCGACTGGCATCGAGCGCCGTCGCAACGGCCATGCTCGGTGGAGACAAGGACCAGATCATCGCTGCGATATCGCACAGCTGGATCGACAACGGCGTGCTGCGCACTTACCGCCACGCGCCCAACACCGGTCCGCGCAAGAGCTGGGCGGCCGGCGATGCCTGTCGCCGCGCAGTCACCCATGCGCTCAACGCCATCAAGGGCGAGGTCGGCTATCCGAGCGCGATCAGCGCGCCGACCTGGGGCTTCCAGGAGGTTGCCTTCGAAGGACAGCCATTCGAGTTCGAGCGTGCCTTCGGCAGCTACGTGATGGAGAACGTCCTCTTCAAGATCAGCTACCCGGCCGAATTCCATGCGCAGACCGCGGTGGAGTGCGCCATGCGGTTGCATGCCCAGGTCGGCGCGCGCATCGCCGCAGAGGGCGTCGATGCCGTCGAGCAGATCGTCATCCATACCCAGCAGGCAGCGATGCGCATCATCGACAAGACCGGGCCACTGGCCAACTACGCCGACCGCGACCATTGCATCCAGTACATGGTCGCCGTGCCGCTGCTGTTCGGCCGCCTGCGGGCCGACGACTACGGCGACGCGATCGCCGCCGACCCGCGCATCGATGCGCTGCGCGAGCGCATGCGGGTGGAGGAAGAACCACGCTTCACCACTGATTATTACGATCCCGACAAGCGGTACATCGGAAACGCCGTTCAGGTTTTCTTCAAGGACGGAACGCAAAGCGAAAGAATCTCGATCGATTATCCGGTCGGGCATCGCCGTCGCCGCGGCGAAGGTATTCCACTGCTGATGGCCAAGTTTGAAGGGGCCCTCGCGGCGAAACTGCCGGAAAAGCAGTTGTCGCAGTTGCGGGCCCTGGTCGCGGAACCCGAGCGATTGCTGGCCGAGCCCGCCAGCGGGCTGTTGGCGCTGCTTCGGGCCTGAATCCCGCCGCAATCGCTCTGTATTGGCATGGAACTTCCCGGTTTGTTAGATGACCGTTAACACGGCTTTCACATAGGCAAACTTAACCTCCGCCCCGATGGCGTCGTCTGGCGGCCGTCCTTAGTGGGAACCTCGCAGACGCTGTTTCCGTTTTTTGATCAAGGAGCTGGATATATGAATAAGAAACTCCTCTGCGCCGCCCTGCTGGGTGGTCTGAGCCTGGCCCAGGCTGCCAATGCGCAGGAATTCGACGATCGCTGGTATCTGACCGGTTCGGCCGGCATGAACATCCAGGACAACGATCGCGGCACGCGCAATGCGCCGTTCGGTGCCATTGGCGTCGGCAAGTTCCTCAATCAGAACTGGTCGATCGACGGTGAGCTGAACTACCAGAACCCCAACAACGACGCCAACCAGGATCTCAACTGGAGCCAGTACGGCATTTCGTTCGACGGTCGTTATCACTTCACCCAGGAAGGCCGCAACTGGGCCCCGTACGTCCTGATGGGCCTGGGCTACCAGCAGTCGGAAGAAGAGTTCGACAACTTCCCGAACCCGAACTCGCCCGGCCAGCGTGACGAAGGCAACTTCGCCGCCAAGGTTGGCGTCGGTGTACAGAGTGCCCTGTACGGCAAGCGCGCTGCGATCCGCACCGAGCTGGCCTATCGCGCAGACTTCGACAACGGCAGCGTCAATTCCCCGGACGAAGACTGGTTCGGCGACCTGCTGGCTTCGGTCGGCGTCGTGATCCCGCTGGGTCCGCCGGTGGTTGCCGCTCCGCCGGCTCCGGCCGCGCCGAGCTGCGCCGACATGGATGACGACGGCGACGGCGTCAACAACTGCGACGACAAGTGCCCGGGTTCGCAGGCTGGCCAGACCATCGGTCCGGACGGTTGCCCGGTGCCGGTGTCGATCGACCTGAAGGGTGTGAACTTCGACTTCGACAAGGCCACGCTGCGTCCGGATGCTGTCTCGATCCTCTCCGAGGCCACCGAGATCCTGAAGCGCG
>NZ_JBFTLK010000009.1:0-90190 GCF_056396405.1 Lysobacter sp. 05T417 | reverse complement strand
CATCACCTACATCCGCACCGGCGAGGCCTGGTTGTACCTGTGTGCATTGCTGGACCTGTACTCGGGCAAGGTCGTGGGCTGGTCGATGTCGCCGGTGCAGGACCGACAGTTGGTCCTGAAGGCGGTGATGATGGCCAGCTGGCAACGCATCGACCGCACACCGGTGATCCTGCATTCCGATCGCGGCACCCAGTTCACCTGTGCCGAGTACCAGCAGTTTCTGAAGGACCAGCACATCGTCAGCAGCATGAGCGACGTGGGCCACTGTGGCGACAACGCGGCGGCCGATGGCTTCTTCGGCAAGCTCAAGCGCGAGCGGGTGCACCGGCGTCGCTACCTGACGTTGGCCGAAGCGCGGGCCGACGTGTTCGACTACATCGAGCGCTTCCACAACCCAATCATCCAGCGACGACTCGATGCCAAGGATCAGGCCTATAGACTCTTAACCCAACCGTCCGTGGAAACGGGGTAGAACCCGGAGGGGCACATCTCACCAAGCAGGCCAGGATGGGGACGATGGGGCGCCTGTTCGCTCTCCTCCATGACCGGGGCTATCAGGTAGCCGACGTGGAAGGCCTCAAGGAGAAGCACATCGCGCTCTACTTCGAGGCCAGGAAAACCGAGGGAAAGGAGGTGCGCACCCTCCAGAAGGAGGCCTCTCACATCCGAGGGGCCATGCGTGCCGTGGGCCGCTCCCAGGCGGCAGACTCGCCGACCATCAGCAACGAGGCGCTGGGCATCAGCGGTAGCTCCCGAGATGGAACCAAGGTCGCGGCAACCGAGGAGGAGTACGAGGCAGCCCTCGAGATTGCCGCCTGCATCGATCAGGGGCTGGTAGCGCTCTTCAAACTCCAGCGGACATTGGGTCTTCGTGGCGCGGAGTCTGTACAAGCTGGACCGAGCTTGGCGACATGGGAACGTCAGGTGGAGGCGGGCGAGCGCGTCAGGGTGCTGCATGGGACGAAGGGTGGCCGGCGGCGAGAGTCGCGTGCTCCGGACTTGGAGAAGGCGTTGGAGGCCGTTCGAGAAGCGTTGGCAGTCGCCGCCAAGCGTGGGGGAAGGATCGTGGGCAAGCCGAGGCTGAAGGCCGCCATGAACTGGTATCGGAACACTGTGCACCGGCACGTCACGGAGCCGTTAGGCCTGCAGGCTCACGCACTGCGGTATGCCTATGCGTGCGACATGATCGACCTTTACGAGGAAGAAGCGTTTAGCCGGCACGAAGCTGAGGCGCTCACCTCGATCGACTTAGGGCACGGAGACGGCCGGGGGCGCTATGTGCGCCAGGTCTACGCACGTCGCGCAGATGTCCTAGAAGACAAGCGGCATCCGTTCTAGAACATCGAGTGGCGGCCTGAAGGGCGCCTAGCACCGGAGACAAAATGCGCATCCCCCTCGACATCGAGACCTTCGACCGTGGTCTGGCGATTCAAATTGTTGGAAGCAAGTCGCTCGCTGCAGGTGCGACGGCCGAAGTCCCCGGAGGGGCGAGGCTCCAGTTTCAGGGGGCGCTCGAACGTAAGGCCCTCGACATTCCGACCGTCCTGCAATTCGTCATCGACATCTCGAAAGATGTCGAAGTCGGACTCCTCAGCGCGTGGCTCTACGACCTGGCTACGAGCAAGCGGGCCGAGCGCATCGTCATCAGGCGCCGGGGCATCACCGAGCTGACCGAAGATGGCATCCGGCAGGTCATCGAAGAAGAGATCGAGTCTCAGCGGTAATGTGATCGCCGCGCCCGCGGGGCTAGTCGAACAGCGCCCGCATTACGGCTTCGCCCGCCTCCGCCTTGGCTTCCTTGTCGCAACACCTGTTCTCCTCGATGGCTTCGCGAAACTCCTTTTCGCTATGCGCCCCCTCAATTGCCTCCACCACGCAGGCGTCTGAACTGTTCGGCACTCCCATAGCCATTGAAGTGAGAGTGGCAATTCCGAGCAAGCCGACCAGTAGGAAGCCGGCGTAGATGGTCACGGGGAGATCTTTCGACATGCCGACGCGGGGGAATTGGCTTACCGCGATATCGGCTGACCTGGGGCGGGGCTTTAATCGCTTGGGATTGACCGAGTCGCCGCCAAGACCTCGATCGACTTGGGGCACGGCGATGGGAGGGGCAATACGTTAGAAGGGTCTACGGCAAACGTTCGTAGCGTTAGAACACATCGAAGGCCGGCATTGCCGGCCTTCTTGTGCGCCCATATGGAACGGGAATTCGCTAGGCGGCCACTAGATCGATCTTGACCCTGTAGCCCAGCGCGGAAGCCGCGTTACTAAGGGTTTCTAGCGTCAGCCCTGTGTCGTTCTCATCGAGAACACGGTCAAGTTGAGAGCGGCTGGTATGCATCCGCTGTGCGAGGACCTGCTTGCTGATTCCATTGGTCTTCATTGCCTCGCTAATCTGCCAAGCAATGACACGCTTCGCGGCGACTGCATTCGCCTCTTCCAACAGGCCCTCTTCGGCCAGGAAGTCATCGAAGCTGGATCCAATATGCTTGTTCTTGTTCATGGCCTTACCTCATCTCTGCGCTTGCGCGCTATCTCTAGATCTTCGCTTGGGGTCTTGTCGCTCTTCTTAACGAAGCTGTGCAACAGCACCATTTCTGCACCTACAACAGTGAAAAGCACTCGAGCAATTCCTTCTGGAATACTGACGCGCACTTCCCACAAACCACCTTCCATTTTCCTAACTAACGGCATCCCCAGAGGCCAGCCCAACTGGACCGTCTTAATATCAGCACCGACGGCCTTTCTCGCCTTCTCTGAGATCACATCCTTCAGCCATTCGCGGACCGGTTCTCTTCCCGAAGCAGTCGCATAAAAACGGACATCCAAGACCGGAGTCATGCACTTCCTGTGTACTAATTTTGGTACACTTTACCCATCAGTTGCGCCCGGCGCAACCGGAGGGTTGATTAAGTCAACCCCCAAGTTGAACGCCGCGCATCAACCCCTTTATAAATCAATAGCTTAAATAAAACCATAAGGTATAGGGCAGCCAGAACGGCTCATCCTGAATGCCAAAAAGCTTGGCATTTGGGGGTGACCTGCCCTCAGGCTTTGCTGGGCTTTTTGTTTTGGAACAGGCTCCAGGTGCAAGCGAGCACCGAGGGAGAGCCCGATGGCTCGCCCTACTCCAACGCGCGAATCCTCAATTGCCCCCGCCAGCTCCACCAGCTGCAGTCGCCGCTGAAGACGCCGGCACCAACCGCTTCAACACCGCCTTGTCCACCTTCGCCGCAACGCCAACGCTCCGGCCAGCAAGATTGGCAACCTGATACTGCACCGCGACACCCAGCACCTGGGTCGCCTCGGACAGATCCAGGCCGTAATCCTGGCGCAACCACTGCAACATGCCCGACGTCGCATATCGCAGCGCGTCGTCGCTGGACCCGCCCTGCCCCAGTGTCATGATCTGCGTGGGCGATTCAACGCGCGGGGTGGCGATCGAACGCTTCTTCAGCAGCTCGACCCGCACCACCACGTCCAACGAAGTCTCCAGGGCCCATTGGGTCGTTTCTCCGTCGCCCTGCAGGGCATGGCCGTCGCCCAGGTACAACAGTGCGCCCGGCTGCTGCACTGGCAGGTACACGGTGTTGCCTTCGACAATTGCGTTGAAGTCCATGTTGCCGCCGAAGTCTTCGGTGTCGCCGGTGGAGAACGGCGGATAGCCGAAGCCGGGCGATACGGCCAGACCGCCCAGCATCGGCTTCACCTCGATTTCGAAATTCTTCAGCGCGCCAGTCGCGCCCTGCGGACGAGCCATGCCCTTCACACGATCCAGCTGCCATCGCACCGGCTTGCCGAGCGACGAGGATTCAGCGGCGACGCGCGGCGTCTTCAATCGACCCACCACACCGTCCAGGCTGTCGGCATAGTCGCGATTGAGCTTCAACGAAGTGATCGTCACCGCCAGGGTGTCGCCGGGCTCGGCGCCGACCACGAAGAACGGCCCGACCTGGGGATTTCCGAACAGCGCCCGGGTGATGCCCTTTTCGTCCACGCCACCGGAGTCCAGTGTCCTGGTCTGCACCGAGTCTCCCGGCCGGATTAGCAGGACCGGCGCACGGTCTGCGCTGAAGGTATTGGAGTAGTCCTTCGGTACGAACGCATGCAACCTGGGTGCATCCGCGGATTGCGCGGGCACTCGCCAAGCGCTGAAAGCGTGGCTGGCACGCGCATCGCGGTTGTTGGTGTCGGGCTGGTCGCTCTGCCCCTGCATGCGCGTTCCATCCAGGCGGCCGTCGAAATGATAGGTCTGCCCCTGGCTGTCGGTCGCCGTGAACTGCAACTGCTTGCCGACCAGCGTGCCTTTGACCGGGTCTCCGTCGAGCTTTCCTTCGACACGCTTCCCCTGCACATCCAGGGTGAGGGTCTGGTAGTTCCTGTTGCCCCAGAGATCGGTGGCCATGATCCATTGATCGGCGGCAAATACGTTCAGGGGCAGTGCCACAAGCAGCAGCGAAGACAACTTCCAGGAATTGGGCACGGTGGGGGGATCTTCGAATGCCGACTAGGCGCAGGGCGCAGTCTATGCGCCGGCAACTTGGCGGCCGCAGTGTCAAACGTAATGTACACGGACAAGCATGGAACGCATCTAACCCGCGGGCGCCATTCCCGTGAAGACCGCCAACTGCGCCTCAAACGCCCGCTTGTACGCCGGCCGCGCCTGGCCACGAGCCACATAGGCAGACACGTTCGGAAACTCCTCCAGCATTTCCGACGACGCTTTGAACCGCATCAGCACCGCCACCATCATCAGGTCGCCCGCGCTGAACTCCCCATCGAGCCACTCGGCATCGCCCAGCCATCTGGACAACTGGCCAAGCCGGTTGCGAATACGATCCTCGACTCCCGGCATCCGCTCTTCGGTCCACGCCTTGTCACGCTCAAGCAGCCTGGCGGTTTCGCGCTCGAGGATCGGCGGCTCCATCGTGTTGACCGCAGCAAACATCCACGTGATCGCGCGTGCCCGTGCATTCGCGTCGTCTGGCAGCAGGCCGGCGTGGCGCTGCGCGATATGGAGCACGATCGACCCGGTCTCGAACAGGGCCAGCTCGCCTTCCTCATAGGTCGGAATCTGCCCGAACGGATGCAGCGCGAGATGCGCCGGCTCCTTCATCTGCTCGAACGAGACAAGACGGACCTCGTAGGGCTGCCCCACTTCTTCCAGCGCCCAGCGAACGCGGGTGTCGCGCGCCAGTCCCCTGCCGCGATCGGGTGAGCGTGCAAAGGCGGTGATGGTTGGGGTCACGGGAAGCCTCCAGGGATTGCACGGCATCATGGTGCGTGAGCGCGATCGCTTGGGGGTATCCCTCAGCGACGCGATGGGTGGCTGGAATTATTGCCGATTACACACCCCCATCCTTGACCCCCCGGTAACGCACCGGCCGATAGCCTGCGCGTTGCGCCTCGCTGCCACTGCGCTTTTCGGTGCGGGCGAAGAATCCAGGGACCAACCGGGGAACAACGAGGAAACGTCAATGAAGACGCAGTTCCGCTTTCTAGTGGCGTCCGCCGTGGTGGCCGCCGCCGGCATCATCGGTATGAGCAGCGCCATCGCTGCCGACGAGTGGTTCATTCTCGGCCAGCAGACGATCAAGGCCGCCGACCCGAGCGTGGAAATCAAGAGCTCCGGCGGTCGCTGGGAGAAGGACGTCAAGCAGGTCAAGTTGTCTGTCGACGGCGCCGATGTGCAGATCTCGTCCGTCGTGCTGCATTGGGACAACCGCCCCGACGACAAGCTGTCCAATGTCGGCACGCTCAAGTCCGGTGGCCAGACCGCACCGAACAACGCACCGGGCCTGAAGGCGCGGCTGAAGTCGGTCACGGTCCAGTACAAGATCCTGGGCAATGCGCAGACGGCCGACCTCAAGGTCTGGGGTTACGACTGAGCGGAAGTTCGCGCGCCTTCCCGTGCCAGGTGGAGCACGGACCCTGCAGGGCTGGACCTCGCAGGGTCTTTGCTTTTTTCGATGCGCCGTATCACCCGCCGTTAGCTGAATAGCGGAACGCACGAGCGACCGCGACTTTTTCTCGGATCGCAGGCTCCCAGCGCATCGCGCCGGGCTGCTAGATTCGAACTGTCGTCACATTACAGTTGGGGGACTGTATGCGACCTCTCGTTTTCGCCTTGCTCGCGCTGGCAACAGCGTCGGGCTGGCAAACCGCGCTCGCGCACGGCGGTGGCCTCGACAAGAACGGCCGCCATACCGACCGCAAGAACGGCCACTACCACTGCCATCGAGGTCCGGCCGCGCAAGCGCCATCGGACGGCGGGCAGCTGTGTCTGATGTCGGCTGCGAGCCGCATGACGGCCGTTGAGCCAACCTAATTCGAATAGCAGTGGAAACATGCGCAGAAGACTTACCGACACCAGCCGATACCTCAGTTACGTGTTGCGCCACGCGCCCGGCGCCATCGGCCTGACGCTCGACCGCGAAGGCTGGGCCGACATCGACGACCTGATCGCCAGCGCGCACAAGGCCGGGCATCCGCTCGACGTGCGCGTGATCCGCGCGGTGGTGGACGGCAACGAGAAGCAGCGGTTCGCCTTGTCCAGCGACGGGCGGCGCATCCGCGCGGTGCAGGGGCACTCGACCGATACCGTCGGCATCCAGCGCGAACCCGTACTACCGCCGGAGCGGCTCTTCCATGGCACCGCCACGCGCTTTCTCGAGGCGATTCGCGCAGAGGGCCTGCGTCCTGGCATGCGCCATCACGTCCATTTGTCCGAGGACATCGCCACCGCGGCGCAGGTCGGGCAACGCCATGGGACCCCGGTGGTGCTGACGATCGAGTCCAGGCGCATGCACCAGCAGGGCCACGAGTTCTACCTGGCCGACAACGGCGTGTGGTTGACCGGCCCGGTGCCGTCGGTTTTCATCCTGACCTGACAACGAAGCCGCGCCGGATCCTTCGGGTTCCGCCGCGTGAATTGCCATCTGCGTGGGACATGTCCGCGCAGTTGAGCCGCGTTGATCTCGACCCGCCCCGGCTGATCCTTGGCTTGCCCGGAACGGAACATCATTCCGCCCCGCCACTGCAAAGGGGACGACGGGTCGAAACATCGACCGACCTGCGTACGAATTCCATCATCGACATCTTGGAGCTGCCGTTTTCAAGGCCGCTCGGCCGGCTTCATGCCGCTGCCTTCTCAGATTCAAGAGACTCGATTTGCCATGCCAGGAAACGCGCGACTGCCAACGGGAAGCATGCGCGGCATGGTCGGGATCGGACTTCTACTCCTGGGACTCGCTACCTGCGGTCTTCAACCTGCATCGCGGTCCTCCCACCAGAGCGGAACATTCGATGTCGTCGTCTACGCAGGCACCGCCGCCGGCGTCGCCACCGCCGTTGCTGCCGCGCGTGAGGGCAAGAAGGTCCTGCTGCTTGAACCTGGCGATCAGTTGGGAGGCATGGTCTCCGCCGGGTTGGGCGCGACAGACATCGGAGTCGAGGCAGTCGTGGGAGGTATTTCGCGCGAGTTCTTCGAGCGCGCCGCAAAGCACTACGGCACACCCATCCAATGGAACGTCGAATCGCACGTTGCCGAAGCCATCTTCGACGAGATGGCCAGGGAGGCCGGCGTAACCGTGCTGCACCGTCAACGACTGCGTGAGAACGCGGGCGTATCGATGAGCGGAACGCGCATCGATGCAATCACGACAGAGGAAGGAGGCCCGTTCAAGGGAGCGGTGTTCGTCGACGCAAGTTACGAGGGCGACCTGATGGCCCAGGCAAACGTCAGCTACACCTGGGGACGCGAGCCCAGCACACAGTACGGTGAGACCCTGGGAGGCGTGCGCGAACGCACGCCCAAGCATCAGTTCGATGTGAACATCCCCGGCTTTGACGCCGACAGGAACCTGCAGCCTGAGATCCAGCCAGGTCAGCGCGCGGCGCCGGGCTCAGGCGACCGGAAGGTGCAGGCATACAACTTCCGGCTCTGCATGACCCAGGTCAGGTCGAATATGGCTCCGCTGACCAGGCCGGCCAGCTACATATCATCCCGCTACGCTTTGCTGGCGCTGTTGCTACCGGCAATGGAAAACAAACTGGGGCGGCCGCTGACCGTCGGTGAAGTCCTGAGCATTGTCCCCATTGCGAACGGCAAAGCCGACATAAACAACAACGGCGCATTCTCCACCGATTACGTCGGAGGCAGCTGGAACTATCCCGAGGCGAGCTATGCAACGCGCGCCAGGATCTGGCAGGCGCACAAGGACTACCAGCAAGGGCTGATCTACTTCCTGATGGCCAGTTCGCAAGTGCCCATGCCACTGCGCAAGGAGATGCAGAGCTGGGGCCTGTGCAAGGACGAATTCGTGAAAACGGGCCATTGGCCGCAACAGCTCTACATCCGCGAAGCGCGCAGGATGATTGGTGAGTATGTGATGTCGCAGAAGGACATCCAGACAGCGCTGACGAAACCCGACTCGATCGGAATGGGCTCGTACAACAGCGACTCACACAACGTCCAGCGGTTCGTCGACGATCACGGCTTCGTCCAGAATGAGGGGGACATGCAGGTTGCGGTGCAACCGTATGAAATCCCCTATCGCATGCTGCTTCCAAAGCGGGCCCACGCCACCAACCTGCTGGTTCCCGTCGCTTTCTCGGCCAGCCATGTCGCGTATTCAACGCTTCGCATGGAGCCCCAATACATGATCCTCGGCCATGCGGCGGGCGTGGCCGCAGCCATGGCGATCGATTCGAGACGGGCCGTGCAGGATATCGATGGCGCGGTCCTGGCCCGGAAGCTGCGCGCCCAGCGCGCGGTGCTGGACTGGCGACCACTAGCCCCGGACGGCCAATAGTTCCCAGGTCTGCACGCCGTACTCATCGAGCTGATGCGTATCCGGATCCTTTGGATCGATGTCTGCAAGCAACTGTTCCGCCCACTCGCCTACCGCGTCGCGGATCGCGCTGGCCAAGGCGGCTGGCAAGCGTGGATCTGTTTCGCGATTGATCTCGCGTCGGATTTCGATCGCCTCCTGGCGCAAGCGACCCGCCACTTCCAGCCACGTACCTGGCGGGGCGTTGAGCAGCCAGGTCTGCATTCCAAGTTCGGACAAGCGCTGGCGGTACCACTCGAGCTTGTGGTACTCGCCCACGCTGTAACGCGGGAGCCACGGGTGGATCGCGTAAGCCGTTTCACGCGCCTGGTCCGGAGGCAGCAGGGTGATGCCTGCGATCTGGAAGTGCGGGTCCGATTTGACCCAAGCGGGGCAACGGTAATTCGGAATCGTGATGTAGACCCGGCCGCCTGGCGCAATGTAGCGCGACAGCATGTAAAGCGTGATCGCCGGGTCCGCGACGTGCTCGAGGACGTCCGTGCAGGTCACCACATCAAAGCCGGATCCGGGCAACCTGGCGAGCAAGGCCGGATCGTCCACACTGCCCAGTTCGAGATGCCCCGGGACGCCATAGGCATCCAGCAGTTCCCTGCCGAGCCGGAGGTAGTCCGCATCCACGTCGATGCCGACCACTTCGGTCGCCCCGGCTTCGGCAGCCGCCACCAGGTAGCCGCCATAAGCGCATCCTGCGTCGGCAAAGCGGATGCCTTCTTTCCATCCGTGCGAGCGCAGGGCGCCGATCACACCGCGCCCACGCTCGACTGCGTCCAGCATGTAGATCGCCCAGGTACGCCTGGGCTCTTCCATATCTTCGAAGGCTGCCCCGGGCGGAAGGCCCATCTTGCGACGGACCGCTTCGGCCCAGATTGCTTCCGGGGTACTCAATTCGCTCACAACCGCTCCAGAATCACGTAGCGCCTTTCCATTCTCTTCGAAACCGCCTCGCTGATGACCCGGAAGGGCAGCCCTTCCAGCAGCCGGCGCACATCCTCGGAAGAATACTGGAACATCGCTGACGGATAAGTCTTGGACAGCGGATCATCCGGCTTCAGCACGACGAAATGCTCGGCATCTTCGTCGGGCCAGAAGAAGTCGGCGTACAGCCGCCCTCCGGGCCGGACGAGGCTCTCCAGGAACGCAAGGTTCTGGCGAGCGAGTTCGAAGTTCTGGTGGATCCAGAAATATCGGCCGATCGCGGTGTCGATCTGGCCCCTGTGGGGCGCCAGGCCGTCTGCATCGCCAACGTGGACGTAGGTGCAATTGGGGGGAGATACCAGCCTGGCGATCTGCAGCGCCATCGTGCTGAAATCCACGCCCAGGTAGGACTGCACGTAGCGACCCAGTTGCTTGCCCAGATTGCCGCAGCCACATCCAAGCTCGACCACGCGCTTGCCTTCGAGTGCATCGGCATCGCAATACAGTGCCAGGCTCCAACCGGACCCGAGTGAAAGATCGAGCAGGTCCATCGGGTCTTGCGGCAATGGGGGCTTGCCGGGAATCTGCGTGTAGGGCGTGAACTGCAGCTGCCACTCCCGGCTCAGATACTGCAGCCATTCCGCGTTCCAGCGCTCCACGTCTTCCGGCGAGCACTGCATCAGGGGAGCGACCTTGTGCTGGTCTTCGCTGCCCACCGTGGACACCATCGCATTGCCGCGCGTCTCGTCGTTCAAGGCCTGCCTCCTGGATACGGGGTTTGGGCCAATCGTGTGCCGAGCGCCGCGCAAAGGCAACCGCCCCAATGGATCAGGCATGCCCCCGTAACAAGCCAGTCACGCCGCCTCGGCAAGATGGACGAACAGCCGCCCGAGGGTCACCACATCCTGCAGGTTGTGTTCCGCCACCCGGCGCAAGTTGGCCGAGGAGCCGCCACGCAGGAAAGACAGCCAGGCCGCCGGCGCTTCCGAGCCCGGCAGGTCGTCTTCGCGGACGATGCGCAGGGCCTCGCGTTCGATGGTGGCCAGCCGGCAGTTCTCCCAGACGCCGCGGTAACGGCGCCGGGTCGGGAACAGCAGGTCGACATGATCGAGTGCACTGATCGGATCGCCCATCCGCGCCAGGCGGTAGCGCGTCTTCAGCAACGGGGCGTCGTAGCAACGGCCGTTGTAGCTGCACAGCACGGTGCGCGGTGACAGCCATTGGGCGAAGGTGCGCAACATCGCCGGCTCGGCGGCGAGCGTGGTGATGGTCAACTGGCGGATGCGCAGCGTCCCGCCGTTCCAGTCGGCGGCGCCGATCATGAAGGCGCGCGTGCCGGTGCCGCCGGCCAGGCCTGTGGTTTCGGTGTCGAAGAACAGCAGCGCATCGGTATCCACCGCGTCTTCACGCTTGGCGAACGTCAATGGCATCGAAGGCGGCGCGTGCATTGGCCGCGTCGATTCGGCCAGGAACAGGCCAGGCTCGATCTCGATGCCGGGCACGCTGCGGTCGCGCGAGGCGACCGCAGCCGGCAGGTGACGCTGGCGGACGCCCAGCATTTGCCGCAGTGCATCGAGCTGGACGGCGGGATCCGGCCGCCCCGCGCCCGAGCGCGGGGCGGCGAACAATCCCTGCGGCAACACGCGCTCGCCTGCTCCATGCTGGCCTGTCGGTTCGCCCGCCTGGCGCCGCAGCGCGCGCAGCTTTTCCAGGGTGACCGTCATGCGCGCGCCACCTCGCCCGCGCCGTCGGACTCCAACTCGCGCGCATCGATCAACAGCGACAGCACGCGTCGCGCCAGCGCCTTCGGCGTGGTGCCCTCGCCCTCCTCGCTGGCCGCCAGGATCGGGCCGACGCAGGCAGGGCAACCGCTGCGGCAGTCGCAGCGCTCGACCAGTTCCATCGCGCGGATGACCAGCTCCTCCTGGCGCCGCCACAGCGGTTCGCTCAGGCCAACGCCACCGGGGAAGTTGTCGTACAGGTAGACGGTCGGCACGAACTGCTGCACGTCCGCCAGCTCGATGCTCGCGCCCTCTACGCCGCGCAGCGTGCCGCGCCCGCCCTGGTCGCTGCTGGCGAACCAGGCGCCATCGCCGTTGCCCACCGCCTTCTGCAGATCGCGCGCATCCGCCATCACCGCCACGGTGGCAACGATGTGCAACGCGTACGCGGCGCCAAGGAAGCCATCGAGCGCGTCCTGCTTGCTGGCGAACCAGGCCAGCAGCGTCGCCTGCGGCAACTGCCACCACACCGAGGTGGTGTGCAGTTCCTGGTCGGGCAGGTTGACCGGCCCGTAGCCGATGTTCTCGTGCGTGTAGTAGCGGATCTTCTTGTAGCCCGACACGCGGCGCACCACGTGCACTTCACCGTGGCTGGCATCGCCCTGCCCCGCGGCGCAGCCGTCGAAACGCTCAAGCACCTTCAGCCTGGTGTAGTCGATCGAATCGGTGTAGTAGTCCACGTGTGTGCGCTGCACGTAGGCCTTGCGTCCTTCCCAGTCAAGGCGTTCGACCTGGTATGGCGTGGACTGCACCATGTGGATCGCGCCTTCGTACAGCGTCAGCGCCGCGGCGGAGTAGTCGACTTCGGCAATGATCGTCTGCCGGCCCTCGGTGCGGTCGACCACGACGAAGTTGCCATCGGCGACCGAGCGCAGCGACACCGCGTTGGCCGGGTAGCTGTCGGCGATCCATTCCCAGCGCTCGCCTTCGCGATGGACGACGGCCGATTCGGCCAGCGCCTCCAGGTACACCTCCGGTTCGATCGGCCCGAACATCTCGCGCACATGGAACGGCAGCTCGAAGGCCGCGCAGCGGATGTGGTCGAACAGGATCAGCGGCTGGTCCGGTGCGGTGCGCGCGTGCTCGGGCGGGCTGTCGGCGAAGAAGTCCGGATGCCGCACCATGTACTGGTCCAGCGGTTGCGAGTTCGCGACCAGGATCCCCAGGCTCGGTTGCTGGCGCCGGCCGGCACGGCCGAAGCGCTGCCAGGTCGCGGCGACGGTGCCGGGATAGCCGTTGAGCACCACCACGTCGAGGCTGCCGATGTCGACGCCGAGCTCGAGCGCGGAGGTCGAGATGATGCCGTCGATGCGACCATCGCGCATTGCGCGCTCGGCGTCGCGCCGCTCGCTGGGCAGGTAGCCGCCGCGGTAGGCGCGGATGCGTGGCGGCTTGCGCGGATCGTGGTCGAACACGTCCTTGAGGTACTTGGTGAGCACCTCGACCATCAACCGCGATTGCGCGAACACCAGCGTCTTCAGCCCCGACTTGATCGCGATGCGGGCGATGCGGTTGCTCTGCGACCGCGCCGACGCACGCAGGCCAAGGTCGGCATTCACGACGGGCGGATTCCACAGCAATACGTGCTTGTCGCCGGTGGGTGCGCCGGACTCCGTGATCGCCTGCACGCGATCCTCGATCAACGCTTCGGCGTGCGCCTGCGGGTTGCCGATGGTCGCCGAGCACACGATGAACTGCGGCCGCGCGCCGTAGAACGCGCAGATGCGCTTGAGCCGGCGCAGCACGTTGGTGACATGGCTGCCGAACACGCCGCGATAGGTATGCACTTCGTCGATCACCACATAGCGCAGGTTCTCGAAGAACTGCGCCCACTTGGTGTGGTGCGGCAGGATCGCCTGGTGCAGCATGTCCGGGTTCGACACGACGATGTCGCCGTGCAGGCGGATCGCCTGGCGCGCATCGCCCGGCGTATCGCCATCGAAGGTGAATGCCTTGACGCCGAGATCGCCGGCGCGGTTGAGCTCCAGCAACTCGGCCACCTGGTCCTGCGCCAATGCCTTGGTCGGAAACAGGTACAGCGCCTTGGCCCGCGAATTCATCGCGGCAGCCACTACCGGCAGCGTGTAGCACAACGACTTGCCCGACGCGGTCGGGGTGACGATGGCGACGTTGTCGCCGCGCTGCGCGGCGTCCCAGGCCTGCGCCTGGTGGCTGTAGAGGCGTTCGATCCCGCGTGCGTGCAGGGCCCGCGCCAGCGCCGGCGGCAGGTCCGGCGGCAACGGCGCGTAGCGTCCGTCACTGCCGGGAAGGGTGAAGCTGCCGGTGATGCGGCCGGCATAGCGCCGCGACAGTGCCTGGGCAAGCAGGCCACTGTCGGCGGCAGGGCGGCCGTCTTCGCTCAACGCGATGCTGCGTTCGTCGGTGTCACGGTTCAAAGCGAGCGCATGGGACGGCGGTGCCATCGTGTTCTCCTGCTGGGCTGCCGCGAGTGGACGTCACGGCCGTCTCATTCGTTGCGACGGCCGGTCCCCGTTTTTTGACGCAGCGCTATCAACCGGAGGCGTAGGTTCGATCTGTTCGCGTCTTGATCCCTGAGACGGCGGACGTAGAGGCTGCCGCCATGACCCACCCCCACCATGTCCTGCACGGCCACCTGGAAGGGCGAACCGCCGCTGTCCGGCCGCGACCCGCCCCCTTCGCCGGGTCCAATCCCTACCTCGACCGGCCCCTGTCGCAGCTGTTCGCCGCCTGCCAGCAACGCGCCGACGGCCTGCTGCGGCGCGACCAGAGCTACACCGCCGAGGAGCGCGCCAGCCTCGCCCACGACACCGCCCATCTGCTGCTGGCGGTATCGCCGGCGCTGGCCCACGGCGAGGACATGCCGGGCAGTCCGGCGCGGGCGATCCTGCAGGGTCGCGGCGACTTCGTCGAAGAGCACTGGCGCGCCCACGAGTCGGCCCTGCGCAGCGCGCGCTACCGGACCCTGGTGATGGCCTCCGACCTGGCCCTGGGCGGCCATGCCCGCGTCTGGCGGCGCGACGCCCGCATCGAAGGTGAGCTGGTCTACGACCTGGCCCTGTCCAGCGAGATGGGGCTGCTGCGCACGCTCAGCGAGTTGGCAAAGCGGCGCACGGTCGCGCCGAGACGACGCTGACGCGGACACATGCCGGTCATGTGGCGTAGGCATTGTCAGAAAAACCCTACCCACCCTCACGCCTTAACCCGATGGCATTGCTCCAGGTTCAGGCGCGATTCTGGACACGCCCCGGCAGCCCGGTTTATGCGATAGCACGGACGCCGCTCAGCAATGGAAAGATGACCGTCACCTTGAGCAGGTGATTAGCTGGGCCGGGGTTCCTTCAGCTTCTCTGGTACACAATCTCTCGCCATCGCCGTACCCAAGGAAACGTGTTCCCCCTATGGCTACGACAAACGTGAGCGAGCGTGCGCTTGCCAGGATCCGTATACCGGCTGGCGCGACGCGCCAATCGAGAAGCGCGCGAGCGCGCCGCGCCGTGCTGCGTTACCTGGCCGTCTGGGCCGCTGTGGCCGCCCTTGCCCTGATCGCCCAGGCCGTGGCGCCCGCCACGAGCTGACAAGGCAACTGGCCACCACCTGGTCCCTGGCGACCCGCTTTTCCTGCAGCCGCCACCTCCAGCCGCCGCCGTGCGCCGTAGTATGCTCGCCGTCCCATCAAGGTGGAGCGGCGGCATGAAAAACGAGGCAACCGGGTGCTGGAGTGGTCTGGCGCGTTGGAGTGGTCTCTCGCGCTGGAGCGGTCTTGCCTTGTTGCTGTCGCTGCTGGCGGCGCTGGTACTGGCCGGCTGTTCCAGCGGCCCCGTCCGCCGCGTCTCCGAGCCCTCCGCCCGCATCCAGCAACTGACCGTCCGCGCCGACGGCAGCTGGTCGGCCGAGCTGCGCATCGAAAACTTCAGCAGCATCCCGATGCGCTTCGACTCCATCGACCTCACGCTGAAGGTTGCAGACACCGTGGCCGGCAACCTGCGCGCGCAGCCCGGGTTGTCGATCGGACCGGAGTCGGCCGACGTGATCACCGTTACGGTGGCGCCCCAGGCCGCGGCCAAGCTCGCCGCCGCCGATGCCCTCGCCGGCGGCCGCAGCCTCGCGTATGCACTCAGCGGCCATATCAATGCCACGCCCGACGAGGGCAAGCCGCGCGACTTCGAGGTCGAGCGCTCCAGTGCGCTGAGCCCCGCCCCCGGCCTGCCCGGCGTGCTGCGCTGATCCTTTCATTGCGGTGATGCCGGCAAGCCGTTGCCTGCGACCGGATCACCTTCGCCCCCACTGACGAGATTTCCGATGAGCAGTTACAACGCCCCCCTTGCCGACATGCGCTTCGTCCTGTTCGACGTGCTCGGCGCCGAAGCCCAGTTCCAGCGCATGGGCTTCACCGATGCCACCCGCGACGTGCTCGACGCGGTGCTCGACGAGGCCGCGCGTTTCACCGAGACCGTGCTGGCGCCGCTCAACGGCGTCGGTGACCGTGAAGGCTGCAAGCTCGACCAGGCCACCGGCCAGGTCACCACGCCGCCGGGCTTCAAGCAGGCCTATGCGCAGTTCGTCGACGGCGGCTGGTCGGGCCTGACCTCGCCGGCCGAGTTCGGCGGCCAGGGCATGCCGCATGCGGCCGGCGTGCCGCTGAAGGAAATGATCGACGCGGCCAACCTGGCCTGGGGCAACTTCCCGCTGCTCTCGCACGGCGCCACCGAAGCGCTGCTGCACCACGGCGAAGCGTGGCAGCAGGAAGCGTTCCTCAAGCCGCTTGTCGAAGGCCGCTGGACCGGCACCATGTGCCTGACCGAGCCGCACTGCGGCACCGATCTGGGCCTGCTGCGCACGCGCGCCGAACCGCTGGCCGACGGCAGCTACGCGATCACCGGCACCAAGATCTTCATCACCGCCGGCGAGCACGACTTCACCGACAACATCGTCCACCTGGTGCTGGCGCGCCTTCCCGATGCACCGGCCGGGAGCAAGGGCATTTCGCTGTTCGTCGTGCCCAAGCGCCGCGTCGATCGCGACGGCAACCTCGGCGACGCCAATGCCGTGCGCTGCGGCAGCCTCGAACACAAGATGGGCATCCACGCCTCGGCCACCTGCGTGCTGAATTTCGACGGCGCCCAGGGTTACCTGATCGGTCAGCCGAACAAGGGCCTGATGGCGATGTTTACCATGATGAACACCGCCCGCCTCGCCGTCGGCCTGCAAGGCCTGGGCCTGTCCGACCGCGCCCTTCAGAACGCCCTGCGCTATTCGCGCGAGCGCCTGCAGATGCGCGCGGCATCGGGTCCGAAATACCCGAACAAGCCGGCCGACCCGATCATCGTCCATCCCGACGTGCGGCGCATGCTGCTGACCTGCAAGGCGCTGGTCGAAGGCGGCCGCGCCATGGGTTACGACGCGGCGCTGCAGGTCGACGTCGCCCACCATGCACCCGACGCTTCCGAGCGCGAACAGGCCGATGCACTGGTCGGTTTCATCACGCCGATCGTCAAGGCCTGCCTGACCGAATGGGGCGTGGAATGCACCTACCACGCCCTGCAGTGCTTTGGCGGCCACGGCTACATCGCCGAGCACGGCATGGAGCAGCTCGCCCGCGATGCCCGCATCACCACGCTGTACGAAGGCACCACCGGCATCCAGGCGCTCGACCTGCTGGGCCGCAAGGTCATGCAGCTGCAGGGCGCGGGAATGAAGGTGTTCCTGGGCCAGGTGGCAGCGTTCTGCGACGCACATGGCAATGACGCCGCACTGGCCGACTTCATCGCGCCGCTGCGTGAAAAGGCGGCGCAGTGGCAGCAGTTGACCGTGCAGGTCGGCAAGCGCGCCGCCGGCAATCCCGACGAGATCGGTGCCGCTTCCTACGACTACCTGATGTACTCGGGCTATGTCGTGCTGGCCTACTGGTGGGCGCGCAGTGTCGCCGCCGCCGAAGCATCGGCGCAGTCGCAGGCATTCAAGGACGACAAGCGCGCCACCGCGCATTTCTACTTCGCCCGCATCCTGCCGCGCACGCTGTCCCATGCGGCCGCGATCGACAGCGGCGTGGCGGGCCTGCCCGACCTGGCTGTCGACGTCGCCTGACGTCGACAGCCGCTTCACAGCGAACCTCGACTGCGGGCTTCCTCAGCCGCAGTCACGCCGGCAGGTACACAAAATGTAAACAAAGGCGTATAAGCTGGTTTCCAAATGGAGACCGATAGAACAACGCTTCGTCTGGTCAGAACTGGATCCAACCTGGGTCCGGACACTCCCTCCTTCGCTCCGCGCCCCGCACTCGACCGGCTCAACGCGGTTCGACTGCTCTCCCTTGATGCGCATGGCCGGGTCCTCGACTGGATGAGCTGGCAGGACGCAACCTGCCTCTACGTTCGCGGCGCTGTTGCCTGGACCCTGGGAGATCCCTGCCTGCAGGTGCACGGCGGCATCAACCGGATCAGCGGCGAGCAGAGCGTCATCGAGCTGCATCCGATCGTCGCCGCGCGCAGCCACGCCCGCACCCACGCACTCGACCCGACTCCGGCACTGACCAACGCCGCGCTGTTCGCGCGCGACGGTTACCTGTGCATGTACTGCGGCCACGACTTCAGCCGGCCGCACCTGACCCGCGACCATGTCATGCCGGTGTCGAAGGGCGGGCGCGACATCTGGGAAAATGTCGTGGCTGCCTGCTTCCACTGCAACTCGCGCAAGGGCAACCGGACCCCGCAGCAGGCGAGCATGCCGCTGCTGGCCGTGCCGTACCGGCCGAGCTGGGTTGAGCACCTGATCCTGTCGAACCGCAACATCCTCGCCGACCAGATGGCGTTCCTGCGCAATCAGTTACCGAAGAACGCGCGCCTGCAGGCCTGAACTCCGGTGCCGGGCGACCGGGCCGACGCACGCGTGCCTCCCCCCAGGACCAGACCCCATCGAACCGCTGGACCGTGATGCAGATCGCGGTTTTCCCGGGATCGCGCCGACAACTTAAATGCACACCTGACACAAAACGCTCACTTGCGACGCGTTGCGCGCGTTGACGACCGTGAAGGTGTCCGCAACACTCGCGAACCATTGCAATTCAACGGAAGCGACGATGCGCCTGACCCTAGGTCTGACGGGCATGGATCCGGCCACGGAGACCGCCCTGCAGGCGGCCTTCCAGGCTGCCAACGGTCGCCTCGGCGGGCGCTGGCAGATGCTGCCGGACACCCAGGCTGACTATGTCATCGTCGACATGGACAGCATGTACGGTCCGATGAGCTGGCTGCGACTGCACGCTGCCGGCAAGAGCGTGATCGCGCTGACCGTGTCGCAGCGCAGCCAGACCGACTTCCGCCTGGCCAACCCCTTCGATTCCAACAGCGTGGCCGCGCTGCTGCGCGAGATCGGCATGCAGGCTGGCGTCTCGTTCGACGAGGCCCCGGCAGCGGTTGCTCCGCCGGCTGCGGCGCCGGCGCCGGCACCGGCGCCCGCTCCTGTGGTGGCAGCCCCCGTGGCTGCGCCCGCACCCGCACCTGCACCCGCCGCGGCGGCGCCGCAAGCGGCACCGGCACCGGCACCGGTCGTCGAAGCTCCGCCCCCGGCCGCCCCCGTGGCTGCGCCGGCAGCGGCCGCCAAGGCGGCCCCGTCCGGCGCCGACACCCTGCTCGACTGGCTCGCCAACGATCGCCTCAAGGGCCGCATGCGCGTGCGCGGCGACGAGGTCGTCCTGGTCGACATCGAGCAGCGCAGCTACCACGGCCCGGCCGCGCTGAAGCCGTTGGCGCCGCTGTTCGAAGGCAAGCTCTCCTCGGCGGACTTCATCCCCGTCGATGCCGCCACCTGGGCCAGCGAGAGCGCGCGCCTGGGCGCGGCGATGCCGCTGTCGCGCCTGGTGTGGTTCGGCAACCTGCTGGCCGGCAAGGGCGCCCTGGCGCCGGAGCACGACCCGCAGCGCCGCTTCCAGATGGTCAAGTGGCCGCAGACCGAACGCGACTACCCCAAGCACTTCCGCATCGCCACGGTGATGATGAAGGGCCCGGCGCTGATCCCGGAGATTGCCGAGGCCAGTGGCGTGTCGGTGGCCGAAGTGGCCGACTTCATCAACGCCAACCTCGCCACCGGTTTTGCCGAGGTCGAGCGCGAGCCGGAGACGGTCGACGCCAGCAAGTCCGGCAGTGGCCTGTTCGGGCGCCTGCGCGGCCGCTGACGCTGTTGCGGGACCGGTTTGCCGGCCCTTTGCCGCGCCACCACGACGGAAACTGAACGGTGCGCCTTGCCCGCCCTCCACTGGGGCGGGACAATGGCGAACTTGCCGTCTGATAACGTCGTGATGATTGACCCGCAGCGCTATCCCCGCCTTTCCCGGATCGAAGTCCCGGCCGATCTGCGCCAGTTCCCGGAAGAGGAACTGCCGGCGATTGCCGACGAGCTACGCGCCTACCTGATCGAACAGGTCGCGCTGGTGGGCGGACACTTCGGCGCCGGCCTGGGCGTGATCGAACTCACCGTCGCATTGCACTGGCTCTACGAGACGCCGGTGGACCGACTGGTGTGGGACGTCGGCCACCAGACCTACCCGCACAAGATCCTCACCGGTCGTCGCGACAGCATCCATACCGTCAAGCAGAAGGACGGCGTGGCGCCGTTCCCGAAGCGCGAGGAAAGCCAGTACGACACCTTCGGCGTCGGCCACAGCTCCACCAGCATTTCGGCTGCACTGGGCATGGCCATCGCGCTGCAGCAGATGGGCGACGAGCGCAAGGTCGTGGCGGTGATCGGCGACGGCGCAATGACTGCCGGCATGGCCTTCGAGGCGCTCAACCACGCCGGCGGCATGGGCGTGGAGCCCGGTTCTGTCGAGCCTGACCTGCTGGTGATACTCAATGACAACCAGATGTCGATTTCCGAGAACGTCGGTGGCCTGACGCAGATGCTCGGCCGCCTCACCGGCAGCCGCACGCTCAACGCCATCCGCGAAGGCGGCAAGCGCCTGCTCGGCGACAAGAACAAACCGGCGGCGAAGTTCGTCAAGCGCTGGGAAGAACACTGGAAGGGCATGTTCGTGCCGTCCACGCTGTTCGAGGAAATGGGCTTCCACTACACCGGCCCGATCGACGGCCACGACCTGCCCGCCCTGCTGGCCGCGATGAAGACGCTCAAGACCCTCAAGGGTCCGCAACTGCTCCACATCATCACCACCAAGGGCAAGGGCTACGAACTGGCCGAAGGCGACCAGATCGGTTACCACGCAGTCGGCCCGTTCGATCCGTCGACCGGTCTGGTCAGCAAGCCGGGTGCGAAAAAGCCCACCTACACCGACGTGTTCGGCGAGTGGCTGTGCGACATGGCCGCGGCCGAACCGAAACTGCTGGGCATCACCCCGGCGATGCGCGAAGGCTCCGGCCTGGTGCGCTTCAGCAAGGAATACCCGCAGCGTTACTTCGACGTCGCCATCGCCGAACAGCACGCGGTGACGCTGGCGGCCGGCATGGCCTGCGAAGGCGCCAAGCCGGTGGTGGCGATCTACTCGACGTTCCTGCAACGCGGTTACGACCAGCTGGTGCACGACGTCGCCATCCAGAACCTGGACGTGCTGTTCGCGCTCGACCGCGGCGGCGTGGTCGGCCCGGACGGCGCCACCCATGCCGGCAACCTCGACCTGAGCTACCTGCGCTGCGTGCCGAACATGGTGGTGATGGCGCCGTCGGACGAGAACGAGTGCCGGCAGATGCTCAGCACCGGCTATCACTTCCATGGCCCGGCTGCGGTGCGCTATCCGCGCGGCACCGGCCCCGGCGTGGCGGTGCAGCCCACGCTCGATACGCTGCCGATCGGCAAGGCCGAGCTGCGTCGCCAGGGTTCGCGCGTCGCCCTGCTTGCCTTCGGTGCGATCGTGCCGGCGGCAGAGAAGGTCGCCGAGGAGCTCGGCCTCACCGTGGTCAACATGCGCTTCGTCAAACCGCTCGATCGCGCGCTGGTGCTCGAGCTTGCACGCAGCCACGATGGCTTCGTCACGCTCGAGGACAACGTGGTCGCCGGTGGCGCCGGCTCCGGCGTGGCCGAGCTGCTGGCCGCTGAAGGCGTCACGCTGCCGATCCTGCATCTGGGCCTGCCCGACGAGTACCAGCACCACGCCAGCCGCGAACAGCTGCTTGCCGAGGCCGGCCTGGACGTCGCCGGCATCCGTGGCGCGGTGCTTCATCGCTGGCCGCAGCTGGCTCAACCGGCGGCGCCGCGCACCGCCGCGATCTGACCGGATGTTGCCGTAGCCCGCCAGCAGCGCGAGCTACGGTTCTTCGACCGTATAGCCCCTGGCGCGCAACTGCGCGATATAGCCGTCGGGCTTGAGCAGCTCGCGCATCGGCAGCACCGCCAGACTGACCTGGTTGTTCTTCAGCGCCAGCTCGGCGGCGTCGAGCCAGCGCTCGCGCACCTGCGCCTCGATGTCGCCCGTGCGCTTGCGCAGCACCGCCGCCTGCGACACCGCCTTCAGGCAGACCTCGTTCTGGTCGGTGTAGGGCAAGGCCTTCAGGCTCGCGATGTCGCCGACTGCCCAGGCGTTGGCGCGCTCACGCATCACGCCCAGGTCCGACTCCAGCCGCTGCATGGTCTTGCTGAAGCAGTCGACGTCGTCGAGCTTGGACTCGCGAAATTCCTGTAGCGCGACCTTGGGATCCTCGATCACGATCGTCACGGTCGTGGTGGTCAGCGGCACCTTGTGCCGGCGCGCCATCTTCTCGACCACCGGCGACACCATGCCGTACTGCTTGAGCCCGACGTCGTCCATCGCATCGCTGTAGAGCTCCAGCGCCGCCAGCATCGGCCGCCATCCCTCGACGCTGCGGTCGTTGCCCATGTACTTGTGCTTGAGCACCTGCCAGCGCGCGTACATGTCCGGCGGCACGACCTCCTGCAGGCTTTCGCCGTTGGGGTTCTTGCGCGCGCCCAGCGCCTTCGGGGCGAGCAGCAACCTCTGGAACACGCCGATGTTGGAATCGATGCGCACGCTCGGCGCCTGGATGACTTCCTGTGCCCTGGCGATGACGTTCTCGACGTCACGCGACTCCCACTCCATGCGTTTTGGCAGCGGCGAAAGCGTCCCGAGCACGTACAGCATGTGATCGTCGCGGCTGACCTTCCACATGCCCGGCCCGGGCTGCACGCCGCTGACGACGAGCGTTTCCATGTCGCGGATCGGGGGCAGCGGCTCCTGCGCAGCGGCGGGTGTCGCGGCAAGCGTGAGAGACAGCGCAAGCATTGCGGGGGCAAGGCCAGATCGCATTTCCACTCCTGGTGGGACCGACATCGCGGCAATGGACCACGGCGCAGCGGGCGAGTTCAGGGCCAGCGTGCCTGCGCGAGGGCTATAGCGGCAAGCCGCCGGCCTTGGCCAGGGCGATTGCCACTTCACTGCCCTCGCCCAGCAACTCAAACCCTTCCCACACAAACCCGGGCGATACAGTGCAGGCGACCAACGTGTGCGCGCCCATCGGCCGCGCCGCCTGCCAGTGTCCCGCGGGCACAACGTGCATTGGCGCGCCCTGCCCGCTTCGATCGAGCACTGTTGAAGCCATCGCGCCGGATACAGGATCGAAGACGAGGAGTTCCACCGCATCACCTTGCTGCCAATGCCAGATTTCGTCGGCGTCGATGCGATGCCACTGGCTGACTTCGCCAGCGGCAAGGAGGAAGTGGATTGCGGTCAGCGCAGGTCGCTCGCGACCCAGACACACCACCGTAATTGCAGATTCGTAGATGCGGCGGAAGTGGCCGCCTTCGGGATGCGGTGTCAGTTGGAGGTCACTGATGAGATGTTCGGCGCGCGCATCCATAGGCCCATCGTACTGGCAGAAGGTGCAGAAGTCTGCGCGTCTGCGAACTTCCAAGGAGCGCGATCACTCCGCCACCGCTCTGATTGTGCCCTTGGTGGAGTGCTGGATTCAGACTTTTCTGATCGACACTCATGCATCAAATCTGATCTGTTGACGACGGTCGCCGCCGCTGTCTCGAATCGAGGCCGGCTAATGGCGCCCTTGGCAAGACAAGCCGCACCACGACGCGCCGCAGCCCCTTGACTCCCGGGATCGCCACATGCGCACAAATCCTTACTGGAGACCAAGCATGAAGAAGATCCTCGCGACCCTGATCCTGTGCCTGCCGCTCATAGCCATGGCCGCAACGCCGCAGTGCAGGAAAGGCAAGATCGACGCAGTCAAGTACAACAGCAACAACAGCATGACGGTCACGGTCAGTGGAATAGAGCTCTACACCGATCGCCAAGCCCTTCAGCCCTATCTGTTCGGCGCATACCTCACCGGCACAGTCATCACCATCTACACGACCGCGTGTCACTTCGGCGGGGGCTTTGCCGAGGTCACGTTCCAATGACCGGACCGATGCGACTCACGGCCAATGATCAACGAAGGACAGGGAGACTCAATCTTGGAAGGTGCCTCCTGCTGCTCGTCGCAATGGCCTCTCCGATGGTTTCGTTGGCAGTAAACCCGGTAACGGTGGTTTACCGGGCGGATGACCGCACGCTATCCCAGGTCAAGGAGGCCGGCGGCATGCGTCCATGGCGGGAAGGAACACCCGACGATGACCTGGCGCATCATTTTGAAGGAGAGTCCATCGAGGACCACAGCAGCAACTTCGTATCCACCACCTCAAGCCTGAGGTCTGTCGTCGAACACGCTGCATCTCTGGCTCGACCAAACAGTGAAGAGCCATTCGACGAAGAGTTCGTGACGCATATCTATGTGATCAGACCCGATGCGAACTTCTTCGACGTGGACGCATCACTGCAGGCCGCGCGGGATGCATCGCCCGCGGGCTCCACCAGACGGCAACGGTTGGATCGCCTCATCCGGGACTACACGGGCCTGGACGAGCTCGTAGCCCGGAACGGATTTGCGCACGATCAGATCCTCTCCCATGCCGTACTCAATGGCCAGATGCTAAGGCGCTATGGAGTATCGGAGGGATCGCCGCTGTTCTCGGTTGCGTTCTGGAGTGGTCGCTGGCAAAGCAATGGTGACTACGATCCAGCGCATGATTCAGACCACAGCAGCGACCTGGTCTACACCTCTGTGGACACGCCGCGGGGTTATTCGAGCCTCGTCGTCAATGGTTCGCAGCCGGCGGTGCCCATCAGCTTCACGTGCCAAGGGGTACACCCGAGCAGTCGCAAGAAGCGGTCAACCACTGTCGCCGACAACACCTGTGCGCCTCACCAGTTCATGGATACGCGGCGGGTCTTCTATGACAAGAAGCTGCTGTATTCCATCCTCGTGGTGAGGAAGCCCTCCCCATAGCGTGGCTTCGCAATCGATGACTCAAGGAAGGCCTGGCAATGCCGGGCCTTCCTTCGTTGGCTCGTCAGACAGCTTCGGCCCGGACCAGCCAGACTTCCCCACGCTGCGAGCGCGGCAGGCCACTCATCATGGCCAGCACATACGAAAGCAGATGCACCGGCAGTCCCAGCTTGCGCGCACGCGCGAACGGGCTGCCAACGCCCTCTTCGTGGCGCAGGGCGAAACCGGACTCTCGCAGCGCCTGGCTGAGTGTCCACGGACTGAGCGGGGTGATATGGCCTTGCTCGCGGTAGTCGGAATCGGTGAACCACTGATGCTGGCCACGACGCAGGAACAGCGATTGCGATACCGGGTTGGCGATGTTCGGCGTCGACAGCACCAGCTGACCGCCTTTGGGCATCAAGCCGCGCAGCTGGCGCAGCAGATGACGCGGGTTTTCCAGGTGCTCGATGATTTCCAGCGCAACGATGGCGTCGAATGGACCGGGCAGCCGTGCCGCGAATGCTTCGTTGAGGTCTGCCTGCACGAACGGAATGTCCGCGGGGCGAAACGTTTCGCGCAGCAGGTCGGTCGCCGTCATCTGGTAGCCGGCATCGTTCAGGCGCAGCGACAGCGCCCCGGAGCCCGCCCCGACGTCGAGGATGCGGACACCTGTCGGCACGGATCCTTCCAGCAGACGATGCGCCGCGGGATGCAGTTCCTTCGCGGCATAGATGGGCAGGCCGCGATAGTCATTGAGTCGACGGCCCTGGAAACTCCGTCGAAAGCTGTCTGCGCGCGAGTGGGTGTGGTCGATAGTGCTCATCGTTTGCCAACTTTCCCATCAATCGGGCCACTGCGCCAAGCGGCATAGGACTGAATGTTCGTGCGGCGTCCGGTCGCTCGACCCGATACCCGTTGCGTGGGATGGTCGACCCCAACGTCGACCGTGGCAATAGGGTGCAGAGCCTTGCTCGATGCACCCGGCAACAAATTAGTGGTCGGGACGGCCGGATTTGAACCGACGACCCTCTGCCCCCCAGGCAGATGCGCTACCAGGCTGCGCTACGCCCCGACGTGTGTTGCGATCCCCGCCTTGGCGGCGGGCGGCAAGTATAGCCGCTTGTTACCGTGTCCGGCCATCCGTGCGGACATCGACCCTGCAAGTTGCCGCGTCAGCGGCGCAGCAGCGTCAGGACCTCTTCGAGTTCCATCCGCACCTGCTTGATGATCTGCGAGCTCAGCGCGGACTCGTCCTTGGCCGATTCGCCTTCCAGGCGCAGGCGGGCGCCGCCGATGGTGTAGCCCTGCTCGTACAGCAAGCCGCGGATCTGCCGGACCATCAGCACCTCATGGCGCTGGTAGTAACGGCGGTTGCCGCGGCGCTTGACCGGATTGAGCATCGGGAACTCGGTTTCCCAGTAGCGCAGCACGTGCGGCTTGACGTCGCACAGCTCGCTGACCTCACCGATGGTGAAGTAGCGTTTCGCCGGGATCGGCGGAAGTTCACGGTTGCTGCCCGGATCAAGCATGCTTCACTCCTGCCGGCTTCGTACCTGCCTGTTCAACGCCGCTGAACGCTTCCACGCGTTCCTTGAGCTTCTGGCCCGGTCGGAACGTCACCACCGTGCGCGCGGAGATCGGAATCTCCTGGCCGGTCTTCGGGTTGCGTCCCGGCCGCTGGTTCTTGCGGCGCAGGTCGAAATTGCCGAAACCCGACAGCTTCACCTGGCGGCCCTGCTCCAGCGCCTCGCGCAGCGCGTCGAAGAAGGAATCAACAAATTCCTTGGCCTCGCGCTTGTTCAGCCCGACTTCGTCGAACAGGCGCTCGGCCATCTCAGCTTTGGTCAGTGCCATCTTTTTCTCGTCAACCTCAGCTGCGGATCACAGCGCCATGTTCGCGTTGCAGGGCCTCGGTCACCGAAGCCACCGTCGCGTCCACCTCACGGTCAGTGAGCGTGCGCGATTCATCCTGCAGAATCAAGCCCATAGCAAGACTTTTGAAACCCGGTTCCACACCCTTGCCCTGGTATTTGTCGAACAGGACGAGGTCGCGAAGGACGGTTCCGGCGGCCCGACGGACGGCGGCCGATACGTCGCCCCAGGTGACCTGTTCAGCGACGACGAACGCCAGGTCGCGGCGCACGGAGGGATACTTCGACAGCGCGCCAGCCTTGGCCACCGCACGGCTGAACAGCGGCTCCAGATCCAGCTCGAAAGCCACCACTTCGACGTCCAGGTCCAACGAGCGCTGCAGGCGCGGGTGCAGCTGGCCGATCCAACCCAGGTATGCACCGTCGCGGTAGACGTCGGCAGAACGACCCGGGTGCGCCCAGGACGGCTGCGACGGGCGGTATTCAAGGTTGGTGCCGGCGAGGGTCGCGAGGCTGTCCAGATCGCCCTTGAGGTCGTGGAAACCGACCGGACGGGCGGTCGTCGCCCACTGCTCGGCGGTTGCGTCGCCGCAGACGGCGGCGGCGATGCGCGGGGTCTCGCGCGGCGCGTCGGCGCCATTTGCGCTGAAGACATTGCCCAGCTCGAACAGGCGCACGCGCGGCTGCTGGCGCACGGTGTTGCGCGCCAGCGCGGCGACCAGGCCCGGCAGCAGGGCGGTTCGCATCACGCCCAACTCGGCGCTGAGCGGGTTGGCCAGCGGCACGGCGCCGTCGGTCAGGCCCCACTTCGCCAGCAGGTCGGCATCGACGAAGGCGTAGTTGACCGCTTCCAGGTAGTCGCGCGCGGCCATCTGGCGGCGGGCGCTGGCATCTTCGACCCGGGTTTCGCTCGGCGCGACCAGGCGTGCGGCACCGCTCGGCAGCGTCGTCGGGATCGTGTCGTAGCCGTGGATGCGCGCGATCTCCTCGATCAGGTCTTCCTCGATCGCCAGGTCGAAGCGGCGGCTCGGCGGGACCACGCGCCAGCCATCGGCGAGGATCTCGACCGACAGGCCCAGCGCGCGCAGGATGCGTTCGACTTCGGCATCGGCGACCTGCAGGCCCAGCACGCGTGCAAGTCGCGCACGGCGCAGCGTGATTGGCTGCGCGGGCTGCAGGTGCTCGGGCAGCACGGCCTCGATGATCGGGCCGGTGCTGCCGCCTGCGATGTCGAGGATCAGCTTCGTCGCGTATTCAACGGCGATGCGCGGGAGCTCCGGATCGACGCCGCGCTCGAAGCGATGGCCGGCATCGGTGTGCAGGCCGAGCTTGCGGCTGCGGCCGATGATGGCCTCGGGAACCCAGTGCGCGGCTTCGAGGAACACATGGCGCGTGTCATCGGTGACGCGCGTATCGAAGCCACCCATGATGCCGCCCAGCGCAACGGCGCGGGCACCGTTGCCGCCCCGGCTGTCGGCGACCACGAGGAACTCCCCATCGAGCGCGACGGTGCGGCCGTCAAGCAGCTTGAGCGCTTCACCCGCGCGCGCCGGACGCACGACGACGGCGCCTTCCAGCGCGTCCTTGTCGAAGGCATGCATCGGCTGGCCGAGTTCGAGCATCACGTACTGGGTGACGTCGACGAGGAAGCTGATCGGGCGCACGCCGCTGCGGCGCAGGCGTTCGGCCATCCAGGCAGGCGTCGCCACCGTGGCGTCGACATTGTCGATCACGCGGCCGACGAAGCGCGGCACGCGGGCGCCGGCCTGCAGCTCGACGGCCATCGTGGCATCGCTCTGCGCCGCGACCGGTGCGGCGTCGAATGCGCGCACTTCGCTGGCAAGCGCAGCGGCAACGTCGTAGGCGATTCCGCGCACGCTGAAGCAGTCGGCGCGGTTCGGCGTGAGCTTGATCTCGATGCTGGCGTCGGGCAGGCCGAGGTAGTCGGTGAGCGGCTGGCCGATGGTTGCGTCATCGGGCAGTTCCAGCAAACCGGAAGCATCGGCATCGATGCCGAGTTCCTTGGCCGAGCAGAGCATGCCGAACGATTCGACGCCGCGCAGCTTGGCAGCCTTGATCGCCATGCCGCCGGGCAGGCTCGCACCGACCATCGCCAGCGGCGCCTTCAGGCCCGGGCGGGCGTTGGGCGCGCCGCAGACGATCTGCACGGTGCCGTTGCCGGTGTCGACCTGGCAGACCTGGAGACGGTCGGCTTCGGGATGCTTTTCGGTGCTGACGATGTGGGCGACGACGACGCCGTCGAGCGATTCGCCCAGCACGGTGACTTCTTCGACTTCCAGGCCGATCGCGGTCAGCGTCGCGGCGAGTTCGTCGCGCGTCGCGGTGGTCGGCACATGCTGTCGCAGCCAGTTTTCGGAGAATTTCATCTGATGCTATGACCCGCTGATTCTGCTTCGTCGTCCCGGCGAGCGCCGGGATCCAGTTTGCTGTCGCGCTTACGCGAACTGCTTAAGGAAGCGCACGTCGTTGTCGAAGAAGCTGCGCAGGTCGTCGACGCCGTAGCGCAGCATCGCGAAACGCTCCACGCCCAGGCCGAATGCATAGCCGGTGTACTTCTCCGGATCGATGCCGACGTTGCGCAGCACGTTCGGATGGACCATGCCGCAACCGAGCACTTCCAGCCAGCGCGTCGAACCGTCCGGCTGCTGCCAGGCGATGTCGACTTCGGCCGACGGCTCGGTGAAGGGGAAGTAGCTCGGGCGGAAGCGCATCTCGAAGTCGCGCTCGAAGAACGCGCGCACGAACTCGGCCAGCGTGCCCTTGAGGTCGGCGAAGCTGGCGTGCTCGTCAACGAGCAGGCCTTCGCACTGGTGGAACATCGGCGTGTGGGTCTGGTCGCTGTCGCTGCGGTAGACCTTGCCCAGCGCGATCATGCGCAGCGGCGGACGGGTGTCCTGCATGTAGCGCACCTGCACACCGGAGGTGTGCGTGCGCAGCAGGCGGCCGTCGCCGAAGTAGAAGGTGTCGTGCATGGCCCGCGCCGGATGGTGCGGCGGGAAGTTCAGGGCCTCGAAATTGTGCCAGTCGTCCTCGATCTCCGGGCCGTTGCTGAGCTCGAAGCCCAGGCGCCCGAAGATCTCGGCGATGCGCTCCATCGTGCGGCTCACCGGATGCAGACCGCCGCGACCGGAGTCGATGCCCGGCAGGGTGACGTCGATGCTTTCCGAGGCCAGGCGCGAATCGAGCGCGGCATCGTCGAGGACGCGCTTGCGCTCGCCCAGTGCGTCGGTCAGAGCGTCACGCGCGCGGTTGATGGCCTCGCCGGCGCTCTTGCGCTGGTCGGCGGGCAATGCGCCCAGCTGCTTGAGCTGCGCGGTGACGCTGCCCTGCTTGCCCAGCAGGGCGACGCGCAGCGCCTCGACGGCGTCGGGCGTGTCGGCGGCGGCGATATCGCCCAGTGCCTGCTGCGTCAGTGATTCGATTCCACTCATTTGCCAGCAATCCCTCGGACAAAACGAAACATGGGGAAGGACTTGCGCCCTTCCCCATGCGTGTACTTCGTTGTGCCTCGGCGACACGATCCGCGCTGCGGACCGTGTGACCGGGCGAGCAACTTACGCCGCGAGCGCGCTCTTCGCCTTCTCTGCCAGCGCCGCAAAACCCTGCGCGTCGTGCACGGCGATGTCCGCCAGCACCTTACGGTCGAGGGTGATGCCAGCCTTCAGCAGGCCGTTGATGAAACGGCTGTAGCTCATGCCGTTGATGCGGGCAGCCGCATTGATGCGGGTGATCCACAGCGAACGGAAATGACGCTTCTTCTGCTTACGACCGATGTAGGCGTACTGCAGGGCCTTCGTGACCGCCTGCTTGGCGACGCGGAAGACCTTGCGACGGGCGTGATAGTAGCCCTTGGCCTGCTTCAGGATTTTCTTGTGACGGCGGCGCGCCGTTACACCACGCTTAACTCGAGCCATTGTTCAGTCCTCCTCAAAGATACGGCAGCATGCGGTCCAGACGGCCCGCGTCCTCGGCACGAACATGGTTCGTCTGCCGCAGGTTGCGCTTCCGCTTGGTAGCCTTCTTGGTGAGGATGTGGCTCTTGTTGGCATGGCCGCACTTGTACTTGCCGGAAGCGGTCTTCCGGAAGCGCTTGGCTGCCGCCCGATTGGTCTTGATCTTGGGCATTGCGATGTCCTTTCGGATGAATGTCACTGACCTGGGCGGTGGCTTTCGCCACACTTTCCGTCCTGCCCGTGTCGGCTTGTAAGTCGTTGATCTTGAAAGGATTCTACGACAGGTTCCTGGTACAGCACACAACAAACCCGGCGAACCGGGCCGCACATTATGCGGAAAGGTGGCCGGGCTTGCAAATGTTTTCTTTGAGAATCAGGGCTTTGGGCTGTTGAGGGCCGCTGCGGCCCTTGCCCTCACCCCGGCCCTCTCCCGTGCGCGGGAGAGGGAAAGACTCAGGTCTTCTTCTTCGGCGCGATCATCATGACCATCTGCCGGCCTTCCAGGCGCGGACGCGACTCGATCACGATGTCCTCGCCCAGGTCGGCCTCGATCCGCGCGGCCATCTCGCGGCCGAGCTCCTGGTGGCTCATTTCACGGCCACGGAAGCGGATGTTGACCTTGACCTTGTCGCCCTCTTCCAGGAAGCGGCGCATGTTGCGCAGCTTGATCTGGTAGTCGCCTTCGTCGGTGACCGGACGGAACTTGAGTTCCTTGATCTCGACCTGCTTGGTCTTCTTCTTCGCCTCGTTGGCCTTCTTCTGCTGCTCGAAGCGGAACTTGCCGAAGTCCATGACCTTGCAGACCGGCGGATCAGCGTTGGGCTGGATTTCGACGAGATCGAGGCCTTCTTCTTCGGCAATGCGCAGCGCTTCGTCGCGCGTCAGCACGCCTAGCATCTCGCCATCACTGCCAATCACGCGCACGCGCGGGACGCGGATTTCCTGGTTCTTGCGATTCGGCTTTTCGGGGGTACTGATGTTGCAATCTCCGGTATGGATCGTGCCGGCCGCCGGGGGTGGCAGCCGGACCTGGGCAGCTTAGGACTTATTGGATGCCCTCACTGCGCAAACGCGAGGCGAATTCGGAGACGGTCATCGTCCCGAGGTCCTCCCCTCCCCGCGTGCGCACAGAAATCTGGCCGTTTTCCTTCTCGCGGTCACCGACCACGAGCAGGTAAGGCACGCGCTGCAGGGTATGCTCGCGAATCTTATAGCCGATCTTTTCGTTGCGCAAATCGGCATCGACCCGGAATCCTTGATTTGCAAGGGTTTTCCGTACTTCGGCCACGTAATCGCCCTGGGCGTCGGTGATATTCATCACCACCGCCTGGATCGGGGCCAGCCAGGCCGGGAACTGGCCGGCGTGGTGCTCGATCAGGATGCCGATGAAGCGCTCCATCGAGCCGACGATGGCCCGGTGCAGCATCACCGGGTGGCGGCGCTGGCTGGTTTCGTCGACATATTCGGCCCCCAGGCGGCCCGGCATCATGAAATCGACCTGCATGGTGCCCAGCTGCCAGGTCCGGCCGATGGCGTCCTTGAGGTGGTATTCGATCTTGGGACCGTAGAAGGCGCCCTCGCCGGGCAGCTCCTCCCACTGCACGCCAGCTGCGCCCAGGGCGGAGCGCAGGGCGTTCTCGGCCTTGTCCCAGGTGGCGTCGTCGCCGAGGCGCTTGTCCGGGCGCAGGGCGATCTTGATCTGGATCTCACTGAAGCCGAAGACCTCGTAGACGGCCAGGGCCTGCTGGTGGAAGGCGCTGACCTCGGCCTCGATCTGGTCCTCGGTGCAGAAGATGTGGCCATCGTCCTGGGTGAAGCCGCGCACGCGCAGGATGCCGTGCAGCGCGCCGGAGGGCTCGTTGCGGTGGCAGGCGCCGAACTCGCCGTAGCGGATCGGCAGGTCGCGGTAGCTGTGCAGGCCGTGGTTGAACACCTGCACGTGGCCCGGGCAGTTCATCGGCTTGAGCGCGTAGGTGCGCTTTTCCGATTCGGTGAAGAACATGTTTTCCTGGTAGTTGTCCCAGTGGCCGGACTTCTGCCACAGCGACACGTCGAGGATCTGCGGGCAGCGCACTTCCTGGTAGCCGCTGTCGCGGTAGACCTTGCGCATGTACTGCTCGACGACCTGCCAGATCGACCAGCCCTTGGGATGCCAGAAGATCAGGCCCGGGGCCTCTTCCTGCAGGTGGAACAGGTCCTGCTGCTTGGCGATCTTGCGGTGGTCGCGCTTCTCGGCCTCTTCCAGCTGGGTCAGGTAGGCCTTGAGGTCCTTGTCGTTGAGCCAGGCGGTGCCGTAGATGCGGCTGAGCATCTGGTTGTTGGAATCGCCGCGCCAGTAGGCGCCGGCGACCTTCATCAGCTTGAAGGCGCGCAGCTTGTCGGTCGACGGCACGTGCGGGCCACGGCACAGGTCGGTGAACTCGCCCTGGCTGTACAGCGACAGGTCTTCGCTGGCCGGGATCGATTCGATGATCTCGGCCTTGTAGGCCTCGCCGAGGCCGCGAAAGAAGGCCACGGCGTCATCGCGCGACTTCACGCTGCGCGAGACCGGCTGGGCTTCCTTCACGATCTTCTGCATCTCCGCCTCGATCGCCGGCAGGTCCTCGGGCGTGAACGGGCGTTCGTAGGCGAAGTCGTAGTAGAAGCCGTTGTCGATGACCGGGCCGATGGTGACCTGCGCGCCCGGGTACAGGCGCTGCACGGCCTGCGCCAGCAGGTGCGCGGTGGAGTGGCGCAGCACTTCGAGGGCGTCGGGGTGCTTTTCGGTGACGATCTCAAGCGAGGCGTCGTGGTCGATGCGGAAGCCGGTGTCGACGAGCTTGCCGTCGACCTTGCCCGCCAGCGCGGCCTTGGCCAGGCCGGCGCCGATCGAGGCGGCGATCTCGGCGACGGACACGGGCTGTTCGAATTCGCGGCGGCTGCCGTCAGGAAGGGTGATTGCGATCATGAGGGGTCGTCTTGCTGGCGCGCGGGTGCGCGGCTTGGCGGTTGGAGATCGTCGGAAGCGGCAACAAAGTGCGCTCCCGGAAACGAAAAACGGCGCCGCGGCGCCGTCCTGCAGGGGCGTCGTCGGCGTTCAGCGATGGTCAGTGGTAGTGCTCATGTCGCACGCTGGACCGGCGGTTTTGCCGCGGGCCACCTCTGGGTCCTGCCTCCGGCCGATTGCCGGAGCTAGGGTGAAATAGTTGGGTCTTGGCGCGGCCAAGTCAACGCCGGAGCGCTGGCCGGTCCCTGTCCACGCGAAATTCCGTCCCCGGAAAGCAGAACGGCCGGGCTAGGCCCGGCCGTTCGCAACAGATTGGTGGGCGGTACAGGGTTCGAACCTGTGACCCCTACCATGTCAAGGTAGTGCTCTACCGCTGAGCTAACCGCCCTTTCGTTTCGCCACAAGTGGCTCACGAGGGCGCGCAGTTTAGCCCGTCGGAACGATGGCGGCAACACCCAATTTCAACGTTCAGGCGGCGAAGCCGGCGTCCTTCAGTTGCCGCAACTGGTCGCGCACCGCCGCGGCTTCCTCGAATTCGAGGTCGCGCGCGTGCTGGTACATCTGCTGCTCCAGCGTCTTGATCCGCGCCGCGAACTGGCTGGGGCTGAGCCTGGCGTACTCGGCCAGGTCCTCGGCGACCTTGCGCGCCTTGCCCCTGCCCTTCGCGGTGTCGCCCGGTTCGGCGCGCGCGCCTTCCATGACGTCGACGACGGCCTTGGCGATCGACTTGGGCGTGATGCCGTGCTCGAGGTTGTACTCGACCTGGCGCGCGCGACGACGGTCGGTTTCGTCAATCGCCTTCTGCATCGAATTGGTGATGCGGTCGGCGTAGAGGATCGCCTTGCCGCGCAGGTTGCGCGCGGCGCGGCCGATGGTCTGGATCAGCGAGCCGGCCGAACGCAGGAAGCCTTCCTTGTCGGCGTCGAGGATCGCCACCAGCGACACCTCGGGCATGTCCAGGCCCTCGCGCAGCAGGTTGATGCCCACCAGCACGTCGAACTTGCCCAGGCGCAGGTCGCGGATGATCTCCACGCGCTCGACCGTCTCGATATCCGAGTGCAGGTAGCGCACGCGCACGCCGTGCTCGCCGAGGTACTCGGTGAGGTTTTCGGCCATGCGCTTGGTCAGCGTGGTGATCAGCACGCGGTCGCCCATGGCGACGCGCTCGCGGATCTCGCCCAGCACATCGTCGACCTGGGTGCCGACCGGGCGGATCTCGACTTCCGGATCGACCAGGCCGGTGGGGCGCACCACCAGTTCGACGATCTGATCCTCGGATTTGCGCAGCTCGTAGGGGCCCGGCGTGGCCGAGACGTAGACGGCGCGCGGCGAGCGGCCTTCCCACTCCTCGAAACGCAGCGGCCGGTTGTCGAGCGCCGACGGCAGGCGGAAACCGAACTGCACCAGGGTCTCCTTGCGCGAACGGTCGCCCTTGTACATCGCGCCGATCTGCGGGACGGTCACGTGCGATTCGTCGACCACCAGCAACGCGTCCGGCGGCAGGTAGTCGAACAGGCACGGCGGCGGCTCGTCGGGCATGTGCCCGGTGAGGTGCCGCGAGTAGTTTTCGATACCGTTGCAGTAGCCGACCTCGGCCAGCATCTCCAGGTCGAACTGGGTGCGCTGGGCCAGTCGCTGCGCCTCGACCAGCTTGTTCTCGGCGTAGAGCTGCTCCAGGCGCATGCGCAGCTCGTCCTTGATCGTCTCGATCGCATCGAGCACGGTGCGGCGCGTGGTGACGTAATGCGAACCCGGATAGATGGTGTAGCGCGGCACACGACGCAGGGTCTCGCCAGTGAGCGGATCGAACACGCTCAACTGCTCGATCTCGCCATCGAACAACTCGATCCGCAGCGCCTCGGAGTCGCTTTCGGCCGGGTGCACGTCGACGACCTCGCCGCGCACGCGGTAGGTCGCACGGCGCAACTCGGTGTCGTTGCGCGTGTACTGCATCTCGGTCAGGCGGCGGATCAGCTCGCGCTGGTCGATGCGCTCGCCACGGACCATGTGCAGGACCATGCGGAAGTATTCATTCGGATCGCCCAGGCCGTAGATCGCCGACACGGTGCAGACGATGATCGTGTCGCGGCGCTCCAGCAGCGCCTTGGTCGCCGACAGGCGCATCTGCTCGATGTGCTCGTTCACCGAGCTGTCCTTCTCGATGAAGGTGTCGCTCGACGGGACGTAGGCCTCGGGCTGGTAGTAGTCGTAGTAGCTGACGAAATACTCGACCGCGTTGTGCGGGAAGTACGCCTTGAACTCGCCGTAGAGCTGCGCAGCCAGGGTCTTGTTGGGCGCCATGACCAGGGTCGGCTTCTGCACCGTCTGGATGATGTTGGCGACGGTGAACGTCTTGCCCGAGCCGGTCACGCCGAGCATGGTCTGCGATGCCAATCCGCTCTCGAAGCCGTCCACCAGGCGCGCGATCGCCTGCGGCTGGTCGCCCGCCGGTTCGTAGGGCGACACCAGCTGGAAGCCTGCGGGATGGAGACTGTCGTTCATCGGGCGATGGCTCCGGGCTAAACCTTCAGTGTAGTCGGAGCTGGAGATGGGGGCAGCGGCGGTGGATCCCTACCCCTGCCACCCGTGGCGGCCCGATCGGGTTCAGGGTGCGCGTGGAGGATATTTGTCCGCCCTTCGAATCGATCCGGGCGGCCATGGATATCGTCCTCAGGCACCGCGGCATCACCCTGGTCGAACTGGTCTGCACCCTGGCCGTGGTGGGTGTCGCGCTGGGTTTCGCCATACCCGCGTTCAGGCACGTGGTGGCAGAGGCCAGGATCAGCGCCGCACTGCATCGCCTGACGGTGTCGTTGGCCATTGCCCGCAATTTGGCCGTGAGCCATCGCGTCCCGGTGACGGTCTGCCCCAGCCACGACGGCGTGACCTGCAGGCAGGATCCGGTCTGGGATCAGGGTTGGATCGCCTTCCCCGACCCGCGCCGGACGCGGATCCCGACGTCGCCGGATCGGATACTGCTGCACGAGCCGGCGATCGCGCGAGGAATCTCGATACGCGGCTCGACGGGTCGCCACTGGTTGCGATTCCAGGCAAGTGGGCTGGGCAGCGGCAGCAACCTCGCCCTGCAGTTGTGCACGCAACCGCGACAGCAGGAAATCGGCCGCATCTACGTCAACCAGGGCGGCAGGATCCGCTCCGAACGCAGCCGCAAGCCCGTCTCCTGCAACCCGTCCGCGGATCTGGCCGCAGAATGCTTGACCCTGTCTGCGGAGGCATTACAATGCCCGTCCCCGCCCGAATAGCTCAGCCGGTTAGAGCACTTGACTGTTAATCAGGGGGTCGTTGGTTCGAGTCCAACTTCGGGCGCCAGATATCAAAGACTTGCGATCTAGGTCGCAGGTCTTTTTTTTTGCGCGCGGTTCGGCGGTAAACCGCACCGGCCGCGAGAGGCAAAAAAGGGCCCACATCGCTGTGGGCCCTTCGTCTTTTCAGACCTTCGTCTTTTCAGACATCAGTTACCAGCACTCGGCGTAACCACCCGCCGTACCGCTCTCGGTCTTCACACCGAGCTGGTTCAGCGTCAGCGTTGCGCACTTGGTGTCGCGCGCTGCCTGGCGCCCCTGCGGAACCGCCTGCACCGTATACGAGCGCGTGGCCGATGCGGAGATGCTGAAGGTATAGAAGTTCGTCAGATCCGAGCTGCAACCACCGGCGGGCAACGCCGCGCCGGTGTACTTGAGGTTGGTCGTGTAATAGCGCTCCATGAACTGCGCCTGCTGGACCAGGCATCCCGCCGCCGCCGAGCGCCGCGTCTTGATGACGTGGTTCTGGTAGTTCGGATAGGCGATCGCCATCAGGATGCCGATGATCATCACCACGATCATGACCTCGATCAGGGTGAAGCCCGCCTGGCCTCTTGCGTCGGCACGGTTCGAGCGCGAATGGATCTGGCTCAGGTTGGTCATTGTCAGTCCTTGATGATTTCGCGCCAGGAGATACGGCCGTCCTGGACCAGTCGCTTGATCTTGACGCTGCCGGTGGTGCCCTTGGAACCGCCCACCACCACCAGGTTCTCGAGAACCGTCGGATCGGTCGGCATGCCCACGCCCAGGTCGATGGAGCCGACCGGGATCTTGGTGGCGCCGGTGCCGGTGCCGGACGTCAGCATGTCGGAGAGGTTGAACTCGCCGTTGCCGTCGGCATCGAAGAACGGGTTGCTGACGGCCGAGCCGGTGAACAGATCGACCGCGTTGACGAAGCCCTTGCCCGTCACGTCGCAATCGCTGCTTTGCGGAATGATGCTCGAGGCGACCAGCACCGAACCGCCCACGACCACCTGGTTGCCGACCATGCGCTCGCCGTCGGCGACATCGTTTGGCGGCGTCAGCAGATCGATGTACCAGCCCTTCTTGCCGGACATGTCGCCGGTGGTGGCCTTCTCGAACGAGCGCACCGTGCGATCGATGCCCGTGCTCGCGTCCGTGATGACACCGGCGACGACGATGTCGCGCGCCTTGAGCTGGCTGCGCCCGGTGGCGCCGCTGTCGACCATGCCGTACCAGGTCTGCACCGAGAGGTCGTCCTTGTCGCCGGCGGTGATGTAACGGCCGGTGCCGAAGAACACCCAGGGTTCGAAGGTGTACGGGTTGAACGAGACCGTGATGCCGCCGGTGACCGGCTGGGCGTTGCCGGAACCGTCCTTGGCCGAGTAGATCGGCGCGGCCGTGGTGCCATAGACACCCCAGGAACTGGAGGCGATGCCGGACAGGTCGAACTTCCAGACATTGCCGTTCAGATCGCCCGCGTAGACGTAGTCGACGGTGCCGTTGCCATCGGTATCCACGCCGGTCGGCGCCGACAGACCGTTGTTGAGCGCGTCACCGGTGCGGAAGGTGTCGATCTTCTTGATCTGTGCACCGGTCGTCAGGTTGACGATGTAGAGGACGGAATGCTCGCTGGTGCTGTTGATGCCGTTGGGGATGATCGCGGCCATGTCGCCGTTGTTGAGCTTGGCGATCAGCGGCTTGCCAAGGACCATGCCCATGTCGTTGTCGCCGGCGAACTCCCACGCCTTGCCGGTGCTGGCGAAGGTGGACGGGTCGCTGACATCGAGCCCGTAGACGCCCTTGCCACCGCGGCCGAGCGTGCCGACCAGGTAGTTCTTGCCCGGGGTCTGGCGGCGGTTGGACACGACCACCGGACCGTCGACGAAGTAATGGTGCTCGAAGTTGGTCAGCGCGCTCAGGCCCTTCAACGTCGTCATGTTGATCAGGTTGGGCACGTAGTTGAACAGCTCGGTGCCACTGCTGGCGTTGAAGGCGTGAAGCATGCCGTCGTTGGAACCGATGTAGACCGTTTCCACCACGGTGGTACCGACGGTCTCGCGGACGTAGGTCGGCGACGAGTTGACGATGTCGCCCAGCAGGTGCGTGCGCCGGCGGTACACCGTGCCCTCACCGGTGCGATTGCCCTTCACATAATTGGCGATCGCGGTGGTCAGCGTCGTTTCCTGCGTGCTGGTCGGGAACGTCGTCACCAGGCCGCCGTTGGACGAGCCCAGGGTGTAGATGTTGCTGCGCTGCGTCGTGGGCAGGTTGGTCGTCGCACGCCAGCTCAGCGTGTTCTGCACGCCGTCGGCGGTCACCGGATAGGCTTCGACCTCGCCGTACCACTCGCCGGACTTGTACTTGGCGACGAAGGCGCGGGTGTCGCTCTGCAACCCGGTGCTGGTGACGGTGACGTTCGAACCGGAATTCTCGCGGGCAATGATCTCCGACAACGCCGACTGCAGCGCCTGCGAGAACTGCTCGGGATTGTTGGCGATCGCGAAGGTGCCGTGGCCGTTGACCGCAGCGTGCAGCAGGTCGTCGATGCGTTCCTCGTCTTCGGCATCGGTCGGGTCAGGCCACGTGAAGGAGCTGGCGCCATCGGCCAGCACCTGGGCGACGCTGGTCTGCGGCAACGTGCCCTTCTGTCCGATCGAGACGCCGAACGTCACCATGTGCTGCCAGAACGCCGGGTTGGCGGTCGAGGCGGGCACGATGTTGGACATGTTCGGCATCAGGTCCTTCTTCCAGTACTCCATCGCCACGTCGGCCAGGGTCTGGGACTTGCTGTCCCGGTAGGGCGCGGACGGCGAGTAGGTCGGTGAGCCGCCGATGTTCGGGCCTGCCGTGCCGTCGGAGTTGCCGACGTCGACCAGGCCATCGTTCCAGTAACCGTCGGTGGTCAGCAGCGCGTAGTTCTGACGGCAGGCCAGCTGGTTGGTGGTGGCCGGCCCGTAAGGACCCGAGGCACCCTTGGCGCCGGTGGTGGCGTCGCTGTAGTACTGGCCGATGCGGTTGAGCGCGGTCTGCAGCGGCGTGCGGCCGCTGCCGGTCGCTGCGTGCAGGCGGTTGAACCAGTCGGTGCGGTTGGTGGAAGCGGCGGTGCCGGTAACGTCCTCGAACAGACCGTTATGGGTAGCCACCGGGATGTACTTGGTCGAGCGGTTCCAGATGGTCGTGTAACCCACCCGGTACTTCGAACCGGTCAGCGCGCTGAATGCCTCGCTGGCGCCGGCCTTGGCCGCTTTCATGCGGGTGCGGTGATAGGAGTACCAGGTCGCGTAGTTGGTCTTCTCGGCGGCCTCCGAGCGTCCCGTCGGGGTCACCCGGGTGCAGTTGCGCCAGCCCAGGCCACCGCTCGTGGAGCAACCGATGCCGCTGCTGCTGTTGTCGACGTAGGTGACATTGAGGGTCAAGCCGGTGAAGGCACTGCCGCCGTCGGCGTAGATGCCGACGTGGTAGACGCCGCCCGCGGTCGGCGAGGAGATCACACAGGAGTGATCGCGGCCGCTCTGCGTCTTGGAGCAGTCGGAGGTGCCCGTCGTGGGATCAGCGCCCAGCCTGATGTACAGGTCGGGGTCGCCGCCGCTGCCGCCGCTGGTGGTGAAGGTCAGGTCCTTGGACTGCGCCGGAGCCGTGACGTTGACGTAGAACCACTGGCCCGAAGACTTGCCGATGCTGCCCTGCGACAGCAGGCTGAGCGCCGGCGGTGCGGTGCCGTCGAGGTACTCGCTGCGGTAGATCGTGCCATCGGTCAGGATCTGGAAGCGGTAGAAGTCCGCAGTGGCCGTCGACGTCTCAACCGCGGCCGACTTGGGTACGTAGAACGTCTGGACGCTGTTGCCCAGGTTGGTGGTGGTGCCCGATGCCAGGCTCAGATCGCTGTAGGCGGAATCGTAGGCAGTACCGCCGGTGAGCGTGGTGCCGGCAGCGTTCTTCCAAGGCGTATAGGTGATGCTGGGCTTGTACGAAAGCGTGTTGAGCGTGTACGTGGCGCTCTCGATGCGGACCGGCGAGGTGCGCGCCGGATCGTCGGGCATCGTCGTTTCCTCCATCGAACCGGAGTCATCGAGGATGAACATGATGTTCGGCGGCACCGGCGAGGCCGACTGCAGCGGGGTCGGTGGAATGACCAGCGCGGCGTGGCCGGGGAGCCCTGCCAATGTCGCCATGAAGCCAAGGCCCACGGCGTAGAAGCGGCTGCGGCTGCCACGGAGCGCCGCGCGCTTGCGATTGGTGTCGGTATGCAAGGTCATCTCCCCAGGCCTCAGTAACGGCGGTAGATGGACTGCAGGAGAACCTGCGAGCGTCCATCGGCCTTGTAACGTGCGCTGATGCGGTAACGATGGCCCATGCAACCGGGCTGCACCTCACCAGCACCGCTGGTCACCTTGTCGCAGTTGTACCAATTGGGAAATTCCCCGAGGTACTCGACCAGGTATTGCAGGTCACTCGCGGTGCCGACGGCGAGGTCGTTCTGTGTTCCCGTGCCGATCTTCGCGGCCGTCACCCAGCCGTCGTCGGCGAGGGAGCGATCGGCACCGTTGACCGGCCGGCCGCAGACGCCACCGGGATTGCTGCAATCGGTGGCCGTGGGTATCGAGGTCAGGCCGGCCGCGACCGCCTCGCCCTGGCGCAGCGCGGACTCGGCGGACTGGAAGGCCAGGCTGCGGTCGAACAGGTTGCCGCTCATGCGTTCGCCGAGCAGCGTGCCGCGCAGGCTCGCCAGTCCCAGCAGCGTCATGATCAGCAACAGGATCAACACCACCAGCAGCGCAATGCCGCGCTGCGAGGCCATGGAGGGTACGGGGCGGCGCATGCGGGAAGTCATGAGGTTCGGTTCCGGAGAGAAACGACATGGCGGATGGACCGGCGCAGGCCCTTGCCGTCGGTACCTGCCTTGATGGCATCGGAGTCGCGGTCCTGCTGGCCTTCGAACTCCAGCTCGACGCGAACGGCCTTGACCCGCTTCCAGTTGCTGGCGGCGGTCACGGTAGTGGAGGTGACGTAGGCGTTTGCGCCTTCCACCAGATACGTAAGCTGCAGACCGCCGGCACCGGAGGCTGGCGTCGAGACGCCCTCCAGGATCTCGGACTCCTGGTCAAGCACGCTGCGGTACAGCGAATTGCCGCCGCGACCGTTGGCTTTCACGTACCAGCGCACCGCATTGAGCTTGGCGACCATCGCCGGCTTGTCGGCGGTGGCGTAGGCATAGCCGAACGCGCCGCAGCTGGGACCGACGCCGAGGTTCTGGCTGCAATTCTTGGTGCTGTTGGCCGAGACCGTGATGTCGTTGCCCGACGGGGCGCCGATGCGGAATATCGCCGCCTGGGTGTTGTCGCAGGCCACCACCACGTCGTCGGCGACGAAATCGGTCGGGGCCCGGGTCAGCGTGAATGTGTTGGATGCGTAGGTGTTGACCGAGATCACGTCATCGCTGGCCGAATGCAGTTCGATCGCATCCGTGCCGGCCACGGTATTGGTCAGTCCACCGTTTTCGTAGCCCACCAGGCCATCGCCCCAGTTCTTCCACCAGGCGGTGCCGACGACGACGTTCGCCATCGGCAGCATCGGCGCCTGACCGGCGACGGCCGGCCCGGGCTGGGCGCAGGGGGTGCCGTCGGCGTCGCGGATGTCGCGAGCCATCAGCTCGAATGCCATGCGCGCGCCTTCCTGGACGCGACCCAGGCTTTCGGTGGCCGCGTAGCTCTTGCGGTTGGTCATGAAGATGCCGACCGCGCCGACCGTGACCAGCAGGCCGATCAGCATCGCGACCATCAGCTCGACGAGAGTGACGCCGCGAACGCCGCGCAGGGAGTGGCCGGTCCGGACCATGGAGTTGCTCATATCTGCACCATCGTCTTCAGCGTCTGCGCGCTGCTGCCACCGGAACCACGCGAGTCGTCCCATTCCACCGTGATCGTGTAGACACCACTGGCGAATTCGACCGTCCCGCACGCGCTGTCGCCCATCACTGCCTGCATGTCGCGGATCCAGTCCTGCTGGTCGGCATCGCGCAACAGGTCCGGTGGGGTACCGGCGGCGGTTGGCACCGTGCAGGTGCGCGCCAGCGCGTAGTTGCCAGCGCGCGCGCTGACGACGTTGGCCCGCATGGCATCGAGGATCGTGTAGCTGGCGATCACGGCCTGGTTGCGTTCCAGCGAGCTCTGGCTGTTGCGCAGCGCGGTCGCCTGCAGCGCAGCCACGCCCAGCAGGCCGATGGCCAGGACCAGCACTGCGATCAGCACCTCAAGCAGGCTCATGCCGCGCTGCGAGGCGCGGGGGGCGGATGGTTGGCGCCGTTGCGAATGATTCATGGGAGATTCCAGTAGTTCGTCTTGTCGGGCTCAGTTGCACACGCCGGCAGTGCTGTCGCGCTCGACCCGGACCCGGCCGCCGGCGCCGATGGCGACATTGCGGACGTTGTCGGCGGGCACGGTGGCAGCCATGCAGATGCGGATCTGCCCGGTCAGCAGCTGACCGCCCTTGTTGCGGGCCATGCCGTCGGAGCGGAACATCACGATGCCCTCGGTCACGGCGCTGCTGGCCTTGATGGTCAGCGGCGTCGGCACGGCGGTGGCCAGGATGATCTCCTCGCCCGAATCGACGCTGGAGTCGGCGTCGGCGTCGGCAAACACCACCCAACCCTGCGAGGTGCCCACGCCACTGCAGGTGGCGCCGTCGGCGGAGCTGCAGATCACCACCCGGCCGTTGCGGCGGATGGCTTCCATGCGCGCCGACTGCAGCGAACCCACGAGCTCGTTGGCGGCAGCACTGAGCCGGCTTGAGTTCTGGACCAGGCGAAAACCGGGAATGGCCACCGACATCAGCACCGCCAGCACCGCCAGGGTGATGGCAAGTTCGACCAAGGTGAATCCACGTTCCTGGTTCCTGGCGCTGTACTGAGAGCGCCGGGTGTGTTGACGGCTAAACGGCATTGTCCCCTCCCCGGGAAACTTGCCTGCCAACCATAGGGACCGCCCGCCGGGAGCGCCAGCGACAACCGATTAGCGGAGCGCGGGACAGAATGAGCGGCGGGCAGCGAGCTGTCAGGAATGGACGACAGGGGCAGCCACGGGCGAAGCGACAGGGCATGATGTCGCTCGGGCCCGAATCGCCAACAGGACATGACCTCACCGGCACCCAGCCATCCGCTGGACACTCTTTGGCAGGCGCCCACCATCATCTGGGCACTGGTCGCCGGCGAAGGTGTCTCGATCATCCTGGCGCTTGCGCCCGGGATCAGCCAGGACCGCTGGGTGTATTTCGGACTGACCTCGATCCTGGTGCAGTGGGTGCTGCTGCTCAGCCTGGCCATGCTGTATCTGGTGCGGCGTCCGCTGGTGCGCCTGAAACCGCAGAGCGTGGCCTATGTCGCGCTTTGCGTGCTGTTGTTGAGCACCTGGCTGGTCGGGTCACTGACGTGGCTGTTGCTGCGCGACCTGTGGACGCTGGAGCGCGACGACTGGCAATCGCTGTTCCTGCGCCTTACCGGCATGGCCCTGGCCATGGGCCTGCTCGGGCTGGCCGCATTCCAGAACCACTGGCGGGCGCGGCAGCTGGCCGTCCAGGCCAAGCAGGCTCAACTGGAAGCCCTGCAGGCACGCATCCGACCGCACTTCCTCTTCAACACACTCAACACCGGCGCGGCGCTCGTGCACCGCAAGCCGGAGGAAGTCGAGCGCCTGCTGCTCGACCTGGCCGATCTGTTCCGCGCCGCGCTGGCCGGCCCGCGCGACATCTCGCTCGAGGACGAACTGGCGCTGGCGCGTCGTTACCTGGAGATCGAGCAACTGCGTTTCGGCGAGCGGCTGCAGGTCGACTGGCAACTGCCGCGCGAGATCCCGGCAGTCACAGTGCCGGCGCTGTCGATCCAGCCGCTGGTCGAAAACGCGATCCGCCACGGCATCGAGCGTCGCCCGGATGGCGGCCAGATCGAGATCGCCGTCACCACCACGCCCGATACGGTGATCGTGCGCATCATCAATCCATTGGCGCCCACCGGTGGCCACAACCCCGGCCATCACGTCGGCCTCAATGCCTCGCAGGTGCGGATCGAGGCGCTGACCGGCGGTCGCGGCAGCGTGATCACGCAGCAGGAAGGCAAGCGGTTCATCGCGACGGTGCGCTTGCCGGTGTCGCCGGGGTAGCTGCGGCGCCCTGCCCTCGCCCCAGCCCCCCTCCCGCGAGCGGGAGAGAGGCTTCAAGCGATCAGGCGACTACGCGATAGCAGGGCTTGTACTCGCCGGCGATCTTCATGCGGCGCTGCTCGACGAAGGCGCGCAGCAGCGAATCGAGCGACTGCATCATGTCGGCGTCGCCGTGGATCTCGAACGGGCCGTGCGCCTCGATCCGGCGCATGCCGTCTTCCTTGACGTTGCCGGCGACGATGCCAGAGAACGCGCGGCGCAGATCGGCGGCCAGTTCGTGCGGCTTGCGGCCGTGGTGCAGGTCGAGCGAAGCCATCGCCTCGTGCGTGGGCACAAACGGACGCTGGAACGCCAGCGGGATATCCACCGACCAGTTGAAGAAGAACGAGTCCTTCTGCGCGATGCGGTGCTCGCGGACCTTGCGGATGCCCGCCGTCATGCGCTTGGCGACCTTGTCGGGGTCGCCGACGATGATCTCGTAACGCTTGGTCGCGTCTTCGCCCAGGGTCAGGCGGATGAACTTGTCGATCTGCTCGAAGTACGGCGCCGACGCGGTCGGGCCGGTGAAGATCAGCGGGAACGGCAGGTGCGCGTTCTCTTCGCGCAGCAGGATGCCGAGCAGGTACAGGATCTCCTCGGCCGTGCCGACGCCACCGGGGAACACGATGATGCCGTGGCCGAGACGGACGAACGCCTCAAGGCGCTTTTCGATGTCCGGCATGATCACCAGGTGGTTGACGATCGGGTTCGGCGATTCGGCGGCGATGATGCCCGGCTCGGTGATGCCGATGTAGCGCGTGCGGCTGCGGCGCTGCTTGGCGTGGGCGATGGTCGCGCCCTTCATCGGGCCCTTCATCGCACCCGGGCCGCAGCCGGTGCAGATGTCGAGTCCGCGCAGGCCCAGCTCGTAACCTACCTGCTTGGTGTAGACGTACTCGTCGCGCGAGATCGAGTGGCCGCCCCAGCAGACCACCAGGTTGGGCTCGGTGGGATGCAGGATGCGCGCGTTGCGCAGCAGGCCGAACACCGAGTCGGTGATGCCCGAGGAGGATTCCAGGTCCTGGTTGGAGTCCGGGCCCAGTTCCATCACGGTATAGGCCAGGTCGCGGACTACGGCGAACAACAGCTCGGCGACGCCGCGGATGATCTCGCCGTCGACGAAGGCCATCGCCGGCGCATGGGTCAGGTCGATGCGTACGCCGCGGTCCTGCTGGTGCACCTGGATGTCGAATTCGGGGTACAGCTCGCGCGCGGCGCGCGGATCGTCGGAAGCGCTGCCGCTGGTCAGCACCGCCAGCGCGCAGCGGCGCAGCAGGTCGTGCATGCCGGTGGACACGTCGCGCAGGCGCGCGACCTCGTCACGCGAGAGGACGTCCAGGCCGCCTTTGGGGTAGATGCGGGCGTTGACGGTGGGGAGGGTGGTTTCAATGGTGGCGCTCATTGCTATCTCTTCTTTCGTCTTGTTTACCGGTACGACTCTAGCCTGCCCCCCCACAAAAGAAAACGGCCGGGAAACCCGGCCGTTTTCGTCAAACAGGCATTGCTGCCGATCAGAACTGGTAGCGGACGCTGACCTGGGCGGCCCAGCGCGAAACGCCCTTGTCGTCATAGATCGTCAGGTTGTCCGGGGTGTTGAAGCGGTAGACGTACTTGCCGGTCGCCGGATCGATGCCGCCGTACTCGACCACGCCACGCATCGCCGGGAACGCAGCTTCCTCGATGCGGCCCCAATCCTTGTTGAGCAAGTTGCCAAAGTTGAGGATGTCGAACGACAGCTCGGCCTTGTGGCCCTTCATGAAGCCCGGGAATTCCTGGGCGACGTGCAGGTCGAACTGGTTGACCCACTCGCCGGTGGCAGCGTTGCGCTCGGCGACCTGGCCACGGTGCGAGTTGAGGTACTCGTTGTTGTAGATGTAATCCCAGAAAGCCGCTTCTTCGGCAGCCTTCGTCGCGCCGCGGCCGACGATCACGTCGCCCGGAGCGGTCGGGATGTACAGCAGGTCGTTGAGGCGACCGTCACCGTTCACGTCATTGTCGAAGTTGTAGCTGTACGGACGACCCGAGCGGCCTTCATACACCATCGACACGATGGTGTTGTTGTCGCCGAAGAACGCGTGCTTCCAGCTGGCCGTGGCCAGGAAGCGGTCCTTGATCTCGTAGCTCGAGGTTGCCGAGACTTCCTCGTTGGCCTGGAAGACCGAGGTGTTGCCCAGCTGCGAGCTCGAGGTCGAGCTGGTCAGCGGGCTGACTTCGTTGGCGTTGGTGTAGGTGTACGACAGCGCCCAGGCCCAGTCGCCATCGTTGAACGGCTTGTTCAACGACAGGGTCAGCTGCTGGCTTTCGCCCTTGTTGGTCTGCTTGGCGATGATGGCGTCGTTGAAGCCATTCTGCGCAGCCGAACGGTTGCCGCGTGCGAGCGCGCCGCCGCTGGAAACGCCGTTGCGATCCCAGTTGAGCGGATTGCGACCCTGCTGGTTCCAGTAGATCGCGCGGCCATCCTGGCCGATCGCACCGACGTTACCCAGGTTGAGCTGCTGGTAGTAGATACCGTCCTTGACCGAGGTCAGCACCAGCTCGGTCGAGGCAACAACGCCCCACCACGGCAGCTCGGTGTCGAACGCGATGTTGGACTTCCACACCGACGGCTGCGCCAGGTCGGAATCGATGAAGTCGACCGACTGCTGGCCCGGGGTGCCACCGGCCTGGGCGATGGCCAGCTGGCCATTCGGGTCCGGCGAGAACGAGGTGGTGCCGTTGGCATCGAAGTAGTCGGTGTAGGTCACGCCGTTGTTGGCGTACGGGTTGGCCAGCCACACCGTGGCCGCTGCGCCCTTGAACAGACCAAGACCACCACGCACCTGGCTCGGGCGCTCGCTGTCGATGGTGTAGTTGAAGCCAAAGCGCGGCGACCACAGGTCGGTGCCGTCGATGGTGTTGTCGTTGCGCACGCCGAACAGCGCCGAGGCGGCGGCGTTGAACTTCGGCGCGTCATCGACGATCGAGCCGTCGTAACGCAGGCCGTAGGTCAGGGTCAGGTTGCTGTTGACCGCCCAGCTGTCCTGCACGAACACGCCAACGTTGCGCTGGGTGAAGACGGCTGCCATTGCGTCCAGGTCGCCGCCCTGCGGGTAGAACAGCTGATAGCGGCTGGACTGGTTGGCGGCGTAGGCGGCGATGCTGTTGAAGGTGTAGACACCGTTCACGCGACGGCCAAAGAGGTTGTAGACCTCGTTGGACTCGTAGTCGACGCCGAACTTGACGGTGTGGTCGCCCAGGAACAGGTTGCCGGCGAAGAACGCATTCCAGGTCTGCGTCTCGAGGACGTTGGCGTGGGTGTTCTCTTCGGTGCCGAAGTTCAGCGTGTTGCTGCCGATGCGCACGGCGATCGCCGGCAGGTCGGCCAGCGGGTTACGCACGGCCGAGTAGTCGCGGTACGACACCTTGGCTTCGGTCGAGAACACGTCGGTCCAGTCGCTGAACAGCTGCGCGCTGTAGGTCTCGAGGCTGAAGTCCTGCACGTAGTGGTACGTGTTCAGGGCCAGCGACGAGGCGTTGAAGCCCTGCAGGAACGGCGTGCTCTGCTCGGTCTTGCCGTAGCGGAAGCTGGCGCGGTGGGCGTCGGTGATGTTCCAGTCGATCTTCAGGCCGTACTCTTCGCTCTCGGTGTCGAGCGAGGGCTTGGCCAGCGTGCCCGGATCGAAGCCCTTGGCCCGCGACAGCGCGATGACTTCATCGATCTGCGCCTGGGTGATGCCGACGATGTTGCTCTCGCCCGAGCCGACCGGACCGAAACCGGAGTTGCCGGTGAACAGGTCCTTGCCGGTGTAGTTCTCGTAGTTGGCGAAGAAGAACAGCTTGTCCTTGATCAGCGGACCACCGAAGGTCATGCCGTAGGTCTGCTCGTTGTCGAACAGCTTCGGACGGACGTCGTTCTGGTTCTTGCCGGACCAGTCGTTGTCGCGGTAGATGCCGTAGACCGAACCGTGGAACTCGTTGGTGCCGGACTTGGTGACCGCGTTGATCACGCCACCGGTGCCGCCGGAGATGGTGACGTCGTAGTTGGCGACGTCGACCGAGATCTCATCGATGGTGTCCATCGAGAACGGCTGGCGCGGGGTCGGCAGGCCGTTGCCCTGCAGGCCGAACGAGTCGGCGCCGCTGATGCCATCGACGCGGATCACGTTGTAGCGCGGGTTCTGGCCGCCGACCGTGATCTCGTTGCGGGCCTTGTCGCTCTGCACGACGCGCGGGTCGAGGCGGGCGAAGTCCTGCAGGTTGCGGTTGATGCTCGGCATCGACTCGATCTGCTCGCGGGTGATCTGCGAGCCGGCGCCCATCTTGTTGGCGCTGAAAACTTCCGAACCGCCGTACGAGATCGCCTGCACCGATTCCAGCGTGGTGACTTCGTTGTTCAGCGACAGGTCGACCTGGTTGACCTTGTCGAGGTTCAGGAACACGCCGTCCTGGCTGGTGCTGCCTGCGCCGGCCTTGTTGATGGTGACGGTGTACGGGCCGCCGACGCGCAGACCGCGGGCGTTGTAGCGACCGTCGGCACCGGTGACGGCGCGGCTGACCGTGCCCGACTCGGTGTGGGTGATGACGACTTCGGCGCCGGCGACGGGCTGGCCGTCAGCAGCGACAACGCGACCGCCGATACCGGCCGAGGTGGCCTGGGCGAACACAGTGGAAGTAGCGAGGACAGCCAGCAGGCCAAGCGTGAGCTTGGACATACGGACGCGGTTCGGATGGGTCATTGCGATGGCCTCATACATGGTTCGAATGGAAAAAACGACGCGACCAGCGCGGAACCTGTCCGCGCCTGGTCGAAATTCGGATTTGCGGCTGCCCCGGCCCCTGTGGGGTGCGGGCCCCTACCACTGTGTTAACAGTAGTTTAACAGGCTATGTGCGTCTTGTGACAGAGACGTGACGACGGTCAAGATTCGCCATGGGCGGCAAAGCCGTCCCTGGAGGCCGGTAGCCTTGGCGGTGCAGGCCCGGCGGCAGTGACCGCGGGGCAATGGGCGGGCTCCGGGGAACAATGGCCCCGGACCCGGCCGCGGCGCTTACGGCGGGGCGATCTGCAGGTAGGTGCCCAGGCCGTCCAGGAACATCTGCACCGAAATGGCCACCAGCAGCATGCCCATCAGGCGTTCGATGGCGGTCAGCGCGCGGATGCCCATCAGCTTGTAGAGCAAGGTGGCGCTGAAGAGGATCGCCGCGGTCGCGCCCCAGGCAATCAGCAGGGCCAGGCTCCACTCGCCCAGGCGGGTGGGCTCGTTGCTGCCCATCAGCATCACCGCGGCCATGCCCGAGGGGCCGGCCACCAGCGGGATGGCCATTGGCACGATGAAAGGCTCGCCATCTGGGATCTCGCCCATCAGCCCTTCCGGCGGCGGGAAGATCATGCGGATGCCGATCAGGAACAGGACGATGCCGCCGGCAATGGACACCGATTCCTGGCGCAGGTGCATCAGTTCCAGGGCGTACTTGCCGCCCCACAGGAACATCATCAGCACCGCCAGGGCGATCAGCAGTTCGCGCGCGAGCACGATCCGCTGGCGCCTGGGCGGCAGGCCGCGCAGCAGGCTCAGGAACACCGGCACGTTGCCGAGCGGGTCCAGGATCAGGAACAGCAGCAGGGCCGCCGAGGCAATCGTCATGGGCGTGGCGTCATCGGCAGGCGTCAGTGGCCCGGCTGGCTTGGAAGGGTCGGAAGAACGGGCAGGCTCAACGCCGAAGGCGCGGGCGGATTCCAGATCTGGCCGCGATGCGCCGCCCCGGCCTCGGACAACAGGGTGACGCAGGCGGCGGCATACGCCGACGGATCGGCGGCGGAACGGTCATCGCCTTCGACATAGGCCTTCGCGCGCAACGGCGTGCGCATCGGACCCGGCTGCAGCCCGGCCACGCGCACGTTGCTGTTGGCCAGTTCGCCATGGAGCATCCCGACCAGGGCGGCAACGCCCTGCTTGGCAATGCCATAGCCGCCCCAGTACGCCTTGCTGGTGAGCGCCGGATCGTCGAGGACGAAAACCACGGCCGCATCGCGCGCCTTGCCCAGCAGCGGCAGGCAGGCCTGGGTCAGCCACCACGGCGCGGTGAGGTTGACGTGGATGGCGCGGGCGAAGACGGCCGGGTCGGTCTGCGCGAGCGGCGTGAGGCCGGCGAACTCGGCGGCGCAATGCAGCACGCCGTCGAGGTGGCCGACTTCGCTTTCCAGGCGTTGCGCCAACTCGGCGTAGTCGTCAGGCGACGCGCCTTCCAGGTCGAGCGGGTACAGCAGCGGCTCCGGCCCTGCCTGGGCCAGCGCGTCGTAAACGCGGTTCAACTTCGGCAGCTTGCGCCCGAGCAGGATGACGGTCGCCCCGGCGCGCGTGCACGCCAGCGCAGCGGCCTGGCCGAGGCCGCCATGGGCGCCGGTCACCAGAACGACACGTCCTTCGAGAGCGCGGCCTTCCAGCGCGCGGGCATCCTGCGCGGGTTCCACCGCTGCCATCACTGGCTGTGGGTCTCGCTGATCATGCGCGCCAGCTCACCGGACTCGAACAGCTCCATGGTGATGTCGCAGCCGCCGATCAGTTCGCCGTGGATGAACAGTTGCGGGAATGTCGGCCAGTTCGAGTAGCGCGGCAGGTTGGCGCGGATCTCGGGATCCTCGAGCACGTTGACGGTGTGCAGCTCGTTCGCACCTGCCGCCTTGAGCGCCTGCACCGCGCGGCTGGAGAAGCCGCACATCGGGAACTGCGCCGTCCCCTTCATGAAAAGGACGATCGGATGGCTTTCGACTTCAGCCTGGATCCGCTCCATAACGGACATGGGTGCAACTCCTGCGATGGTGCGTTGCGAACCTTTGACGGCACGGCAACGAAGCGTGGGGATAGAATGGGTAATTGTAAGCCTTCCCGAGCCGCGGACGCTCCGGCACCCCGGATCGCGCCCCCGGCCCTCCCCTTAGCCAGCCCTCTGGAGCCCGCAATGGCCATCGAACTGCCCGCCCTGCCCTACGACCGCACCGCGCTCGAACCGCACATCTCCGGCGAAACCATCGACTTCCACTACGGCAAGCATCACAAGACCTACGTCGACAACCTCAACAAGATGATCGAGGGGACCGAGTTCGCCGGCATGGCGCTCGAGGACATCATCCGCAAGTCGCAGGGCGGCATGTTCAACAACGCCGCGCAGATCTGGAACCACACCTTCTACTGGAACTGCCTGTCCCCCAACGGCGGCGGCGAGCCCGGCGGCAAGCTGGCGGAGCTCATCACCAAGGCCTTCGGCGACTTCGCCAAGTTCAAGGAAGAGTTCACCAAGGTCACGGTCGGCACGTTCGGTTCGGGCTGGGGCTGGCTGGTGCAGCGTCCGGACGGTTCGCTGGCCCTGGTCAGCACCTCCAACGCCGCCACCCCGCTGACCGGCGACGACACCCCGCTGCTGACCTGCGATGTGTGGGAGCACGCCTACTACATCGATTACCGCAACGCCCGCCCGAAGTACGTCGAGTCGTTCTGGAACCTGGTCAACTGGGACTTCGTGGCCGCGAACCTGAAGTAAGCGAACCTGAAGCAAGCGACAGAGCGCTCCAGAAACAAACGGCCGGGGAAACCCGGCCGTTTGCGTTTCGTGCCGATGGCGGCGTTACGAGCGCGCCAGCGCCGCGATCACCGGATCGACCTGCGCCTGTCGGCCCAGCCCTTCGCCTATGCGCTGCAGCGACGTCGCCAGCGCCTGCGAGGAGTCGGCACGCACCGTCGCGTGACCGACCTTGCGACCGGCGCGCGACGACTTGCCGTAGTCGTGCCAGTGACCACCCGGCTCGGCCAGCACCGGCGTCGGCGACGGCATCTCGCCGATCCAGTTGAGCATGCAGGCCACGCCAACCATGCGCGTGTCGCCCAGCGGCAGGCCGAGCACCGCGCGCAGATGGTTCTGGAACTGCGAGGTTTCGCTTCCCTCGATCGTCCAGTGACCGGAGTTGTGCACGCGCGGGGCGAGTTCGTTGGCCAGCAGCTTGCCGTCGCGGCAGAACAGTTCCAGTGCGAACACGCCCACGTAGTCCAGTGCCTGGGCCAGCTTTCGCGCATGTTCGTAGGCGACTTCGGCCAGCGCGGTATCGACGCGCGCCGGGGCCAGGCTGGCCGACAGCACGCCGTCGACGTGCCAGTTCTCGGTCAGCGGCCAGGTGCGGAATTCGCCGTCGCGGCCGCGTACCGCCACCACCGACAGCTCGCGCTCGAAATGGACGAAGCCTTCCAGGATCAGGCCGACGTTGCTCGCCTGCGCGCCCAGGGTGTCCCAGGCGGCATCGGCATCGGCCGGCGTCTTGATGCGGAACTGGCCCTTGCCGTCGTAGCCCAGGCGGCGGGTCTTGAGGATGCAGGGCGCGCCGATCTTCGCGATCGCGGCGTCGAGCTGTTCGCGCGTGTCGATCGCGGCGAACGGCGGCACCGGGATGCCCAGCTCCTCGAACAGGGTCTTCTCGGCCAGCCGGTCCTGCGCCGTTGCCAGCGCGCGCGGGTTCGGGAATACCTGCACGCGTTCGCTGAGCCATTGCGCCGATTCGGCCGGGACGTTCTCGAAATCGAACGTGGCCACGTCGACGCGCGAAGCGAATTCGGCCAGCGTGGATTCGTCGCGGTAGTCACCCACGACCATCGGCGCGAACTGCCCGGCGCAGGCGTCGGCGACGTTGTCCATCACCAGGAAGCGCAGGCCGAGCGGCGCACCGGAAAGCGCGAGCATGCGGGCCAGTTGCCCGCCGCCGAGGATGCCGACCGTGGTCATTTCCGCGGATCGTCGTTGGCGAGCACGTCGTCGGTCTGGCGCGTGCGGAAGGTGTCGAGCGCCGCGGCGATCACCGGATGTTCGGCGGCCAGCATCGCGGCAGCGAACAGCGCGGCGTTGGCGGCGCCGGCATTGCCGATGGCGAAGGTCGCGACCGGGATGCCGGCCGGCATCTGCACGATCGACAGCAGCGAGTCCATGCCGTTGAGCGCCTTGCTCTGCACCGGCACGCCCAGCACCGGCACGGCGGTCTTGGCGGCGAGCATGCCCGGCAGGTGGGCGGCGCCGCCGGCGCCGGCAATGATCGCGCGCAATCCGCGCGACTGCGCAGTGGCGGCGTAGTCGAACAGGACGTCGGGGGTGCGGTGCGCCGAGACCACGCGGATCTCATGCGGGACGCCCAGCGCCTCGAGCTTGGCGGCGGCGTGCTGCATCGTCTCCCAGTCGGAGCGCGAGCCCATCACGATGCCGACAAGCGGCGCTACTTGGTCTACTGGCATGGTCCTGCCCTTGTGCAAAGACGTATTCTAACGCCCTGTTCCGTTCCCCCGGCACCACACCGTATGGATCGCAAGCTGCTCGACCTCCTTGTCTGCCCGACCACCCGCCAGCCCCTGCAATTGCTGGACGGCCGCGGCCTGCAGGCCCTGAACGACGCGATCCAGGCCGGTGGCATCGTCCGCGGCGACGGCAGCGCCCAGGCCGCTGCGGTGAAGGAAGCCCTGATCACCCGCGACCGCAAGATCGCCTATCGCATCGACGATGGCATCCCGGTGCTGCTGGCCGAAGAGGCCATCGCCACCGCCCAGGTCGACGCTTTCCCCGGCGCATGACCGCGCCCTTCGCCCCGCCGCCGGCCGAGGCCGTGGAGGACGACGTCGCCCGCGCACTGGCCGAGGACCTTGGCAGTGGCGACGTCACCGCCGCCCTGCTGCCCGATACCGCCGACAGCGCCTACCTGCTGTGCAAGGAAGACGCCGTGGTGTGCGGCCGGCCCTGGTTCGATGCCTGCCATCGCGCGCTCGATCCGCAGGTGCGCATCGACTGGCACGTGGCCGAAGGCGATCGCGTCGCCAAGGGCACGGTGCTGGCGATCCTGCAGGGCCGCTCGCGGGCACTGGTCAGTGCCGAGCGCACCTCGCTGAATTTCCTGCAGACGCTGTCTGGCACGGCGACCACCACCGCGGCTTATGTCGATGCCGTCCAGGGTACCGGCGCGAAAATCCTCGATACCCGCAAGACCATCCCCGGCCTGCGCCTGGCGCAGAAGTACGCCGTCCGAGTCGGTGGCGGCGTCAACCACCGCATCGGCCTGCATGACGCGGTGATGCTCAAGGAAAACCACGTGCGCGCGGCCGGTTCGCTCACCGCGGCCATCCGCGCCGCCCGGGCGATGCACCCGCAACTGCCGCTGATCGTCGAGGTGGAGACGATCGCGCAGCTGGAAGAAGCCCTGCGCGAAGGTTGCGATCGCATCCTGATCGACGACTTCGATGCCGATACCCGGCGCCAGGCCGTCCGCATCGCGTCGAACCCGCCGTTCGACCGGCGCATTCCGCTCGAGGTCTCCGGCGGCGTCGACATGCAGACGTTGCGCGCGATCGCCGAAGACGGCGTCGACTGCATTTCCATCGGCGGACTGACCAAGCACGTCCGCGCGATCGACCTGTCGCTCAAGCTGGGCCCGCCGCCGGGTTGAGGCGGCGACGCCCCGGGCGCCTGCTCAGAAAGCCGGCAGGCGCTGACCCGACAGCACGAAGGCGACAGCCGCCGCCGCGCCCACGAGCACCATGGCCAGCAGCACGATCGCCAGCAGCCGCGGCCACAGCGGCCGTCTGCCCGGCGCAGGCCGCGGCGCGGCAACGACCTGCACGGGCTCGGCCTTGGCCGTGGCCGCCAGCCGGAAGCGCACCGTGTCGAAGGCGATCTCGTCGCCAACCTTGGCCTCGCCACGCAGGACGCGCTTGCCGTTGATGAAGCTGCCGTTGCTCGAACCCAGGTCTTCGACCTGCAGTCCGCTGTCGGTGGGCATCAGCCGGGCATGGTTGCGCGACACCCCCGGCGAGTCGAAGCGCAGGGTGCTTTCGCTGCTGCGGCCCACGGTAATCACGCCCACCAGCGGTTCGCTCCGCCCCGACACTTCGGCCGAGATGCCGCGCAGGAAGAAGCGCGGCACCACCGGTCGCACCGCGGTCACGCCCGGGTCGTCGTTGGCCGGGATCAGATCCGGGCCGGCTGACGGGGGCTGGCGACCGACCACCGGGGCCGGGCCCAGTGCGGCGAGCTTGGCCTGGACCTGGTCGAAACCGACGCTGTCACCCGGGCGCAGCGTGATCAGCCCGGCCACGTTGCGGCCGTTGACGCTGACCGCGGTGCCGGGCGGAACATCCAGCATCACGCCCTGTGCGGTGACATGCAGCAGGCAATGCTGCGGCAGCACGCCGGGGCGGTCGATGACGATGGTGGAGTGCGGATCGGAGCCGACGCGGTTGATGCCGTGGCCCAGCAGTACCTGCGGGTGTTCGCCACCCGGAAAGACGAGTTTCATCGTGGACCTGCTCCCCTGTCAGCAATGTCCCGTACCCCTTGCGGCCGGCGCGGCGCGCCGCCACATTTAGGACCTGGATTTCCCATCATCCGCGGTCCCCAATTGCATGCCGACTTTACTGTTTCTGATGATTGCCGCTGCGATGGTGTTCGCATTCTGGAGTGCCGGCCGCGCCGCCGCCGAGCGCGCCGAAGCGGTCGGTCGTGACGCCTGCAAGGCCGCCGGGGTGCAGTGGCTGGACCAGAGCGTGCACGCCACCGGCATCCGCCTGTGCCGCCAGGACAGTGGCTGGCTGGGCTGGGAACGCACCTTCCGCTTCGACTATTCGATCGATGGCGAGGACCGGCACGTGGGCCGGATGGTGCTGCGCGGGGATCGGCTGATTGCGTTCAGCGGGCCGGTGACGCGGGCGCCGGCGCAGTTGCACTGAAAGGCCAGCGCGACGTCCTTGGATCTCCCCGCGTTCGCGGGGATGGCGGCCTGCGTTACTTGACGATGCGAAGGTGCCCGCCGCGGCGCGGCGACGGCGTCGGCGATTGCGGGCCATCGTCGTCGCCTTCGGGCGACGGATTGCTGGGCACCGCGCTGAGGGTCGTGGTCACGCCCTCTTCGTTGTTTTCCATGTCGCTGTCGAGGTCGCCATCGTCGCCGGCCGCATGCACGTCGTCGGGCAGCGCCATGCCCTGCCCGGTCTCGCGCGCGTAGATCGCCAGCACCGCCTGCACCGGCACGCTCACCGGATAGCTGACGCCGCCGAAGCGGGCGCTGAAGCGGATGGCGTCGTTGCCCATTTCCAGATGGGAGACCGCGCGCTCGGCGATGTTGAGCACGATCTTGCCATCCTTCACCGCATGCACCGGCACCTGCACGGCCGGCCGCGCCGCATCGACCAGCAGGTGCGGGGTCATGCCGTTATCGGCGATCCATTCGTACAACGCCCGCAGCAGATAGGGGCGGTGACTGGTCATCGGGGGACTTTCCTGACTCATGTGCGCAGTTTAGCGCCGTCATGTCGTGGGCAGGTGGAAACCGGAGGCCCAAATACGAAGCGGGCCCAGCAGGCCCGCCCGTCTTTTCAAAGGACCGGCCGCGGCTCAGGCCGGCATTTCGCGCAGCTTGCGTTCCTGCTCGGTCAGGCTGCGGGTGAAGCCGGGGTTGCGGAAGATGCGGTTGCCGTAGTCCTCGATCGCCTTGCCGTCCTTCGGCATCGGCACGCCCAGCGCGTCGAGCCGCCAGATGATCGGCGCCATCGCGCAGTCGGCCAGGCTCATCTCGGGATTGAGGAAGAACTTGCTCGCCTTGAACAGCGGCACCGAGGCGGTCAGCAGCTCTTTCAGGCGCTTGCGGCCGGCTTCGGCCTGGGCCTTGGTGCCCAGCTGGATGGCCTGCACCTGCGGCACCCAGTCGTGTTCCAGGCGCAGCATCGCCAGGCGCAGGCGCGCCCGCGAAAGCGGGTCGACCGGCATCAGCGGCGGGTGCGGATAGCGTTCGTCGAGGTACTCGCTGACCACGCTGGCGGCATAGAGCACCAGGTCGCGCTCGACCAGGGTCGGCACCGAGTGGTAGGGGTTGAGATCGACGAGATCTTCGGGCGGGTTCTGCGGGTCGACCGGGACCAGATCGTAGGTGACGCCTTTGGCCGCAAGCACCAGGCGCACGCGATGGCACAGCACGCAATCGGTGGAGGAAAACAGCGTCAGGGCATTACGCATACGTGGACTCGCCGCCATTATCGACCTCTCCCAGCCACTGGAATCCGCCAGTGGCAAGACGCCATCCACCCCGTGTGGACGGTCGTCACGGCCTCGATCGCGCAGCCCGCCGCATCAACCAAGGAGCCCGCGCATTGCTGGGCGGGCTCCAAGGGATACAGCAGCGATCAGTGCTTGTCCACGTCTCGCCAGTACTCGAGCTTGAGCAGGTAGGCAATGATGGTGAACATCGCCAGGAACAGGATCACCCACACGCCCATGCTCTGGCGCTTGAGGGCGGCCGGTTCGCCGGCGTACTCGAGGAAAGTGGTGATGTCGCGGACCGCCTGGTTGAAGCCCTTCTCGTCGAGCTTGCCGGGCGTGGTCACTTTCAGACCGTGCACCGGACGGTCGCCCGTCTTCTTGTCGGCTTCACCGAACTCGGCGTGCTGCAGGCCCTGCAGCTCCCACAGCGGGTTCGGCATCGAGGCGTTCGGGAACAGCTGGTTGTTCCAGCCCAGCGGACGCGCCTCGTCCAGGTAGAACGACTTCAGGTACGTGTAGATCCAGTCGGTGCCGCGCACGCGGGCGATCAGGCTCAGGTCCGGCGGCATCTTGCCGAACCACTGGCTGGCGTGTTCCGGCGTCAGGCTGACCTGGATCTGCTCACCGACCTTGGCGCCGGTGAAGTTCAGGTTGGCCATGACGTCGTCCTCGCTCAGGCCGAGGTCTTCGGCCATGCGCGAGTAACGCAGGTACTTGAGCGAGTGGCAGCCCGAGCAGTAGTTCATGTACAGCTTGGCGCCGCGCTGCAGCGACGCCTGGTCGCCCAGGTCGGTGCCCGACTGCAGCAGGTGGCCGCCTTCGGACGCGAAGGCGGTGACCGAAACCAACAGGCCGGCGGCAAAGGTGGCGAGCTTCTTCACGATGTGCGTCTTCTGGAAGGGCTGGCGGACGTCGGTCTGGTTAGTCATGCATCGTCACCCGTTCCGGCACCGGCTTGGTCTTGTCGAACTTGGTCCACAGCGGCATCGTGATGAAGAAGACGAAGTACAGGAAGGTCAGCACGCGGCCGATGATCGTCTCGACCGGGTCGGTACCCGGGCCGGCGCCGATCTTGCCCAGCCACAGGAAGCAGATGGCGAGCATGCCGAGCATGACCTTGGTCAGGATGCCGCGGTAGCGGTGCGACTTCACCGGCGACTTGTCCAGCCACGGCACCAGGAACAGCACCGCGATCGCGGCAAACATCACGATCACGCCGCTGAGCTTGTGCGGGATGACGCGCAACATCGCGTAGTACGGGGTGTAGTACCAGACCGGCTTGATGTGCTCCGGCGTCACCAGGCGGTTGGCCTCGGTGAAGTTGTCATGCTCCAGGAACCAGCCACCGAAGGCCGGCGCGAAGAAGATGACGAACGCGCAGATGATCAGGAAGAAGCTGACGCCGAACAGGTCCTTGACCGTGTAGTACGGGTGGAACGGGATGCCGTCCAGCGGCTTGGTCGAATCCCAGCGGTTGCCCTTCGGGCCCTTCTTGATCTCGACGCCGTCGGGGTTGTTGGAACCGACCTCGTGCAGCGCACCCAGGTGCAGCACGACCAGCAGCAGCAGCACCAGCGGCAGCGCGATCACGTGCAGGGCGAAGAATCGGTTGAGGGTGGCGTCGCCGGGCAGGTAGTCGCCCATGATCCACTCGGTCAGGCCGTTGCCGACTACCGGGATCGCCCCGAACAGCGAGATGATCACCTTGGCGCCCCAGAACGACATCTGGCCCCACGGCAGCACGTAGCCCATGAAGGCTTCGGCCATCAGCACCAGGTAGATCAGCATGCCCAGGATCCACACCAGCTCGCGCGGCTTCTGGTACGAGCCGTACATCAGGCCGCGGAACATGTGCAGGTACACGACGATGAAGAACATCGACGCGCCGGTGGAGTGCATGTAGCGGATCAGCCAGCCCCACTCCACGTCACGCATGATGTATTCGACCGACGAGAACGCTTCAGCCGCTGCCGGCTTGAAGTGCATCGTCAGGAAGATGCCGGTGACGATCTGGTTGACCAGCACGAGCAGTGCCAGCGACCCCATGTAGTACCAGAAGTTGAAGTTCTTCGGCGCGTAGTACTCGGTCATGTGCTTGCGGTACGCCGGCATCATGCCGGGCGCGCGCGCGTTGACCCAATCCCAGGCGCCCAGGGCGGTGCGGGTAATGATGTTCGACATGACTTACGCCGCTCCCTTGCTGCCGGACGACGGATCGACGCCGATGATGATCGTGGTGTCGCCTTCGTAATGATGCGGCGGCACGACCAGGTTGGTCGGCGCCGGGACGCCCTGGAACACGCGACCGGCCATGTCGAAGCGCGACTTGTGGCACGGGCAGAAGTAACCGCCCTTCCAGTCGTCATCGAACGGCTCGGGGCGGATCTCGGCCTTCATTTCCGGCGAGCAGCCCAGGTGCGTGCACAGGCCGACCAGCACGGAGATCTCCGGCTTGATCGAGCGCAGCTCACCGGTGATGTAGGCCGGCTGCTGGTCCTTGTTGTCCGACTTGGGATCGCGCAGGCGCGAGTCCAGGGTCGGCAGCGCATCAAGGATGGCCTTGGAGCGCTTGACGATCCAGATCGGCTGACCGCGCCATTCCAGGATCATGCGCTGGCCTTCCTCAAGGGCGCTGATGTCCGCGGAAATCGGAGCGCCGGCGAGCTTGGCTCGGGCACTGGGATTCCAGGACTTGATGAACGGCACCGCCACAAAACCGGCCCCGACCGCACCGACCACGGCAGTGGTCGCGGTCAGGAACCGACGGCGGCCCTGGTTGACAGGATCATGGACCCCTTGGTTGGCCATCCGGCACTCCGCAAAGCTGTTCGAAGTTACACCGCGTAGCCAGCCACTGGCGACGGCTCGCGGCACAAAAGACGGGGAAGTGTAACGGAACGGTGAATGGCCCGACAATCCGCCGATGTTGCGTAAACCGCCTGCTGGGGCCCGTCAGGCGCCTGGCGGCTCTGGAATCACTGGTTTTGCGGGCCGGTCGCGGGCTGGCAGCGGGCCAGTCGTGGTCAGGCCCGTGGGCCCGGCGGCGGGTTGGCCCGCGCGATCAGCGCACGACGGTGCCCGCGCCGCGGTAGCGCTCGGCCAGCTGGGCCACGCGTACGACGTAGCGCTGGGTTTCGCTGTAGGGCGGCACGCCCTTGTACTTGTCGACGGCGCCCTCGCCGGCGTTGTAGCCGGCCGCGGCCAGGGCCAGGTTGTTGTTGAAGCGCTTGAGCAGCCAGGCCAGGTACTGCACGCCGCCCTGGATGTTCTGGCCGGCGTCGAACGCGTTGCTGACGCCGAAGCGTCGCGCCGTGGCCGGCATCAGCTGCATCAGACCCTGCGCCCCGACCCGCGACAGCGCATTGGGGTTGTAGGCCGACTCGGCATGGATGATCGCGCGCACGATCGCCTCGTCGACCCCGTGCTGGCGGGCGGCCATGGCGATTTCATTGCGGTAGGCGTCGGTGTTGAGCCGGACCGTGCCGAAGTTCACGCCCGGCCGGACGCCGCAGGCATAGCAGGTCTCGATGTAGCTGTAGCGGATGGTGCGCACGGCGCCGGCGTTGGCCACGCCTCGCGGCGCCTGGCTGGTGTAGTGGCGGACGCCATCCTGGATGTACGAGTACACCTGGCCACGCACTACCCGCGGCGCCGTGCTGGCGGCCGCTGTGCTGGCGTAGGAAGCAACGGCGGGCGGCGGACTGGCGGTGCTGGCCACCTGCAACGAGGCAGGCACCGAGACCGGCGCGGCAGGCGCCTGCGCGTGGACCGCGACGGGCGAACCGGCGACGGCGTTGACCGGGGTTGCGTTGCCGATGGCGACCGGCGCCTTGGCCGGCGCGGCGGCGGGTCGACTGCCCCCGTGCGACTGGCTGATCACGATGCAGCGCGCGTTGGGCGGCTTCTTGCTGACGTAGCTGCGACTGCCGTCGGCCAGATCGCAACGGTACAGGGCACCGGCCACGGACGGCGCCGCAGCCAGCAAACAGGCAATCCCCAGTAGCAGTGAGCCCCCCCTCATGGCCGCGAGTGTGTCCTGTCTCCCCTACCGCTACAAGTGCTTGATCGTACTGACTGAAGCGAAACGTGACCCATGCCGCGTCGCGCCCGCTGCCCCCTTTTCCCATGGCGGGCGACGCCGGAGCCCCACCCCCGGCATCGCCCGTTGGGCCCCTGTCATGGCCACGCTCAGGGCGCTGCCCTGGCGTTGCGGTAGCGGTCGGCCAGGACCGCCACCCGTTCGACGTAGCGCTGGGTTTCGCTGTAGGGCGGGACGCCCCGGTAGCGATCGACCGCACCTTCGCCGGCGTTGTAGCCGGCCGCGGCCAGCGTCAGGTTGCCGTTGAAACGCTTGAGCAACCACGCCAGGTACTGCACGCCTCCGCGGATGTTCTGCCCGATATCGAAGACGTTGGCGACGCCGAAGCGCCGCGCCGTGTCCGGCATCAACTGCATCAGACCCTGCGCCCCGACCCGCGACAGCGCGCGCGGGTTGTAGGCCGATTCGGCATGGATGACCGCCCGCACCACCGACTCGTCGACGCCGAAATCGCGCGCGGCCGAGGCGATCTCGCGCCGGTAGGCATCGGTGTTGAGGCTGACCGTGCCGAAGTCGATGCCCGGCTGCAGGTCGCAGGCGTAGCAGGTTTCCATGTAGGTGTAGCGCACCAGGCTGACCGCGCCGATGCCCGCGCGCCTGGCCGGACGGCCGCTGCTGTAAATAACGTCGCCGCCACTGGTGTACCGGTAGACCTCGCCTTGCGCTACCCGCATCGGCATTTGGTCAGGCGTTGCCGCCGTATCGATGCTTGCGACCTGCGGTTCCTGCAGTTCCCGCGCGACCGTGGGCAGCAGCAGCGCCGATTCTCCGACCCGGGACGGCATCGACGGCTGGCTCACCCGGCCCAGCGGGGCGGCGGTCGCGGCCCCAGGGCACGGCGGCGTGGAGACGGCCGCTGAGGCGCTCGCGGCAGGGTCGCCCCCGCGCTCGCAGCGCTCGGGACCGGCGGCCACCGCCGGCGACAATGCCAGCAGGCATACGGCCCCCAACCACCACGCACCTGCCTTCACGGACATTCCCTCGACCCCGGCGGCGCACCTCGCGCCCTGCCCTTCCCCTGATCCAACGCGATCGGCCGCCCGACCCGGCCCGCCCCTGGCGCCGGCGCGGGTAGAATGACGCCCCCTCCGGCGCGGAATAACCGCCGCCCTCCCCGGATCGAGACCATGACCGACACCGCTGCCACCCCTGTTGCCCCCGCCGCCCCCGCTGCCGCCGCCCCGACCGGCGCCAGGAAGCTCTTCATCCAGACCCACGGTTGCCAGATGAACGAGTACGACTCGGCCAAGATGGCCGACGTGCTCGCTGCCAGCGACGGCATGGAGCTGACCGACAAGGTCGAAGAAGCCGACGTGATCCTGATCAACACCTGCTCGATCCGCGAGAAGGCGCAGGAGAAGGTCTTCAGCCAGCTCGGCCGCTGGAAGGCGCTCAAGCAGGGCGGCCGCCCGGTGGTGATCGGCGTCGGCGGCTGCGTGGCATCGCAGGAAGGCGAAGCGATCGTCAAGCGCGCGCCCTACGTCGACCTGGTGTTCGGCCCGCAGACCTTGCATCGGCTGCCGGAACTGATCGCCGCCAAGCGCGCCACCGGCCTGCCGCAGGTCGACATCAGCTTCCCCGAGATCGAGAAGTTCGACCGCCTGCCCGAACCGCGCGCCGACGGCCCGAGCGCGTTCGTGTCGATCATGGAAGGCTGCTCGAAGTACTGCTCGTTCTGCGTGGTGCCCTACACCCGCGGCGAGGAGATCAGCCGGCCGTTCGAGGACGTGCTGGTCGAAGTCGCCGACCTGGCCTCGCAGGGCGTGCGCGAGATCAACCTGCTCGGCCAGAACGTCAATGCCTACCGCGGTCCCATTGCCCCGGCCGAGGATGGCGGGGACGGCGAGGTCGCCGACCTGGGCCTGCTGATCCGCACCATCGCCGAGATCGAAGGCATCGGCCGCATCCGCTTCACCACCTCGCATCCGCTGGAGTTCTCCGACTCGCTGATCGAGGCCTACCGCGACGTGCCCAAGCTCGCCAACTACCTGCACCTGCCGGTACAGGCCGGCAGCGACCGCATCCTGTCGGCGATGAAGCGCGGCTACACCGCGCTGGAGTTCAAGCAGAAGATCCGCAAGCTGCGCGCGGTGCGTCCGGACATCTCGGTGTCGTCGGACTTCATCGTCGGCTTCCCGGGCGAATCGGAGGCCGACTTCGACAAGACGATGAAGCTGATCGAGGACGTCGGCTTCGACCAGTCGTTCTCCTTCATCTACTCGCGCCGTCCCGGCACGCCCGCGGCCGACCTGGAGGACAACGTCTCCGGCGAGGAGAAGCACGCGCGCCTGTCGCGCCTGCAGGCGGCGATCAACGACAACGCCCGCGCGATCGGCCAGGCCATGGTCGGCAGCGTGCAGAGCGTGCTGGTGGAAGGCCCGTCGAAGAGGGATCCGAACGAGCTGACCGGCAAGACCGAGAACATGCGCTCGGTGAACTTTGCCGGCCATCCGCGCCTGGTCGGGCAGTTCGTCGACGTGCTGATCACCGAAGCGCTGAGCAACTCGCTGCGTGGACGCGTGGCCACGGCCGGCGAGCAGGACGCCGCGTAATCGAGCGCCTCTCCCGCGGCGCGGGAGAGGGTTGGGACATCTCCCCTACTTCCCGGCTGTGTACACCGCGCGGCCGTCGACGTAGGTCGCCACGACGGTCAGCTCGCGCAGCCGCGCAGGCGCAATCGCCAGCGGGTCTTCCTTCAGCACGACGAAATCGGCGCGCTTGCCGACGACCAGGCTGCCCACTTCATTCTCGGCGAAACCGGCATAGGCCGCGTCGAGGGTGAAACCGCGCAGCGCCTCGAATGCGGTCAGCTTCTCCTGCGGGAACCACCCACCCACCGGCAGGCCGTGGGCGTCGGCGCGGGTCGTGGCCGCATACAACCCGAAGCGCGGGTCGACCGATTCCACCGGGAAGTCCGATCCCAGCGCAAGGCGTGCGCCGCTGTCGCGCAACTGGCGCCAGGCATACGCGCCGATGATGCGCTGCGGGCCGATGCGGTCCTGCGCCCAGGGCATGTCGCTGGTGGCGTGGGTCGGCTGCATGGAGGCGATGACATGCAGCTGCGCCAGGCGCGGCAGGTCCTGCGGCGTCAGCACCTGGGCGTGCTCGATGCGCCAGCGGTGATCGCCGGCGGCGTCGGCGCCCAGTGCGCGTGCATAGGCTTCGAGTACCTCATGGTTGCCGCGGTCGCCGATGGCATGCGTCGCCACCTGCACGCCGCAGCGCTTGGCCTTGGCCACCGCCGCCGCCAGCGCCTCGGGCGATGTCAGCAGCAGGCCGCGATTGCCGTGCTCGTCGCTGTAGTCCTGCAGCATCGCCGCGCCGCGGCTGCCCAGCGCGCCGTCGGCGTAGAGCTTGACCGTGCGCATCTGCAGGCGGCCCGACGGGTGCCGGTACAGGCCGTCGCGGCACAATTCGGCCAGGGCGTCACCGTCGCCGGCCGCCATGGCGGTGATCCGCAACGGCATCTCGTTGCGGTCGGCCAGGCGCCGATAGAGGTTCAATTCGGCCAGGCTCACGCCGGCGTCGTGGACGCCGGTCAGGCCGTGCTCCACGGCCGACTGCATTCCCAGTGCCAGCGCGCGCTCGGCCGTTGCTTCGTCGAGCGGCGGCCGCGCACCATCCACCAGCGGCATGGCGCCGTCGATGAAGATTCCGGTCGGCTTGCCGGCAGCGTCGCGATCGATGCGGCCGCCATCGGGCTGCCAGCTGCCAGCGAGGTCGCGCTTGACCGCGCGCATCGCCGCGCTGTTGGCCCAGCCGGCATGGCCGTCGATGCGTTCGAGCCAGACCGGGCGGTCGGGGAAGGCGGCGTCGAGGTCGGCGGCGGTCGGGAAGTGCGTTTCCGGCCAGTCGTTCTGGTCCCAGCCGCGTCCGATCAACCAGGCATCGGCCGGCAACTTCGCGGCGAACCCGCGCAGGCGCTGGATCACCTCGTCCTTGCTGGTCGAATCGACCAGGTCGGCGGTGAGCATCGTCAGGCCGAGGCCCGATACATGCCCGTGCGCGTCGATGAGGCCGGGGATGACGGTCGACTCGCCGGCATCGACGCGCTTGGCCTTCGGGTAGCGCTTGAGCAGCGCGGCGGTGTCGCCCAGGGCAAGGATGCGCCCGGTCTCGTCGTAGGCCAGCGCCTGCACGCGCGGCTGGCCGGTGTCCATCGTGTGGATCCTGGCCGCGCTGAGTACGGTGACCTCGGCCGCGGCGGCGCTACCGGCCAGTGCGAGCAACAAGGTGGAAACAGCTATCGCGAGCTTGTGCATTGCGCCTCCCCAGGCGATTGAAGCCGGCAGTTCAAGCCGGCAATCGAAGCCAGTGGACTTTGCGCAATGACGCGGTGGCGCGCAAGTCGTCTGCCCGGAGCGGGGCCTCAGTCCAGGCGTTTGCGGAAGCGCAGGATCGCCGCCGTCATCATCACCGTGATGAAAGCCAGCAGCGCCAGCACCTCCGGCCAGAGCTCCACCAGGGTGGCGCCGCGCAGCATCACGCCGCGGATCAGGCGCAGGAAATGGGTGAGCGGCAGCACCTCGGCCAGCCACTGCACCACCCTGGGCATGCCGGCGAACGGAAACATGAAGCCCGACAGCAGGATCGACGGCAGGAACACGAAGAACGTCATCTGCATCGCCTGGAACTGCGACTGCGCCTTGGTCGAGATCAACAGCCCCAGCGTCAGGTTGGCGACAATCAGCAGCACCGCCGCGAGGTAGACGTCGAGCAGGCTGCCGCGGATCGGCACGTCGAACAGCCACATGCCCAGCACGATCACCAGCGTGGTCTGGATCAGGCCAATGCCGGCATAGGGCAGCACCTTGCCAATCATCAACTCGCTGCTGGTCAGCGGCGTGGCGATCAGCAGCTCCATGTTGCCGCGCTCGCGCTCGCGGACGATGGCCACGGCAGTGAACATCACCATGGTCATGGTCAGGATGATGCCGATCAGGCCCGGCACGATGTTCACCGCCGAGCGCCGTTCCGGGTTGTAGAAGCTGACCACGCTGATCTGGCCAGCGCCGAGCTGGCCGGTGCCCGCGCGCGCCGGTGCGAGGTTGTTGGTCGGAGTGTTGCTGAGCGGCAACTGCGCGAGCTGGACCGCAGCGCTCTGGACCACCGTGTCGCTGCCGTCCACCAGCACCTGCACCGCCTCGCGGCCCTCGTAGCGGCGACGCTCGAAGTCCGGCGGGATCACCACGCCGACGCTGATGTTGCCGCGCCGCAGTTGCTCCATCAGTTCCTGCGGCGAGGTGGCGCTGACCGACGGATCGATCACCCCGGTCGCGACCATGTCCATGACCACCGCGCGCGAGCCGGCGGTGTTGGCCTGGTCGGCCACGCCGGTTTCCAGGCCGCGCAGGTTGAGGTTGATCGCATAGCCGAACAGCACCAGCTGCATCACCGGAATACCGACGATCATCGCCAGCGTGATGCGGTCGCGGCGCATCTGCCGCATTTCCTTCTGCACGATCGCAAGCAGGCGGCGCAGGTTCATGCGGCGCGCTCCTGCGTCGGTTGGCTGCCACTGGTGTCCCGGCCGCGCGTGGCGGACACGAACACGTCCTCGAGGTTGGGCTGCGCGACCTTCACGGTGGCTTCCATCCCGGCGCCGGCCAGCGCCTGCTGCAGGCGTTCGGCGGCGTCGCCATTGCTCTCGTTCAATACGCGCAGCGAATTGCCGATCTGCGCAACGCTGAGCACGCCGGGCACCTTGACCAGCAGTTGCTGCGCGCGCCGCGGCTGCGCCGCCAGGACTTCGACGGTGCGTCCGGCCAGCGCCTGCGTCAGTTCGGCCGGCGTGCCATCGGCGACGAGCACGCCGCGATCGAGGATGGCGATGCGGTGGCAGCGCTCGGCCTCGTCCATGTAGTGGGTGGACACCAGGATGGTGGTGCCGGCATCGGCCAGGTCGAAGAGCTTTTCCCAGAAGTCGCGCCGCGATTCCGGATCGACCGCGCTGGTCGGCTCGTCCAGGAACAGCAGTTCGGGCTTCTGGATCACCGCGCCGGCCAGCGCCAGGCGCTGCTTCTGGCCGCCGCTCATGGTGCCGGCCAGTTGCTTCTGGCGGTCCTCGAAGTGGTACTGCGCGACCAGTTCGTCGATGCGCTTGGCCGCCGCCGCGCGGGGGATGTCCTGCACCGCGGCGAGGAACTCGAGGTTCTCGCGCACGGTCAGGTCTTCGAACAACGAGAACTTCTGCGTCATGTAGCCGATCCGGCGGCGCAGCTCCTCGGCCTGCGCGGGGATGCGCAGGCCCAGCACCTCCACTTCGCCATCGCTCGGGGTCAGCAGCCCACACAACATGCGGATGGTGGTCGTCTTGCCGGAACCATTGGGGCCGAGGAAGCCATAGACGTTGGCGCGCGGCACGCTCAGGTCGACATGATCGACCGCGACCAGGGCGCCAAAGCGCTTGGTCAGTCCGCGCGCGCGGATCGCCAGTTCGTCGGCGCCGGCGTTCACTTCGCGGTCGCCTCGAACTCGACCCGCACCGGCAACCCCGCTGGCAGGTTCGCGGTCTGGCCGCCAACGAGTTCGACTTCGGCCAGGTAACTCAGCCGTGCCGCGTCCTTGCCGATCAATGCGTAGTAGGGAGTGAAGCTGGCCTCGTTGCGGATCATCCGCACCTTGCCCTGCAGCGCACCGTCGCGACCGTCCACGAACACGCGCGCGGACTGGCCGACGCGGACGCCGGCGCGGATCGGCTCGGGCACGTAGACGCGTGCATACGGGGCGGGGCCGACCAGCATGATCGCCAGCGGCGCGCCGACCGGCGCCTGGTCGCCCAGGCGGTACGGCAGGCTGTCGACCACGCCGGCACGCGGCGCGACCAGGTCGAGCTTTTGCAAGGTCACCTGCTGCGATGCCGCCTGCGCCTTGGCCGCGGCCAGCGCCGACTCGCCCTGCGCGATCTGTTCGACGCGTGTGCCGCGTTCGAGCTCGAGCAAAGCCGCCTGCGCGACGCCCACCTGGGCTTCGGCGTTGTGCGCGGCTGCGCGGGCGCGATCGACGTCCGATGCCGCGACCAGTTGTTGCCGACCCAGCGGTTGCAGCCGCGTGTAGTACGCGCGGGCGTCCACCGCCTCGGCCTGCGCGGCGGCCAGGCGCGCGCGTGCCTGGGCGATGTCCTCGCTGCGCGGGCCGGCCTCCAGTTCGGCCAGCACGTCACCGGCCTGGCGCGCCTGCGCCTGCAATGCGGCCAGTTCTGCCTGCGTGCGCGTGACTTCCAGCTGCACCAGGCGCGTGCCGGCTTCGACCCGCTGGCCTTCGCGCACGTCGATGCTGACGATCCGTTCCGGCGCGGTCGCTGGCAACGCGATGCGGTCCCATTCCAGCGTGCCCAGTGCCTGCTCCGGCTCCTTGCCGCAGCCTGCCAGCAGGGCGACGCAGGCCAGGGTCAGCCAGGCCTTGTGCGTTGTCGTGGAGGTGCTCGTCGTGTCGTTCATGGCTGCGCCTTTCATCTCACACCCAGGCCGCGATCCAGCAACGCCAGCGTGTGCCGGCGCAACGCGTCGAAATCCAGGTCGTCGGCCTGGAACATATGGCGCCAGATCGGGGCGCCGGCCGCGGGAAACAGGGTCAATCCGATCAGCGACACCATCAGCAGGCGCGGATCGAGGTCTTCATTGATCTCGCCGCGCTGCTGCGCCTGGGCGAAGCGCGCGGCCATCATCTGCGGCATCTGCGGGCCAATCCGCTCGAACAGGACTCCCCGCAACGCGCCGCCCTCGCACAACACTTCGCGCACCCACAGCGCCGGCAGCCAAGGGTGTTCGGCGACCAGGCGGCCGATGCCCATGACGAACACCGCCACCAGTTCGGCGACATCGTCACCGGCCTGCATCAGCGGCTCGCGCAGGCGGGCGAAGGCCGGAAGGATGCGCTCGACCACCACCGCCTCCTGCAGCTGCTCCTTGTCGCCGAAGTAGTAGTGCAGCAGCGCCGGCGTCACCCCCGCCTCGGTCGCGATGGCGCGCAGCGGCGTTGCCGCGATGCCCTGCCGGGCGAAGCAGGCCAGTGCGCCGTCGAGCAGGCGCTCACGAAGGTCCGGGCTGTCGGGCCCGGGCCGGCCCGGAGCACGACGGATCGCCCCTTTGGCGGGCCTGGACGGCGTACCGGCCTTCCCGGCCGGGGTTTGGCGCGACTGTGTCATGGGCGCTATATTTAATTCAACGATTAATTAGTTTCAACCCCAGGCCGACGAACGGTCGTGGGGCACCGAATCCGCCCGGAGCTGCAACGGCGCGGCCGAGGCCCGTGCCCTATCGTGTCGACAGCCATTGCCCGCAGACCTTGCCGCCATGTCCGACCCGAATCCTTCCTCCACCGTGCTCCAGCGCTGCGCATTGGGCCTGTGGTTCTGCGCCATCGGCGCGCTCGGCCTGCTGCGCTTTGCCATGCGCTACCTGCGCGACGGCGAGCATGCCGGCGACACGGTGATGTGGTTGTGGCTGATCGGCTCATTGCTGGTTGGCGCGGTCGGCGTGTACCTGGTCATCCGCGCCCTCAGGCCTGCAGCCACCGCGCGGCGCGACTGACGCCACGGCTGCCTGCCCGACGGCGATCGCTTTGCGAAATCGCCCGTGCAGGCGCAAGCTGTTTACCCCCCGGCGAGCTGCGCGGCCTGCTCCGCAACACGCGCTCCGCCACGCCCGTTCCGCCACGGAAGACACCTCCTCTCGATGTCCTCTCGAACCACTTCCGAATTCGCCCTCGAACCCGCGCAAGCAGAACGCCTGGCCAACCTCACCGGCCCGTTCGATGGCCACCTGCGCATGATCGAACTCCGCCTGGGCGTGGAGATCGCCAACCGTGGCAACGTCTTCCGCATCGTCGGGCCGCCGCTCGCGGTCAACAAATCCGAACGCCTGCTACGTGATCTCTGGCGCGACACCGCCGAGGAAACGCTGACCGAGCCTGCGATCCACCTGCGCCTGACCGAGATCGATGCCGACGCCGTCGCCGCCGATGACGTCGAACCGCAGGAAGTCAGCATCCGCGTCAAGCGCGGCACGATCCGCGGCCGCGGCGCCAACCAGGCCAAATACCTGCACGCGATCGCGACCCACGACATCAACTTCGGCATCGGCCCGGCCGGCACGGGCAAGACGTTCCTCGCCGTCGCCAGCGCCGTGGAAGCGCTGAACGAGGCGCGCGTGCAGCGCCTGATCCTGGTGCGCCCGGCGGTCGAGGCCGGCGAGAAGCTCGGCTTCCTGCCCGGCGACCTCACCCAGAAAGTCGACCCCTACCTGCGCCCGCTGTACGACGCGCTCTACGAGATGCTTGGCGTGGAGAAAGTGGTCAAGCTGCTGGAGAAGAACGTCATCGAGATCGCGCCGCTGGCCTACATGCGCGGACGCACGCTTAACGATGCGTATGTGATCCTCGATGAAGCGCAGAACACATCGATCGAGCAGATGAAGATGTTCCTGACCCGCATCGGCTACGGCAGCACCTCCGTGGTCACCGGCGACCTGACCCAGATCGACCTGCCCAAGCACCAGAAGTCCGGCCTGCGCGACGCGCTCGATGTGCTGCATGACGTCAACGGGATCAGCTTCACCTTCTTCGAATCGCGCGACGTGGTGCGCCACCCGCTGGTGGCGCGCATCGTCAACGCCTACGACGCCCGCGACGCCAAGGACTCGGCGTCGGGCCCGTCCTCCTGAGCGCAGACGCCATGACCCGGGGCCCCATTCGACTCGACGTTGCCATCAACTATGCAGTTCCGCGCACCGGCATCCCGGCGGCGGTGAGTTTCCGCAAATGGGTGGCGGCCGCGCTGGAAAGCCGCATCCGTGAAGCCGACCTGGCGATCCGCATCGTCGGCACCAAGGAAGGCCGCGCACTCAACCGCCACTACCGCGGCAAGGACTACGCGACCAATGTCCTCAGCTTCCCCGCCGACCTGCCCGCCGGCCTGCCCAAGGGCGTGAAGCTGCCGCTGCTGGGCGATCTGGTGATCTGCGCACCGGTGGTGGCGCGCGAGGCCAAGGAGCAGAAGAAACCGCTGGCCGCCCACTACGCCCACCTCACCGTCCACGGCGCGCTGCACCTGCTGGGCTGGGACCACGAGGACGAGAAGGAAGCGATCTGCATGGAGCAGCTCGAGCGCGAGATCCTGGCCGGACTCGGGATCGAGGACCCGTACCAGGACTGAGCCGGCCGCTGCCCGGACGGTCCATTCCGCGCCGCCCCAGGGGCCGGAAGCCCACCCCAGCCGCATCCGGGGTAGACTCCTCCCGTCGCCCTTCCCCCTGGGCGCCTTCAAGAACGCAATGTCCGAGGACGACAGTAGTAGCTTCCACGCGCAGGAAACCCACGAGCGACGGCACCACGAGAAGCCGCGTTCCTGGCTCGAACGCATCAGTTCGGCGCTTTCCGGCGAACCCACCACCCGCGAGGACCTGGTCGAACTGCTGCGCGATGCGCAAGCCGACGGCCTGATCGCCGCCGACACCCTGCGCATGATGGAAGGCGCCATTGCGGTGTCCGACCTGACCGTGGGCGACGTAATGATCCCGCGTTCGCAGATGGTCTCGTTGCCGGCCGACGGCAAGTTCCTGGACCTGATGCGGCAGGTGGTCGAATCCGGCCATTCGCGCTTCCCTGTGCATGGCGACGACAAGGACGAGATCCTCGGCGTGCTGCTGGCCAAGGACCTGCTGCGCGGCGTGGTTGCCGACAACGGCCCCGGCAGTGTCCATGAGCTGCTGCGCCCGGCCGTGCTGATTCCCGAATCCAAGCGCCTGAACGTGCTGCTGCGCGAGTTCCGCCAGTCGCGCAACCACATGGCGATCGTGATCGACGAGCACGGCGGCGTCGCCGGCCTGGTCACCATCGAGGACGTCCTGGAGCAGATCGTCGGCGAGATCGACGACGAGCACGACGACGCAGAAGACCCCAGTGCACTAATCGCCGCGCAGGCCGACGGCCAGTTCGTCGTCGACGCGCTCACGCCCATCGCCGACTTCAACGAGCGCTTCAGTGCCGACTTCGACGACGACGAATACGACACCATCGGCGGCCTGGTCACGGCCGCGATCGGCCACCTGCCCGAAGCCGGCGAAGAGCTCACCCTGGGCCGCTTCGTCTTCCGCGTCTCCGGCGCCGACGCGCGCCGCGTCCACGCCTTCCACGTCGGCGTCCTGTCGGATGCGTGACGAAAGCGCCCCCTCCCCCGCTGGCGGGGGAGGGCTGGGGTGGGGGCGAACGAAGCGACTGCTCATGGCCGCGGTCCTGCTCGCCGCAAGCCTTCTGGGCACCCAGGCCTTCGCCGCCACCCCCCGCATCGGCGTAGCCACGATGCAGCCCGGCGAGATCTTCTTCGAGCGCTTCGGCCATAACGCCATTGTCGTCGTCGACCCCGACACCGGCACCGCCATCTCCTACAACTTCGGTTTCTTCGACCCGAGCGAGCCGGACTTCCTCAGCCGCTTCGTCCGCGGCCACATGCGCTACCAGCTGGCGGCGCTGCCGTTCGAGCAGGACCTGCTGCAGTACCGCGACGAAGGCCGCGGCGTCGACGTGCAATGGCTCGACCTGAGCGACGCCCAGGCCAACGAACTTGCCGCGGCCCTGGCCGAGAACGCCAAGCCGGAGAACGCGCACTACGCCTATCAGTACTTCGACGACAACTGCAGCACGCGCGTGCGCGATTCGCTCGACCGCGTGCTCGATGGCGGCCTGCGCCGGCAGATCGAAGGCCGCTCCCACGGCAGCACCTACCGCAGCGAAGCGGTGCGGCTGGCCTCGCCGGCCTGGTGGATGTGGCTGGGCTTCGACGTCGGCCTGGGTCCGTCGGCGGACCAGCCGCTACCGGTGTGGAGCGAATCGTACGTGCCGATGCGCCTGGCCTCCGCGCTGCGCGAAGTGAAGAACAGCCAAGGCCGGCCGCTGGTGCTGTCGGAGCAGCCGATCCTGCCGCACCGGCTGCCACCGGAGCCGCAGACACCGCCGCCGCGCTGGTGGCCGTGGTGCCTGGTGGGCCTCGTGCTGGGCATTGCCGCGGCCTGGGCCGGCCCTCGTCGTCCGCGCGCAGTGGCGGCGCTGGCATTGCCGTTCTGGACACTGTCGGGCGTGCTCGGTGCGGTGATGCTGTTCATCTGGCTCGGCACCCAGCATCGCTACGGCTGGGCCAACAACAACCTGCTGCTGTTGAACCCGCTGGCCTGGCTGCTCCTGCCCGGCGGATGGCGGCTGCTGCGCGGTCGCGATCCGGGCCCGTGGTTCCGGCGCTGGCTGACGGTGCTGGCCGTTGCCGCCGTCGCTGCGTTGTTCGTGTACTGGCTGCCGGTCTACCCGCAGCGCAATGCGCATTGGGTCGCCTTGCTGCTGCCAATCCAGCTCGGGCTGTGGCTGGGGCTTCGCAAGCGCTGAACGGCCGGCCACGGCATTGCCGCGACGACTTGCCCTCGCTGATTCGCGGGGGCACGATCGCGCCATGAAAGATCCCACCCTGCCCCAGTGCGTCGTCAATTGCGCCGCCTACACCCGCGACGGCCAGCGCCGCGATATCACCCTCGACCAGATCAGCGACGTCCTCGCCGTCGATGACGGCACCTTCATCTGGGTCGGCCTGTACGAGCCGGCCGACGACATCCTCGACAAGTTGCAGGAAGAGTTCTGCCTGCACGACCTGGCCGTGGAGGATGCGCGCAACGCCCACCAGCGCCCGAAGATCGAGAGCTACGGCAACTCGTTGTTCATCGTCGTGCACACCGCGCAGAGTGTGGACAGCCACATCCGCTTCGGCGAAAGCCACATGTTCGTCGGTGCTCGCTACCTGGTGACCGTGCGCCATGGCGCCTCGACCAGCTACGCCCCGGCGCGGGCGCGCTTCGAGCGCGACCCGGAGGACATGGCCCACGGCCCGGCCGCGGCGCTGTACGTGGTGCTGGACCAGATCGTCGACAACTTCCTGCCGATCGTCCAGGAGTTCAGCCAGGACCTCAACGAGCTGGAACAGGACATCTTCGCCGACGAGTTCCGCGCCGACACCGTCAAGAAACTCTACGAACTCAAGCGCGAACTCACGCGCCTGCGCATGGCCGTGGCGCCGCTGCAGGACATCCTTGGCCAGCTCTCGCGCATGCGCAACACCCTGGTCGACGAAGAGAGCCAGCTGTACTTCCGCGACGTGCTCGACCACGTCGTGCGCATCAACGACACCACCGACACGCTGCGCGAAATGCTGACCGCGGCGATGAGCGTGAACCTGTCGCTGGTGACGATCCGCCAGGGCGAAGTGGTCAAGCGCCTGGCCGGCTGGGCCGCGCTGCTGGCCGCCCCTACCCTGATCGCCAGCTGGTACGGCATGAACTTCCACAACATGCCCGAGCTGCAGGGCCGCCACAGCTACGGCGTCCTGATCGGCGTGACCGTGGTGGTGTGCCTGATCCTCTTCGCCTTCCTTCGCCGGGCCAAGTGGCTGTAAACGCTGGGATTGTTGTCACGCTTAGACCAAAGTCGCAGGATCCATTGCGCACTGCGCATTGACCCGGCGCCACCGGCGGCGCGACCCTTCGTTGATCCTTACGGAGGGGTGTCATGAAAGCACTGTCCTGGCTTGGCTGGGTCGCGGTCGCGGTACTTGCCGTGTTCTGCATCGGCACCATCGCGCTGCACCGGGGTGAAACCATCAGCGCGATGTGGCTGGTGGTGGCATCGGTCTCGGTGTTCACCATCGCCTATCGCTTCTACGGCCTGTACATCGCGCGCAACGCGCTGATGGTCGACCCCACTCGCGCGACACCGGCCTGGCGCCGCAACGACGGCCTGGATTACGTGCCGACGCCGCGCAGCGTGCTGTTCGGCCACCACTTCGCCGCGATCGCCGGCGCCGGCCCGCTGGTCGGCCCGGTGCTCGCCGCGCAGATGGGCTACCTGCCCGGCACGTTGTGGATCCTGTTCGGCGTGGTCCTGGCCGGCGCGGTGCAGGACATGCTGGTGCTGTTCTTCTCCACCCGCCGCGACGGCCGCTCCCTCGGCGAGATGATCCGCGCCGAGATGGGACCGTCGGCCGGTGTGATCTCGATGATCGGCATCCTGATGATCATGGTGATCCTGCTGGCGGTGCTGGCACTGGTGGTGGTCAAAGCGCTCGCCGACAGCCCGTGGGGCACCTTCACCGTGGCGATGACCATCCCCATCGCGATCATGATGGGGTTGTACCTGCGCTACTTCCGGCCCGGCCGGATCATGGAAGTTTCAGTGATCGGCTTCGTCTTGCTGATCCTGGCGATCTGGAGCGGCGGCAAGGTCGCCGCGAGCCCGGAGTGGGCCCCGATCTTCCACCTCAGCGGCACCACCCTGGCGTGGCTGATGATCGCCTACGGCTTCATCGCCGCGGTGCTGCCGGTGTGGCTGCTGCTGGCGCCGCGCGACTACCTGTCGACGTTCCTCAAGATCGGCACGATCCTGGTGCTGGCCGTCGCGATCCTCATCGCCATGCCCGACCTGCAGATGCCGGCGATGACCAAGTTCGTCGATGGCACCGGCCCGGTGTTCAGCGGCAAACTCTTCCCGTTCCTGTTCATCACCATCGCGTGCGGTTCGGTCTCGGGCTTCCATGCCCTGATCAGCTCCGGCACCACGCCGAAGATGATCTCGAACGAATCGCAGATCCCGCTGATTGGCTACGGCGGCATGCTGATGGAAGCATTCGTCGCCATCATGGCGCTGATCGCCGCCTGCGTGCTGCAGCCGGGCGTGTACTTCGCGATGAACGCACCGGCGGCGCTGATCGGCACCACCGCCGAATCGGCCGCGGCTGCGATCTCGAGCTGGGGCTTCGTGCTCACGCCTGACATCCTCACCGCCACCGCCAAGGAAATCGGCGAAACCACCATCCTCTCGCGCACCGGCGGCGCACCGACGCTCGCGGTCGGCATGGCGCAGATCCTGCACGGGCTGGTCGGCGGCGAAGGCATGATGGCGTTCTGGTACCACTACGCGATCCTGTTCGAAGCGCTCTTCATCCTGACCACGGTCGATGCCGGCACGCGCGTCGCCCGCTTCATGATCCAGGAACTGATGGGCCTGGCCTACGCACCGTTCAAGCAGACCGAAAGCTGGGCGGCCAACGTGGCCTGCACGGCATTGGCGGTGGCCCTGTGGGGCTACTTCCTCTACCAGGGCGTGGTCGATCCGCTGGGCGGCATCAACACCCTGTGGCCGCTGTTCGGCATCGCCAACCAGATGCTCGCCGGCCTGGCGCTGGTGTTCTGCAGCGTGGTGATGGTGAAGATGAAGCGCGAGAAGTTCCTGTGGATCCCGCTGATCCCGACCGCGTGGCTGCTGATCTGCACGCTGACCGCAGGCTGGCAGAAGCTGTTCCACCCGGATCCGAAGATCGGCTTCATCGCCAACGCCCGCAAGTTCGCCGACGCCGCCGCGCGCGGCGAGGTGCTGGCCCCGGCCAAGTCGATGGACGACATGACGCGGGTGATCTTCAACAACTACCTCGATGCCGGCCTGTGCGCGCTGTTCGTGCTGGTGGTGCTGGCCACGGTGTTCTTCGGCCTGAAGGCTGCGTTTGCGGCACGCCGCAACAATGCCCCGACGGCCAAGGAGAGTGAGTATGTTGCGTTCGATGGCCTCGCTCGCTGATACCGGCGCCATGGCCCTGGACCTGCTCGCACGCTGGTGGCGTGCGGCAGCCCGGACCGCGCGCCTGGCGATCGGCATTCCCGACTACGACAACTACGTCGAGCACATGCGGCGCAACCATCCGGAATTACCCGCGATGAGCCGCGACGCGTTCTTCCACGAACGGATGCTGGCGCGCTACGGCAAGGGCCGCTCGCGCTGCTGCTGACCGCATGAAGCCCCTCTCCCGCTAGCGGGAGAGGGCTGGTGTGAGGGCGGCCTCAGCCCGCGGCCTGTGCCCGCACCACGTAATCCTGGTACGCCGGAATGGCGATTGCCGCGAGGATGGCCAGACCCATCACGCCGACGATGATCACCAGCGACCAGATCGACCACTTGCGCTGCACGCGCTGGAAGTGCTCGACGCTGTCCCAGCGCTTGTTGCGCCAGGCCCACTCGCGGCCCTTGATGCCCAGGATGATCGACATCACGAAGCCGACATACGGGATGAAGCAGAGCAGGCCGATCCAGGTGCGGTTGCTCACCGCCCAGATCCAGTTCAACAGAAACGCACCCCAGCTCCAGCCGGATACGCCCGGCGGAATCGTCGCGTCCTTGCCCATGCCCGACGTGTTGTCGCCCATCGACAGCTCGGCCAGCGTCGCGGCCGGCGCCTGATACGGATTCTGCATTTCGATTTCCCCTTGGTTGACTGGTTTGCGTCTGGTCGTGCGATGCCCTCCCCAGGGCACCGCCGCAGGATAGTCGCGCGGCGTGACGGCCGCCACCGGACAGCGACGGCCGTTGCTTCCTGCGAATCACGCCGGCCCGGCGCCGTCGAACTCCGGCAGGAACGAGATATCCAGGAAATGCCGCTCGCTACGCTGCGGATCGATATAGACCACGACATGGTCGTGCCTGAGGAACACCCGGGGGTCGTTCAGCACTTTCCAGCTGCGGAATATGTGGACCTCGCCGGTGGCAGGGTCCACCCATTGCGCGACGATCCGGTAGGGCGCGTGGCCGCTGACCTGGAAGAGGCCGTCGTCCTGGACATCGGTGACCCTGGCCTCGACCGCTCGCCCATGACGCATCAGTTGCATCGCCAGATTTCGCCGCCTCAGCCTGCCCAGCATGATCGACAGGCCGATGCAGGCCACCGAGACGCCGACCAGCGACTCGAGCGGTTTGGCAGACAGCAGCAGTGTCGTCGCCAGGCCGCTGCCGAAGAACAGCAACGCGCTGGAGGCAAAGGTCGAGGCGGGGTAACGCGCGACCCGGTCGCTCATTGCGCTGGCGCCGCGAGACAGGAACCCCCCGGCGCGTTCAACGCGAATCCTTCAGGACCGCCATCGGAATGCCGCTCATGCCTCACGTCTGCTTCAGCGCGCGGATTGGCGATGGCCGCGGCGGGTGCGATGCACGGATTGTCGGTGGACATGCTCAGCCTTCCTTGACCCGGGTGAGCTCCACATCGTCCACGACCATCTTCCACTCCCCCTGCGCCTGATAGGGCGGCCGGGAAACGACGAAGGTGGTCTTGATCGGGCCGAGGCCGACGCTGAAGTCATCGCCATCGAACCCTTGCAGGGGGCCCTCGACGGACTTGCTCACGCCCGCTTCCAGGCGCTTGTAGACGACGCTTCCGTCCTGCGTGATCAGCAGCGCCATGGTCTGCGAACGCCACTCGCCGACGTAGTCGGCTTTCGCGGGCGGCACGGGTTTGGCACAGGCCGTGAGCAGCAAGGCAAGGGCCACGACAGACAGCAGCAGGTTGCGCATTCTTCCTCCCCAGGAAGGCTGACGCCGGACTAAGGCCCGCCGCGAGGCGGCCGGGCCTGGTTGAAACTTCCCCTTGCCGACTGTCTACAAAATGCGGCGGCCGGTCAACCGCGTGCCGCCACTTCAGCGGGCCCGGAACGCCAGCCAAGGAGGCGGGCAGGCAGCAGGAGAATCGCCTGCAACAGCGCGAACAAGGCGGAGAACGTGATGCCCACCAGGCGGAACGGCAGGGCGATCAGCCAGGCGATCGGCCACAGGACCAAAGCCAGAAGGGCCAGCGGCCAGCAAAGAACGAACAGGATGCACCAGGCAACAACGGCAATCAGCGCCTTCATTTCCAGTCTCCTCGCGACACGGGTCCGTTACGGCACGGCCAACACTGCGATCCGGCGGGCCCATTGGCAACCGGCGTGCGACGAACCGGCTGCCCCCCTGATGAAGCCGCGAATACGGCGACGAAAACCACCTGGCGGGCCACCGCCAGACTCGAGCCGGGCTGGCCTGGTCTTGACCGGCTTGGTCTTGAATTGACTGTCAGGCTGCCGGTGCGCAGCCGCCTGGCTTGAAAACCCGCTCCGTCGATGCCGGGTTCCTTTCCAGGGCGCCACCGACGCGAGTGGGCCGCCGGGAGAACGACCCGCCACAGTTGGGGCAGCGGCCGCCAAGCCTGGACTCGACGCAGGTCGTGCAGAACGTGCACTCGAACGAACAGATCCAGGCGTCCTTCGAATCTGGCGCCAGATCAACATTGCAGCATTCGCAGCCTGGACGCATCTGCAGCATGTCCTACTCCTATCGTGAGCGGGGAAAACCCGTCGCGGCACTGATCTGTTCCAGGCAGACTAGCTGCGCAGGCGACGGCGTATTAGCGCGACAACTGCACCCAGTGAGGCAACGAGGGCGACCAGGACAGAGTTGTAGAACACGAAAGCGAGAGCCATGAATCCGCCATCTTTATGCCAAGCGCTCAGCGCTTCGCCCGGGTCTTGCTTCAGATAGTGATCTGCGATGGAGCGAACGCAAGGAACGGCAGCAGGACAACTAGCAGGACCATTTCTGCACCTGACGCCAAGGGCAAGCCGCTCTGCTGAGCTCATCTGCGCATGCAACAAGAATCAATGCATTTCCCAAAGCAACGAGTGCGAACAAGCCACCGTCGTTCGGTTGGAGCGCGTACCCACAGCGATTCACCAGGGTCGACACATCCCCGGCACAGAGCAGCCGGATCGCATCGGTGCCAAAGCCAGCCAGTGCGGCTTCATTGAAGCACAGCACTGTAATGCCGATGCTTGCCAGCATCGTCAGCCAGAAGCCGAGGCGGGGCAGTAGCAGCGGGAATGCCAGGAACAGATGAGTGCCAAAAATGTGACCAAGGGAAGGGCAGTGATGAACCCGCCCAGCTTGTCACTGCGCTTTGCAGCCTCAGACACGATGACCACGACGGCAGCAGTGAGCAGGTCCTTGGTGATCAGCCAGCTCATAGTGATCTCCCAAACGAGCCTAACGCCTGAGTTGAGCCGACACCAAGCGCGTAGCGATGATGTTCGGCTTGAATGAACCGCCAGGCCCAACGCCGTGACCGGAGCCGAGAACTGCTGCCGACCGTGCACGGGGCCCTCCCCGGCCCGAAATGTAGCAGCTTGCGGCGGCCAGTGGACCAACCCTTCGGGCCATAAAACCTGTGTCCCAGGACTAGCTCAGGCGGGGCGAGAAGTGCGGCGCATCCACGGCCAATGCGGGGCTACGGCGGTGCAGCTTCCACCGCCCACCCGCCGTTTACGAACAGGGAGAGCCGCGCGTGGTTGCAATCCGGGCGCGGGGCTGCGACAACGACGGACCTCCGATCGGGTCCACCCATGTCCTACGTGCGCTGCGTTCGCGGTATCGCCTCCGGCGTCGAGTATTCCGCCGACGTTCCGATGAACCTCGATCCGGTCGACGGCCGGCCAGTCGAGATGGTGCTCGACCTTGAGCGACTGGCGCGCGAGAAACCGGACGCGGCGTGGTATCGCCCGCAGCGTCGCGACCTGTGGCGCTTTGGCGCGTTGATGGCGCTCGATGCCGACGATCCGGTCGACGCCGCGCATCTCGTCCCGCTCGGCGAAGGCGCGACGCCGCTGCTCGATTACTCGACGCATCCGGTCGCGGCAAAGGCAGGCCTTGCGCTCCAGCTCAAGGACGAAGGCAAGGCACATCCCGGACACGGCGCGAACCCGACGCAGAGCTTCAAGGATCGCGGCATGGCGATGGTCGCCGCGCAGGCGCGTCGCCTGGGTCTGACCAGGCTCGCGGTGCCGACGCAGGGCAACGCCGGCGATTCGCTAGTACGTTACGCGCTCGAAGGCGGACTGAGCGTCGTAGTCGCAATGCCGGATGACACGCCGATGCCAATTCTCGGCGGCGTCGCCGCGGCCGCCAAGCGCTATCCCGATCGGGTGATGCTCGAGCTGGTCGGCCCGACCATCCGCGAGGCCGGCGCGTTCCTCAAGGAGCGCTACATCCCAGATGGCTGGTTTTCCGTCGCAACGTTTCAGGAACCGGGGTGGCGGATCGAGGGGAAGAAGTCGCTCGGCCTGGAACTCGCTGAGCCGGTGCCGGGCGAAACACGCTGGTCGTTGCCCGACGCGGTGATCTATCCCACCGGCGGCGGCACCGGCGTGCTGGGCATGTGGAAGGCGTGGGACGAGCTCGAGGCACTCGGGATGATCGGTGGGCGACGCCCGCGCATGTTGTGCGTGCAGAGCGCACGAACTGCCCCGCTCGTGCGTGCGTTCGATGACGGCGCGGCGGACACGACAGTCGTCGCGGCGGGGCAGACCCTCGCCGTGGGTCTCAACGTGCCCGGCGGCGTCGGTCATTTCCGCGTGCTGGACATCATCCGGACGAGCGGTGGCGCGGCCGTCGCGGTCGATGAAGCCGAGATCGAAACCGAACTCGCAGCGGAGTGGCGCCGCACGCACGACTGGATCTCGCCGGAGGGCGCAGCCTGCCTCGCAGCCCTACCGCAGCTACTCGACCGCGGCCTCATCCGGCGCGATGAGCGGGTGGTCGCGGTCAACACCGGCTCCAGCGAGAAGTACCTGCCGACGCTGCGCCGCCTGCTGTGACGGCGCCGAAACTGATCCGACCTGCGGTGGTCGATCCTCGTCAAGCGCCTGGAGAATGCTGATGCACAAGCTCGTGCCGCGATACGAGCCGCCCGATGCACTACGCAACATGATGACGGCTGTCTGCGACTTGCGATTGAAATAGGCCGCGGATTCGTAACCGGCCACTTGGCCACTATGGCCGAACCCTTGCAAATCGCCACGGCGGAAGGTCTCGAACCCAATGCCATAGCCGCCGGTCAGATTTGGGTTGGAAGCAATGAGGCGGTTGAAATTCTCGTCCAACGCCTCCTTCTGCAGAACGGCCTCGGGCCCATTGCCGAGTTCGAACGACACGAATGCGGCGAGATCGTCCATCGTGGAATAGATGCCGCCATTGGGCACTTTGTAGCCACGGCCGCGGAGCTCCCGTTGCGAGGTCGTTGAATCCAACTGGCCCTCTTCAATATCGAAGCCAGTGGCAAGACGGCTCCGCATCTCTTCATTGAGTTCGAAGGCGGTGTCCTTCATGCCAAGGGGCTGGAAAATGTGCTCCTCGACGTAGCCGATATAGTCCTGGCCCGCCGCGCGCGCAAGAGCGGCCCCAAGAATCGCGTAGCCGATATTCGAGTACGAATACTGCGAGCCAGGACTATGGATATATCTGGTCTTTCCCAGAGCCCGCAGCAGGTCGTCGCGCCAGTACGCGACGGGGCCGGACGTGAATTGTTTCGCGTCGTCAGGCTCGCGGGACAACCCTGCCGTATGCGTTGCGAGTTGCACCAAAGTAATAGGGGCTGCGAACGGAATCTGGCCCTGGATCCGGTCGATCTCGGGCAAGTACTTTTCGACAGGATCGGAGAGTCGAACCTTTCCTTGCTGCACCAGTTGAAGCAGCATCAATGCGGTGAACTGTTTGGTGATGGATCCTATTCTGTAGACCGTTTTGCGGTCCGCAGGTGCGGATGCCGGCCCGATGCCAGTGACACCGTAGCTTTTGGTCCAGAACCGGTCGGTGGCCATGATGACGCCCACCGTCAGACTGCCTGCCTTGTCCTTTGCGAACTCGGCCGCTGCCATCGAGTCGATCTGCGCTAGCACGTTTGTCGACGCAGGAATCATTGCTTCCTGTGCGGTGGCAATTGTTGTAGAGAACGCGAACCAAACAACAACCGCAGCGAGTCGAAATACTCCTTTCATGCACGTTTCCTTGAATCAAGATTCCGCGAGGTTCGAGCATGCGGCCTAACGCCTGAGTTGAGCCGCGTCGCGAATTGGCTTCGGCTTGAATGAACTGTCAGGCATAAGCCCACGCCACTAGGCCGCCCAGCGGTAGCAATGCGAAAAGTGCAACTGCACCAAGACAACCAGAGCTTGCGCTACCAGCCGCCTTGACGTACGACTCCCGCTCCAGCGGTGAACGCGACTGAAGCCATTTGGCATGACACGTCTGACAGAAGAACTTTGTCTTACCGCCCCGCCAGGCATCTGTCGTACGGTCGTTGTGTCGTGAGGCCGTGCCGCAACGGCCGCATTGGAATACCGGGGATGGTGGTTTGCGCTTTGGCAGAAACTTGGTAACAAGACCCAAGGCCGCAACGGCAGCAACCACCACGGCAATGAGCATTTCCGGCGTCACGAAGCTTCCCCTTATGCCTAGCGCCTGAACTTAGCCGCACCGCGGAGCGGTGTCGGCTTGAATGACTTGTTAGGCCGCGATATTGCGGAAGAACCCCGCTGCGATGCAAGCGGCCAACGACGCGACGAGAACTTCCTGAGTACGGCAGTGCCGTCGGATCGCGATGTGGTCTGGGTCCGATAGATCATTAGCTACGGGCATCTTCCGCAAGCGAAAGAGGTTAATGACGATTCCAAGAGGAGAGCCACCGAAGCGAAAACCCTCGAAATCCTGGCCCTTAAGCCGCCCCGCCTCTACAGCATTGCGGATCTTCCTGGCCAGGAACCAATCGTTCGCTATGACAGCAGCGAACAGAGCAACCATCAAGTAATACAGCGTTGGCATCAACTCTCCGAGCGGCCTAGGCCGATCCGCGAAGCGGCTTCGGCTTGATTGAATTGTCAGGCGCCGACCTAGTCACGGCAAGCGCTGACGTAAACACTGAACTGTAGTTGGCGATCAGGCAGGGAGGCGATCTGTAGGGGCTCGCCGAAATCCTGATAGGGCACGACGGCCTCCAGCCGCCCCTTCGGCGGAACCTGCAGCTTCTCGCCGCAGCCACCTGGGCAATAGCGGGACATCAGTGAGTTTCCGGCGCGGGAAAATGCGAGATCTCCGTACACTACGAACATCGGGTCACCGCTCGCCCGGCCTGTCTTTAAGCCGAGCCGCGAAGCGGCAACGTCAACGAAACGTACGGAGGGAGGCTGCCAGGAGCGTGATACCAAGAGCCGCTTGCCTGGACACGAGTGACGTCCTTTAGCCTGCTGACAATGCATTGGTTAAGGTTGATGTTGAAGTGCGGCGATGTCAGCGCAACCTGCGTAAGCACCTTTGGGTTATCCGTCGCGCGCGAGATACGCACTTTGACGGGTCCGTAGGTGTCAGGAATTCCGGTAAGCGTGCCACCTGCGCCAATTGGCAGAATGCCATCCTCATGCGCAAAGACCGAGCCTGATAGGAGCCAAAGTGCCATGACTGCCGCGATCGTTCTCATGTGGCCTAACGCCTGAGTTAAGCCGAGCCACGGAGCAGTATCGGCTTGAATGAACTATTAGGCCGCAAAACACGCTTGCAGGCCCGCAGCCTCTAGGGAGGCCCCGACAAACCAAAGCGCTACGCCCCCTAGAACAAAGAATGCCACAGCACAGCCACCCCGTACGGCCGCATCCACTCCGTGGGCTGCGACGACAGCCAGTGATCCGAAAACCAGACCAAGTAAGAGGCTGATGAAGGAAATGCCGCCCAGGCGAATGGCCTCCTGTGCGTCTCCTACTGAGCCCGTCTTAAGGTCCGCAGTGCAACCAGTCTCATATGCGAAGTATGCAAAGCAGCACAGAAGACCCACAGCAGGCATCGTCAGCACGAGTGAGAAGGGGCCTGGGTTTCGAAGAGTCATGCAGAGCGGCCTGACGCCAGAGTTAAGCCGAGCCACGAAGCGGCTTCGGCTTGAATGAATTGTTAGGTCTGCGGCCGCAGCCATTTCGGTCTACTTCCAGCGGACAAGAGGTCCGACTGACCTCTCCCGCATCTGTCGGCGCTGGTTGCGACGCCTGAGTGTGTGATTGCTTAGCCATTACCGAATCGCAGTAGCCGGCGGCACCAGGCTTTTGCTGCTTGCGCCACTGGTCTTCCACTGATTGGAGCTGCTCAATAGCTTTGCCGTAGTTCTTCGCGGCCGCAGCACGGGTCCAATAGCAGAACTGGTATGGATCAACGACGTCTGAATTGTGAAGCGCTAGCCGGCCAAGCATGAGCTGCGCATGTGGATGGCCTTGCTCTGCCGCCACAAGGTAATACTCCTTCGCCATTCCTTCATTCTTCTCGACATGTAGGCCAAGGTAGTACATCTCAGCTAGCAAAGTCTGCGAACTAGACTGGCCTGCGGCGGCGGCCGCGCTGCACCATCGGAAGGCGAGTTCAAAATTCTTCTGTCGCCCGCCTTCTCCGTAGAGAAACTGGTAGCACAGTTCATGCTGCACACTCGCGTCACCTTGCTCCGCACGCGAGATAACAGGATCGAGGCCGGTAGCGAAGGCGCCAGCTAAGGGCGCCATCAACAGCCATGCGGTCAACCATAGGGGCACAAGCCTACCGGCCAAAACTCCCGCGACTGACATTCGCTTCCGATGGCGCATACCCCTCCCCGATGGCCTAACGCCTGAGTTAAGCCGCACCGCGGAGCGGTGTCGGCTTGAATGAATTGTTAGGCCTCACTTGCCGTGGCTCACGCGCAAGACTTGGCCGTCCGACTTGGAAATGACCGCTATTGCGACGCCACCGGCCCACCCCTCTGGAAGTGAGCCTGTCACGGTCCATTTCCCACCAGAAAGCACCGCGTGGTACGGCCGTTCCGAGGCGATCTCCTCTTCGCCGTAGATTGGCGACCATACAGCCACCGCGATGGCAATGGCCGTCCTCGCGTCAGGAACGAGGCCCTGCTTCGGTCCAACGCTGTGCTCTTGAGCGAACAGCGGCAGCGCTAGAAGCAACAGCCCGGCCGCGAACAGAGTCCGACAAACCCGCATATCCACCTCGTGAGGCCTAACGCCTGAGTTAAGCCGACACCAAGCGCGTAGCGATTGGTGTTCGGCTTGAATGACTTGTTAGGCCCCGCCGGATGACTGCGGCGCCCGCTTAGTGCCTGGCAGGTATCCCTTGACGGCGCCAATGATCGAGACGATGGCAGAGCCAACAAACACGTAGGACTGGAGCCAAGCCACCGATGCGCCCGCAACCCTCCCAGCTTCAAAGGCCTTCTGCGGATCAGTCTCGCCCGCGCCCGCCACCATGCCAGCAATCATTGCAATCAGAAGGCCAATGACGACGTTCAGACCAATGAACCATAAGAATCCAAAGACAATCTTACGAAGCATGAACGCCCCCTGTGGGCCTAACGCCTGAATTAAGCCGAGCCGCGAAGCGGCTTCGGCTTGAATGAATTGTTAGGCATCATTGGCGCTCCGGCTGCTCAAAGAACACGAGGTCCTCACTAATTTTCTCGTGGTCTACATCTTGCGCCCGAGCGAAGCCAAGACGCCCGTCACGTTGAATGGTAGTGGCTTGTCTCAGATAGCCGACAAGGAGCTCGTGCTCATTGGCAGGCTTGAAAGTAATTTGGTCACCTTGCAACGTCCAAGTGCCACTTGCCTCGCCGTAAACGCCAAGGCAGCCCTGCCAGTCACTGTAGAAGGTGCCGTCTGGTTTGAGGACAACCGTGACCATGCGTCCCAGTCCGTCGCCGCTGTAATAGGTGCCAGGAAGCCGGTTGGCCGTGGTGCGAATGGTGGCGTCACTTGCGCAGCCGGTCAGAAGGGCCAGACCTAGTGCAGCAGTCGCGATGATCTTTCTCATGATGCCTAACGCCAGAGTTAAACCGCACCGCGGAGCGGTGTCGGCTTGAATGAATTGTTAGCCGCCTGCCGGCGACCTGGAAAGGCTAATTGCTAATGCACTAAGTAGCGAGGCCGCAAGGACACGCACAGCGATAGCAGTGTAGAACACTGACATTAGCTGAAGAAGGCCGCGGATGCCTTGAAGCGCCACAGTGTCACTAAAGGCAGAGACCAAGAACGTGATCAAGGCAAACCACGCGTATAGATGCGCTTGGGGAGAGAGATGCCAGGACGACCACATGCATAGCAAGAGCAAGACTATGCCAACGAAGGTGGCCGTGAGTTTAATTGCCACCTGCACGGGCGAGAGACTAGCAAACAGGCCGCTCCTGTACGCAACAGGGATCACGGATAACGACCACAGGCCAAAAAGACCGTGCGCCGTGCCTAGTAGCTTGAGAAGTATGGCGATCATTGAGAGCGGCTAACGCCTGAGTTAAGCCGACAGCAATCGCGTAGCGATTGGTGTTCGGCTTGAATGACTTGTTAGGCCTAGTGTCGTGACCGGAGCCGAGAACTGCAGCCGGCCATGCCCTGGGCGTTCCCCGGTCCAAAATGTAGCAGCTTGCGGCGGCCTGTGAACCAGCCCCCTTCCCTGCCCGGAGCCGGAATCCAAGAGGGGCGGCCGGGGCCACCGAAGTCACTCGCGACGCCCAGCGCCCCATGCGGCTCCACGCCCTTACGGCTGCACCGCGACGACAACAGTCCTAACGCCTGAGTTAAGCCGAGCCACGAAGTGGCTTCGGCTTGAATGAATTGTTAGGCGTCGGCCGGCGGAAGATCGCTGCCAGGTGCCCGTGCCAAACCGCTCATTCGCATGTTGCATTGCACATCAGCCTCAGCCACGTACACCTCAATGTCACCAAGGCCACCGGCACCGGAGTAGTCGCTTGTGATGTGGAAATGCTGCTCGGGGTCGCCGCGTAGATTCGTGAGTAAAACGATCAAGCGATCGATCTCCGCAACTGAGAGTCCGAGGCTGACCCCATACCAACCATTGTTCCAGTTCTCTATCTTGCCGCGCATCAGCCTTAGTCCTGGTGCCTAACGCCCTCGGCGCTAGATTCGAACGCACGCAAGAGGGATCGGACACCGAGCACTCCGACTATAGTCTCGACTGTCGCCAGCACAGCCAGAACCCAATAGATCGCAGTAGCGAAAGGCTGCCAGAAGGTGTACTGGAGAATCATGCCAATGGGGATGCTTATCAAGGTCAAGCCCGTAGACATCAGAAGAAGCCGCAGGCTCTTGTGCCGGGTTGCTCGATATGCCTTGAGTTGGAAAGCAAGCACCAAAAAGCCACCCAGCAATCCGAGCAATCCGACCCAAGCACTCAATGTGTAATACACGTCGCGACTCATTGCCTTCCCTCGCCTAACGCCAGAGTTAAGCCGCACCGCGGAGCGGTGTCGGCTTGAATGAATTGTTAGGCAACGCCCGATGTGGGCGGAACCCGCTCAAGCTCCCGGGCAAATATATCCGCGAGCCAGATGGTGTGGCCATCGGATCCGACGCACTCGACGACAAAAGCAGGTTCCTGCTGCGGTTCAGTCGCATGGGCGAGAATGACAGCGCCAAGATCGCCGACCCGCGGCAGGCATTGGCCGACACTCTTGTCCACACGCTCCGCAGGGATGTCGGAAATGACACGAACAACGTCGTACTCGGTGATGTTCATCGTGGGCCTAACGCCTGAGTTAAGCCGCACCGCGGAGCGGTGTCGGCTTGAATGACTTGTTAGGCCTAGTGTCGTGACCGGAGCCGAGAACTGCAGCCGGCCATGCCCTGGGCCTTCCCCGGCCGAAAATGTAGCAGTTTGCGGCGGACTGTGAACCTGCCCCCTTCCTTGCCGGAGCCGGCATCGAAAAAGGGCGACCAGGGTCTAGCGGAGTCGCCCACCACGCGTCCGCGACCCGTGCCGCTCTACGCCCTTACGGCTGCACAGCGGCGACAACTCGCCTAACGCCAGAGTTAAGCCGCGCCGCGGAGCGGCGTCGGCTTGAATGAATTGTTAGGCAGCGGGCCGACTATCGGCCTTGCGGCCTGCCTCGGTTGCGGGAGCGAACCATCAAATAGGCACCAACAGCTAGGAAGAATAGCCCGATCACAGTGGACTGCCACCATGGGGCCGGCACTAGCCGTAGATATGTGTGGTCGCCCAGCCCGCCAAGAAATATCGGTCCGCTTGCCAGAAGCGCAAATGCCAAAGCAGCCAATCCAAGCCCAACAAAAAGGCGACCGACAATCTGCAATGCCCTATCAATCGCCGACATAGCCCTCCCTGCTGCCTAACGCCTGAATTAAGCCGAGCCACGAAGTGGCTTCGGCTTGAATGAACTGTTAGGCAGCAAGCCCACGCGCCTAGGCTGCCACCGGAACGAAGATGCGATAAGCGAATCCTGCAGCGCCAAGTCCAAAGAACACAACCCTCCACCAGTAGC
>NZ_JBFTLK010000008.1:0-340727 GCF_056396405.1 Lysobacter sp. 05T417 | reverse complement strand
GTTGGCCCCGATGCCAAGATCACGGGCAATCTGCGAAACGTTCGCCCCTGGCAGCCGGGTCAGGCCCACGGCCTCACGCTTGAACTCTTCGCTGTATCTTTTCCGCTGTCGCATGACACTCCTCCTGCCCCATGATGGGGCTTAACTGATGTGTCCGTGTTAGCGGGGTAGAACCCCAGCGCCCACCGCGTTGCCGGGCTCGGGCCGGCAGGCCATTGGGAATGGTCGTTGGCGAACAAGACCGTCAACTGACCGCGAACACAGAAGTTGATGGCCTTAGTGACCGCCTTAGTGAAAGCCTTGCTCAGCAGGCCCTCGCTGGCCACGTGTCCGCTAACACCGTCACCCACACTTGGAGCGCCCACGACCAGTGCCGGTGAAGGTTGGTGATGACACCTGCCCCTTCCCGGAGTGCCAACGCGTAGCGGAATTGGCTTGGACCACCCCTGATACCGGTGCCCCGACCGGGGGGGCGATCCATAGAGAGTCGCCCCTCCCTCGCCCACCGGCGTGGGGGCACGCGCGCGCATCGCCGCAGGTTCGACCTGGGGGGGGGATCGACCGCTCGGAGTGGAACTTCGATCAGAATAGAAGCGAGCGCCGCAACCTCGCTTAGTATGGCCGGCGGCGTCAACACTCGGGGCGATATGTCGATCGACAACATTCTCAACCGCTTTGTCTGTTCCAAAGAGCCTGGTGCACTCGTATTGCAAGGCAGATGGGGGATAGGCAAGACCTACTTCTGGCGCAAGCGCATTGTTGAGCCTTACCTTCAGAAGCCCTGGCGAAAGACGTACTCATACGTTTCACTCTTTGGCGTTAGCTCGCTGGACGACCTCAAGGTAGCCGTGTTTCAGGCGACCAAAGAGTTCGACTATGACCTCCGCCTAAAGTGGTGGCGCTGGATACACCCTAAGTGGCTCTGGTGGAAAGGACAGAGTTTCCTCTCCTTCGCGCTGGATTCCCTGGAGCTTCCCTACATTCGCGGTGGCGTTGCAGGGTCTTACAACGCCCTCAGCTTCTATTTCGTCAGGAGCCGACTGATCTGCTTCGACGATATTGAACGACGTGGGGCACTACCCCTACGAGACTTTCTTGGCCTCGTCTCGCAGTTGGTTGACCAGCGCAACTGCCGCATCGTCGTAATCCTCAATGCGGGAACTCTGGGCGAAGACCAAGACACATGGAACCAATACAAAGAGAAGGTATTCCAGGGTGAGCTGACCTACGCCCCATCGGTCACCGAAAGCATCAAGCTTGGCTTAGACGGAGCGGAGGTCGAGCGCTGGTACAAACATGCCTTTCATTCGCTCGAGCTCCTGAAGGTAACGAATATTCGAGTGATTCAACGAACTCGACGCTTCATCAGTTTAGCCATGGACGCCGCGGAGGAACAAAGTCTTCGGGAAGGGACAATCCGAAACATCGCGAAGGTGGTCGCGCTTCTCACGTTTGCAAGTGCTGGCCAAGCCGATGGAGCCCCGCCGATCGAATTCGTGATGGCCACTGGCCCCTACGCGATGGCCATGTCGATGATGAACAAGGCGGATCGTCCGGAGAATGAGAAGAAGTGGCTTCAAATCCTAAGTGACTACGGCCTGCATCTCGGGGATGAACTAGATCAAGCGCTGTACAACATGGTTGTTGCTGGATATCCGGATGCAGACGATCTCAAGGTGGCCATTGACGCGTACCAACGAGGCGCTCAGAGGGAGGCAAATAGAAATGCGATGTCTCGAGCGTGGAGTCTCTATCACAAGAGACTCGGGGAGAACGACAAGGAGATTGCCGAGGCATTTGAGCTAGCTTGGCCACCAGTATCAGCCTCCGACCACGTGCACAACCTTCAGTCTGCCGCGCGGGTGCTACGACTCGTTGGCCGACCTGATCTAGCGACGTCGTTCATCAATACCTGGGTCGATCAGCACACTGATATTGAGGAAGAACTGGGTGAAACTGAGCCGATGTTTGGGCAAATATCAGACAAGGAACTTCTCGACGCCATTGCATCCTCAGTCAAAGAGATTCCTCCAACCGTGTCACTGACAGATGCGCTGGAAATGATGGCTCGAGTGGATATGCCACTTAACGACGACGCCGTGAAGGCCATAGCGGAGGCTAGCGTCGACGACATCGTCGACGAACTCACCAAGAGCAGTATGGGAGACCCCATGCGCTCAATGAAGAACACTCTGGACCTTGATGACCACCCTCACAGGCAAGCTCACTCGGCGGCGCGCGAACGAATGAGAGAAGCCGCGATTCAGATCGCGCGCCGATCGCCACTTTCAGCGGACAGGATGCTCAAGCTTGGCGTGAAACTTGAGGGCAATGATTGAGCCCCAGCGCACAGCATCGAACTGCTTCCTGCGTTCAGTCGCGCCGTGAAGCGGCGTCGGCTTGGTCGAGTCTTTAGGCGGCCTTACTACCATAGGCCGCGCAAGCTGTGCGGTTTTCTTCCGAAGCTCACGGCCCAAGGCGATTCGCGCATGGTGTAGAGAAACCGCCGCGCATTGCAGGCGGACCGTCTATTGATCTCCAGCACAACGCTGCGATCAGCATGCAGGACCGACGGTCTAGCCGGCCGCCCGCGGGTTGCCCAAAGGGCGACGCTCGATCCAAAGGGGATACTCAACTCTGACTGAGGAGAGCCGATGCCTTCGGATTCAAAGAAGAACACCGGATTGTCCGAGGAAATAAAGGGTTCGCCTTCAGAGTGCAGAACTGTCCACTGCATGTCCAAAAGACCTTGAACCATGCGTGGCGTAGCCGCCGAGCCCACTGATTGATGCCAGAAGTAGTCCGGAGGATTCTGCTTGTAGGACTCAATTAGATTCGCAACGTCGCGCTTGCGCGAAGCAGCAATGTCGGCTAAATCTGGTTCGTCCTTAGCGACCTGATCGAGTCCCTGCTGAATTTCTGCGTGGATTGTGTCTGCCACCTGAGGGATTGTTGCGGCCACTCGGGCCCGAGCAGCCGGAACACGCTTCCACATTGCGACGATGTAATGAGCGAGCGCCTCTCTCTCGAGACCGGCCGGTGACTTCAGTTCGCGAATATCGTCAATTGCCTTCTGAGCAGGCCCCTCGATCGCATTCGCGAGGTGAGCCTCCAGGTCTTCCGTATACATTGCAGTCTCATTCGCGACCGACTTGACCTGACTCCTATACGAGCGCGATTCGCGCAGGTCGTGGGCCCAGATTGCTTTGTCCGCTGCGAAGCCGCGAAGATAATGCTGCGGCAGATAGTGATGCCCCATGCGCATCTACCGCCCGAGTGAAGTCGAGCCGCGATACGACGTCGGCTTGGACGCATTGCTGGATCCCGCCGATTCATTGCGGACGGCGGTGGCCGCAACGATGGTAACGACCAGGGCGAGAATTGCCGCGAATACTGCTTTTGCCCATTCGTTCTTGAGTGAAGCTAGCGACCTGACAAGCTTGTATCGGCTCCTGAGATCGCGGAAGCGTATCCAGGCTAGCAGTGCGCGGCTAGAAAAAGATCGACTGCCGGAGATGCCATATACAGACGAGTCACGAACAAATAGGAAGAACAGGCGGACCGCCCTCATAACTCGCCGTTCCGTTACGCTAGCTGGATCCAACGGTACGAATAGAAGCACCTCCTGGCGCCTCGGCCTAATGCGGTCACAGGCATACAGATTCACGGTGAAATGCACGTGGCCTGTCACTGATTGAGAGACAACTAGGCCCGCCCCGCTCTCCATAACTGATGTGTCTCTGTTCCAGCTACCGTGCTCAAGGTCGAAGCACTCTTCGCGATTGACGACGCCAGTCGGATTCTGCCCTGCCGACAGTTGAATTAGACCCTCGTTGGGCTGTTCGAACTCCTGCACGTAAAGCTGGAAGGGGTATCCAGATGTCTTAGCAGCGACTACAACAGACTCCAAGGCACGCCGAACGCGGTGCCGCGTCTCCATCTTCCAGTTGATGCGGCGGAACCAGAGCTCGCTGGATGAGCGGGTGATGAGGTCCTTCTCACGGGTGACGAGTCGTTTCAATGCGGGCCCCAACGCCTTAGTAGAACCGAGCCGCGAAGCGACTTCGATTTGGTTGAACTGCTAAGCCGGCTCACCGAACACCGACCATTTGTCACGATACTTCTCTACCGCTATGCGACTGACGGCGTAGAACGTTGAGTTTGCTCTGTCCAATCGCTGCGTTAACTGGGTGATTGCCTTGCTTGGAACGACAAAGTACTCGTGCACCTCATCCTCTTTGCATGGCCGAATGTTGACGAGCACGTAAATGTGGGATCGGGACGATATGAGCTGAGCTTTCTCACCAACCAGCCAGAATCCGAAGCTTCGGGCATTAGTCTTGACTTGAACCGAGAAGGCGGCGGAGCACGAATGATTCGTTACCAGAAGGTCCGCGCCCGCGGCGCTTCGCGAAGTTGGAGATGCAATGAAACCAAGCCGAGACAGCTCCGATGCGGTGAGATAGACCCCGCGCATTCCTGTCATTTGACCTTTCGATGCCACTACGCCTCTCCTACTAAGACGCCTCTGGCGCCAACCTGACGCCTAAACTAAGCCAAGGTGCGAATCGCCTTCGGCTTGAATGAACTGTTAGGCCTCGCTGCCCTCGAAGAGGAGCAGTTCATAGCCGCTCGAGGCAAGTAGCTAGCCCTGCTGCTTGCGAACTTCGAACTCCTTGTGGATCTCCTCTACGATCTGGTCATACAAGCGCTCTTGATCGATATCCGACAACGCCAACAGCGGAGTTTTGGGGTCATTGATGCATTGAAAGCTACTCAGTTCCCGATCTCGATGAAATCCGCAAGGTTTCAGCACAACTGGAATAATTCGTGTGCCTTTCGCTTCGGCTTTGATAAGTAGAGGGGGAAGCTCATGGTTGGCAATGAAATCTGAGGCTAGGAAATCCGCACTCAGCAACAGCACAGCGACTGCCGCCTGGTCGATGTGCCGTTCAATCTCCCCTCTCCACTTATCGCCGACCCGAATTTTCTTGTCCGACCAACATTCCAATACACTCGACCGCTCAAGCGGTTTGAGATGAACCAAGAGTCGATCAAGGCATCGAGTGTCGCTATGACTGTAGGAAATGAAGATACTCAGCTTTGACTGGGCTTCGGCCTCGGCGCTACTTGCCGGCGTGTCCTTGATTCGTTTGATCGTCTCATCCGAGCTTGGCAGCGGCTCCCGTACAGTCCCGGACGAAACAAAGCTCACAACATGGAATCGTTGGACGTCCTGATTGACCAACGCAAATACAGCAAATGAATCCTTCTCGCCGTAGAGTGCTACAAGGCATCGACCGGGCGTTACCTCGCTTAGCCCGGAAGACTGAGCATGATAAACCGCGCGCTGTAGGACGCGCTGGAAGCCAATTGTTGGCTGAGTATCACGCTCGTCCCCTGCAGGTAGAACCTTGGCACTCTCGGTGATGTACTTAATCAGTTCTGATCTGAGAACGGCCAAATCACCATTTGCGGAGGTAACAGCCTCCTGAACCTCATCGTCATCCAAGAGGTGGAGCAAGAGATCCTCTGTTCCCATGTACTCATGTCGAAGCATGCGGGCGTTCTTGTAGCAAGAACCGATGATCCGCTCCAGCGATTTGTTAAACATCCGCCCCCCTTTACGAATCCCCAGTCACAGTTAGCTCCGCACTTAATGCATCTGCGGAACTCCCAAACGCTACACAACTTTGCAATGACCGCCTTCTACCTAAACGGCCTTGGAGAAACCTACTCAATTACGACGTAGAACGGCTGGCTGAAGCCGACCAGGCTCTGATTGAACTTCCGGATGATGAACGCCTCCACCATGTGAACTCCGCGATAGGACAGCTCCTCCTGGCGGGTATGTGCCGGTGCAGAGGAATTGAACTCGCCCCGGAGAGCTCCCCTCTGCTGCGCTATCGGCCCAGTGTTGGTCACACGCCACTCCGTTCGGTAGTCGTCCCCCGGGGTGACGCCACCGAGCATCGACGTGAACTCGATCCATTGACCACTTTCCACGGGCATTCCATTGGCAACCCGCATGCCTCGGCCCGATGAGGAAGTTATGAGGCGAGCTCGAACGGACACTTTGGCCTGTATGAGGTCCGGCTGCCAAGTCGGCGTCTTCCGCCAGCCTGGCTGCAAAATGGATCGACCCAGTGACGAGAGACCCTTGGTTCGGACCGCATCTACGTCATCCAAGGCAGTGGCGGGAGAAGGCGCGGCCGATTCGAGTGTCACTATCGCCTTTCGCACGGTACCGAAGCTGTCGCCAAAAACGCGCCGCCACTTGGCAAGGCTCTCCGCCGCATCAGGATCGCTATAGGCATCATCTATCCACCCACGATACCGATTCACCTGAGTGCGGAAGTTTAGGTATTGGGCGGAACTCCAACTGCTCGCCTGATCCTCGTGGGCGAGCACTGGGTTCGACACGACTGGAACGAAAGCCCGAGCCTGCAGCCAGTCGTCAAGGCGTCCAACCAAGGTCCGAAGTGCGGTTGGGCAGTCCACGAACCCAGCATCGTCTTTGTCGCCCTGCCGGACCTGCTCGCCCAGCAGCGTGGTAAGCAGAAACGATGGGCAGGTGAATGTCGCCTTTATGTCCCGCAGATACTTCAGTAGGCGCGTGACCTTGCGCAGGCTGTTAAGACCGCTGTTGGAGTTCTTACCGCGAAGCCAGGTGGTGTATCGCTCGGGTTCGCTTTGCTCGAAGCCATCGCTAGCTCGGTTGCAAACCTCGTAGTTGATGAAGGACGCGCGATCGACCACGCAAGGCGCGATATCCATCTTGCGATCTCCTGCGTACTCGATCGTCGCGCAATGCGAATAGACACGTAGCTTGTCCTCGTACAGACCGCTTCCCCGGAAGACTCGGGCAAGCTCATTCACATACTGAGCTGCACTCCACCCCTCCACCGGCTTGACGAATACGATCACATCGGCATCGAAGGGTCGGCCTTCGACTGGCCGAATGATCGTCTTGTGCGCCCACGAGCCGTGTTTGTAAAAGGACAGAACCTTCGGGCGGTAATCACTCCCACGAATGAATCGCTTGATTGCCTCGAACGAGTTGTCGAGTTGGCTGAGCCGCGTATCGTTTAGGTTAACAGTATCGGCAAGAAACGCGTCAAACGAGGAGACCAGCTTCACACGGTGGCCCTCGATGCGGCTGTAACACGCGAGATGAACTCCCTCGCCCCGGCTTGCATCTGTTCTTCGAGACCCTTGCGCTTGAATTTGTAAACCAGATCGCTAACCAAGGGACTGCTCGCACGATGAGCAAAAATTGCATCCTGCAGCTCACGCGCTCGCGCCTGCGCATCCTCCTGACTCTCCGGATTAGAGAGGCTGCCAATTGATTTCTCGATGTCTGTACAAAGACGATCAACGAGTGTGATCGTGTCTGTCTGCCGGTGGTGCTCTCGGACAACCCAAGTGAAGAATGGGCCGAAAGGCACAAGGACAACCAAGATGAAATCGCCAAGCGTCAGATCTAGTCCAAATATGAGCAGCGCCACAAAATAGATCGCCGTGATAACCCAAAGACAGGAGCGATACGTTTTACGCAGCTTGGAGTCGTACCAAAGGTTGGTGCGCTGACACACCAAGCGAGCCAGGTGGAGCGGGAGCTTGCATGCATCCGAGGGATACCAGTCCTGGAGTTGCTTTTCGGCGTCAGGTTTCAAGGGATTCCGGCCGTACTCGTCGACATCCTCCGGCGAAACTTGCGACCCAGCGGTGAAACTGTTCCACGACATGTCGAGGACGCAACAATCAAACTCTTCTTGCAGTCGGGCGGCCATCTTGATCTTCCGCTTTCGCCAAGCGTCGAAGAACATAGCGTCTAGAGCGCCAATTATTAGGGCAGCGAGGCTCAATCCCGGCTTAGCCTCGTCGAAGTTGAAGACAACCACGAGCGAAACAATTGGCAGCGCCAGCGTGATTAGAAAATATGTCTGCTGGAGACGCTTCACGAGGGCATAGACTCGTCGACGGGCGCGAAGGAGCTTGACCATCGGCGCGCTGTTCTGCAGCTCTCCGATGTTGTTCGGAGAGATCGTATCGCTGGTCATGTTTCCCCTTTTGGCAGTATTCGCAGCCAACCGTAGGATGCCGAATCTCGAGCACGGTGGCGAGAGACAATGTCGCGGTCTTTCCCTACCCGGGGCGGACCCGCAATGCCTTCCCTGGCCGAAGGCGGATATCAGACTGTGCTCCGAATCGCTCTATGGTTGTGGCGACCCGCCTCCGTCGGTGCATGGCCGAGTAGTCCAGTGCGCTTGGCGGCCTGGTGGAGGCCAAGGCGTAGGCCTTCATGCCACAGATGAGATCGCAGGCGCCGTAGCATGTGGTTTGCCGTCAGCGCCCATTCTGGGACCCCGCTGGGACCCGAAGCCGGAATGAAAAAGGCCTGCAGGGCGTAAACCGCTGCAAGCCCTTGATTTCATTGGTGCCGGAAATAGGAATCGAACCTACGACCTACGCATTACGAATGCGCCGCTCTACCAACTGAGCTATTCCGGCGGGTCTATCGGCCGGGCCCTGGCGGGTCGGCAGCGGATGTCTCCGCGAGGCGGTAATTCTAGGCGTTGCGCGGGTTTCCGGTCAATCGACCTGATCAGTCGACCAGTTGCAGCCGCAGTTCCTTCGGCAACGCGAAGACCATGTCCTCGGGCTCGCCGTCGAGCTCGCTGACGTGGAGGGCGCCCAGCTCGCGCAGGCGCTCGATGACGCCCCGCACCAGCACTTCCGGCGCCGAGGCACCGGCGGTCACGCCAATGCGCTTGCGACCCTCGACCCAGGACGGGTTGATCTCGATCGCGCCGTCGATCAGGTAGGCCGCGACACCTTCGCGTTCAGCCAGCTCGCGCAGGCGGTTCGAGTTAGAGCTGTTGATCGAGCCCACCACCAGCACCAGGTCGCACTTGGCAGCCAGCTCGCGCACCGCGTCCTGGCGGTTCTGGGTGGCGTAGCAGATGTCGTCGTTCTTGGGGCCCTGCATCGCCGGAAACTTGGCCCGCAGCGCTTCGATCACGCTGCGGGTGTCGTCCACCGACAGCGTGGTCTGGGTGGTGTAGGCGACATTGAGCGGCTGGTCGATCTGCAGGGCGGCGACGTCGTCGCTGTCCTCGACGAGATAGATTTTTCCCGAGCCGGCCTCGCGCTTCCACTGGCCCATGGTGCCTTCGACTTCCGGGTGGCCCTCGTGGCCGATCAGCACCACGTCGCGGCCGGCGCGGCAGTGGCGGGCCACTTCAAGGTGGACCTTGGTCACCAGCGGACAGGTCGCGTCGAACACTTTGAGGTCGCGTCGCTGCGCTTCCTCGCGCACGGCCTTGGATACGCCGTGGGCGCTGAAGATCACGGTTGCGCCATCGGGCACTTCGTCGAGTTCCTCGACGAAGATCGCGCCACGGTGCTTGAGGTCATCGACCACGAACCGGTTGTGCACCACTTCATGGCGCACGTAGATCGGCGCACCGAGCGTTTCAATCGCGCGCTTGACGATCTCGATCGCGCGATCGACACCGGCGCAGAAACCGCGGGGATTGGCTAGCAGGACGTCCATGGCGCCATTGTACTCCGCCGTTGCCGGGCTACTTCGTGGCCGGCTGCGGCTTGTTGCCCGCCAGCAGGCCGAACAGGGCGATGCCGACCGCTCCGGCCACGATGGCCGAATCGGCGATGTTGAACGCCGGCCAATAGTGGTCCTGCCAGTGCCACTGGATGAAGTCGACGACATGGCCATGCAGCAGCCGGTCGATGACATTGCCCAGGGCGCCACCGATCACCAGCGAGTACGGCAGGGCGCTCTTCCAGTCGCTGCGCGGGGTCCGCGCCAGCCATGCGCCGAGCAGGCCGCTGATCGCCACCGCCAGCACCACGAACACGTATTTCTGCCAGCCGCCGGCATCGCTCAGGAAGCTGAATGCCGCGCCGGTGTTGTAGGTGCGGTACCAGTTCCAGAAGCCATCGATCACCGGGATCGCGGTGTACTCGGGCAGCGAGGTCAGCACCCACCATTTGGTCAGCTGGTCGAGGACGATGACCAGCACCGACAGCACCAGCCACGGCAGCGCATTCGGGCGAACCGGCGTCATCAGAACCACTCCCGGTGTTCGCCGGCGCCGCTGAGGTTGACCACGCAGCGGCCGCACAGCTCCGGATGGGCGGTGTCGCTGCCGATGTCGGCGCGGTACTGCCAGCAGCGCACGCACTTGGTTTTCGTCGTTGGCGTGGCGAGCACGGCGATGTCCTTGATGCCGTCATCGGCGACTACTTCGACGTCGCCGCTGATGAACAGGAAGCGCAGCTCGTCGCTGAACTGCGCCAGCCAGTTCTGGTCGGCGACGCCGGCACGCAGGGCGATCTCGGCTTCCAGAGCGGCGCCGATCTCACCGGCGGCGCGCATCGGCTCCAGGGTCTTGCTGACCTCTTCGCGCAGCGCCAGCAGGCGATCGAAGTCCTGCACCGACAGCACCGAATCCTCGCCGAGTACGGCCAGCCCGTCGTACCAGGTGGTGAACAGCACGTTGCCTTCGCGCGGGCCCTTGTCGGTGACCGCCGGCAGGTGGCGCCACATCTCGTCGGCGGTGAAGGCCAGGATCGGCGCGATCCAGCGCACGAAGCCCTCGGCGATGCGGTACATCGCGCTCTGCGCCGAACGGCGGCCGCGCGAGTCTTCCGGCATCGTGTAGAGGCGGTCCTTGGTCACGTCGAGGTACAGCGAACCCAGGTCGACACTGCAGAAGTTAGACAGCGCCTGCACGATCTCGGCGAAGTCGTAGCGCTCGTAGGCGCTGGCGATGCGGTCCTGCAGTTCGGCGGCGCGGTGCACGATCCAGCGGTCGAGCGCGACCATGTCGCCGAGCGGACGCAGGTGCACGGCCGGGTCGAAGCCGCTGAGGTTGGCCAGCAGGAAGCGCGCGGTGTTGCGGATGCGGCGGTAGACGTCCGCATTGCGCTTGAGGATGTCGTCGGAGACCGACATCTCGTTGCGGTAGTCGGTCGAGGCGATCCACATGCGCAGCACGTCGGCGCCCATCTGGTCGATGACCTTCTGCGGCGCCAGCGTGTTCTGCAGCGACTTGGACATCTTCTTGCCCTGCGCATCCACGGTGAAGCCGTGCGTGAGCACCTGACGGTACGGGGCGACGCCGTCCATCGCCACGCCGGTCAGCAGCGAGCTGTGGAACCAGCCGCGGTGCTGGTCCGAGCCTTCCAGATAGAGATCCGCGGGCTTGCGCAGGCCGTCCTGCGGACGCTGCGCGAGCACGCACTCGTGGCTGACGCCGGAGTCGAACCAGACGTCGAGGATGTCGGTGACCTTCTCGTAGTCCGCGGCCTCGGCTCCGAGCAGTTCCTCGGCGGTCATCGCGTACCAGGCATCGGCGCCTTCGAGCTCGACGCGCTCGGCCACCTTGCGCATGAGTTCGGGCGAACGCGGATGCGGCTCACCGGTCTCGCGATTGAAGAACAGCGCGATCGGCACGCCCCAGTAGCGCTGGCGCGAGATCGTCCAGTCCGGACGGCCTTCGATCATGTTGTAGATGCGCGCCTCGCCCCACTCCGGCACCCAGCCGACCTTGCCGATCTCGGCCAGGCTGTCGCGGCGCAGGCCGGCCTGCTCCATCGAGATGAACCATTGCGGCGTGGCGCGGAACACCACCGGCGTCTTGTGGCGCCAGCAATGCGGGTAGCTGTGGGTGATGCGGTGGGCGAACAGCAGGTGGCCGCTGGCGCCAATCACGTCGAGGATCGGCTGCTCGGCCTTCCAGATATGCAGGCCGGCCAGCGTCGTGCCGTCCGCCGGCGGTGTGGACGGCAGGTAAAGGCCGCGGCCGTCGACCGGATTGATCTGGCCGGCGCTGTAGCGATCCATCAGGCCGTACTTGAGGCCGACCGCATAGTCTTCCTGGCCGTGGCCCGGGGCGGTATGGACGATGCCGGTGCCGTCTTCGGCCGAAACGTGGTCGCCGACCAGCACCGGGATCTGGCGATCGGCATAGAACGGATGCTGCAGCAGCTGGCTGTCGAGGTCGTTGCCGAGCGCGCGACCGAGCACCTGCACTTCCTCGATGCCGTAGCGCGACAACGCCTTGCCGGCCAGCGCTTCGGCGATCACCAGCAGGCGGCGACCGCCGTCGGCCATGCGCGGGCCTTCGACCAGCACGTATTCGAGGTCGGGCCCGACACTCACCGCCAAGCTGGCCGGCAACGTCCACGGCGTGGTGGTCCAGATCGGCATCGCCACGCGCACGCCGTCATCAACGGTGGCGCCGAACAGCGCCGCCAGTTTGTTGGGATCAATCGCGTCGTAGGCGACGTCGATGGCCCACGATTGCTTGTCGGCGTATTCGATTTCCGCCTCGGCCAGCGCCGAACCGCAATCGAAGCACCAGTGCACCGGCTTCGCGCCGCGCACAAGGTGACCGCGCTCGACGATCTTCGCCAGCGAACGGATGATGTCGGCCTCGTAGCGGAAATCCATCGTCCGGTACGGGTTTTCCCAGTCGCCGAGCACGCCCAGGCGCTTGAAGTCGGTGCGCTGCAGGTCGATCTGCTCGGCGGCGTACTCGCGGCACTTCTGCCGGAACTCGCTCGCGTCGATCTTGTCGCCGACCTTGCCGAACTTCTTCTCGACCTGGTGTTCGATCGGCAGGCCATGGCAGTCCCAGCCGGGCACGTACGGCGCATCGAAGCCGGCGAGCAGCTTGGACTTCACCACTACGTCCTTGAGCACCTTGTTGACGGCGTGACCGAGGTGGATCGCGCCGTTGGCGTACGGCGGGCCGTCGTGCAGTACGAAGCTGCGCTCGCGCTTGCCGACCTTCTCGCGGATTCGCTGGTACAGGCCCTCGCCTTCCCAGCGCGCCAGGGTTTCCGGCTCGCGCTTGGGCAGGTCGCCGCGCATCGGGAAGTCCGTCGCCGGAAGATGCAGGGTGGCTTTGTACTGGTTGGTTTCGTTATTGGTCACAGCGTGCGCTCAGGCGAAAACTTCTTGCGAAAGGATGGCGCGCGCCTGTTCGGCGTCGCGATGCATCTGCGCGGTCAATGCCGGCAGATCGGAAAACTTCAGCTCGTCGCGCAACTTGGCGACGAACTCCACTTCGATACGACGACCGTAGAGGTCGCCGTTGAAATCGAACAAGTGCGCTTCCAGCAGCGGCTCCACGCCGGCCACGGTCGGTCGCGTGCCCAGGCTCGACACGGAGGCGTGGGGCTTGTCGCCCACGCCATGCACCCAGGTCGCGTAGATGCCCGACAGCGCGGGCGTCTTGCCGGCGAAACGCAGGTTGGCAGTAGGAAAGCCGAGCGTGCGCCCGAGGCGCTTGCCGGGAACGACATGGCCGTCGATCGCATAGGGCCGACCGAGAAATTCCGCGGCCGTGTCGAAGTCGCCGCCGAGCAGCGCCTCGCGGATCTTCGTGCTCGAGACGCGCTCGCCATCGAGCAGGAACGGCTCGATCTCGCCGGCGCTGAAACCATGCGCGGCGCCCATCCGCTGCAGCAGCGCGATGTCGCCACCGCGGCCCTTGCCGAACCGGAACTCCGGCCCGACCCAGACTTCGCGTGCGCAAAGACGGCCCAGCAGCACGGTGCGGACGAAGTCCTCGGCCGACATGCTGCTGAAGCGGCGATCGAAGCGCAGCAGGCCAAGCTGGTCTGCGCCCAGGCCGAACAGGCGTTCGGCCTTCGCGTGGGTCAGCAGCAGCCGCGGCGGCGGTGCGGCCGGGGCGAAGAACTCGCGCGGCAGCGGCTCGAAGCTGAGCACCACCGCTTCCACGCCCAGCGCGCGGGCACGGGCGACCGTGTGGCGCACCAGCGCCTGATGCCCGAGGTGCAGGCCGTCGAATGCGCCGATGCAGACCACACTGCCGTGCGGGCACCGGGGCCCGCCCTCGACGTCACGAAAAAGCCTGCTCATTGCCATTAAGTATAGCCGGGGCAAGGGATTTTCATTGCCCTCAATGCCCGCGCAGGTCGCGCGGACGAATGCCCTGCAGCCACAGCACAGCGCCGTAGGAGATGCCACCGGCGCCGACCAGCACGCCCAGCTTCCACACCCGCTCCCACCAGGGCCATTCGGACCAGCCTTGCCAAGCCCACAGGATGGCCAGCAGCACGGCTGTCATCGCGACGCTGGCCACCGCAATCTGGCGCAGGAAACGACGCCAGCCCGGCTGCATCTCGTACACCTTGGCGCGGCTGAGGTACCACCACAGCTGCAGGGCGTTGGTCCAGCCGGCAATCGCGATCGCCAGTGCCAGCAGCGCATGTGCGCCGGGGATGCGGCCCAGGGCATCGAGCAGCCCGGTCGACTGCGCCCGCGCCGCGGTGCCGGCATCGGTCAGGAACAGCAGCCCGGTCATCAGCGCGACGGTCATCAGCACGTTCACCGCCACCGACACCACCGCCGATTTCACCGGCGTCCTGGTGTCCTGGCGCGAATAGAAGCCCGGCGCCAGCACCTTCACCAGCAGGAACGCGGGCACCGCGGTGGACTGCGCGATCAGGCTCAGCTGCGCCATCCGCGTGTCCTCGGCGCTGAAGTGACCGTGCTGGAACAGCGCGGCGATCAGCGGCTTGGCGCACAGCACCAGGCCGATACAGGCCGGCACGCCGATCATCATGCAAAGTCGGAAACCCCAGTCCAGGCCGCGCGAGAAGCCCTTCGGGTCGGTGTCGGCATGGCGCGCCGACAGGTGCGGCAGGATCACCGTACCGATCGCGACGCCGAACATGCCCAGCGGGAACTCCAGCAGGCGGTCGGTGTAGTACAGCCAGGTCACGCTGCCGCTGATCAGGAACGAGGCCATGACGGTGTTGAGCAGCAGGTTCACCTGCGCCACCGAGGAACCGAACAGGGTCGGCACCATCAGCTTCATGATCTTGCGCACGCCACCATGGTCCCCGCCCCAGCGCGGTCGCGGCAACAGCCCGATCCGCGCCAGCGACGGCAACTGGAACACCAGCTGCGCCACGCCCGCGGCGAACACGCCCCAGGCCAGTGCCAGCACCGGCTCGTAGCCCCACGCCTTGAGCTGCGGCGCCAGGCACAGCGCGGCCAGGATCATCGAGATGTTCAGCAGCACCGGCGACAGCGCCGGGATGGCGAAGCGCTGGTAGCTGTTGAGGATGCCGCCGACGAACGATGCCAGCGAGATGAACAAGGCATACGGGAAGGTGATCCGCAGCATCAGTTCGGCCAGCTCGCTCTGCGCGCTGCCGGGCTCGAAGCCGGGCGCGAACAGGCGCATCACCATTGGCGCGAAGATCACCGCCAGGGCCGTGATCACCAGCAGGGCCGCGGTCAGGGTGCCGGCGACCCGGTCGATCAGCTCCTTGACCGCGGCCTCGTCGTGCTTGGCCTTGTACTCGGCCAGGACCGGCACGAAGGCCATCGAGAACGAGCCCTCGGCCGAGAGCCGGCGCATGAAGTTGGGGATCCGGAAGGCCACCACGAAGGCGTCCATGGCCGGACTGGCCCCGAACACTGCCGCGTAGATCTGGTCCCGCACCAGCCCCGAGAGCCGCGAGATGAACGTCATCGCGCTGAAAACGGTTGTAGAGCGCAACAGGCCCCCACTCATCGGCCCTTCCCCCTGCTGTTGACGCAAGCCACTGAATACTCCATACTTTCCGGTCTGATTTTCCGCAATCTCATTTTTCTCTTACCAGTTTCCAGGAATTCGCCGTGGCAAACATCAAGTCCGCCAAAAAGCGCGCCAAGCAGACCGTCGTCCGCAATGCCCGCAACGCCAGCCAGCGTTCGATGCTGCGTACCGCTGTGAAGAAGGTGCTCAAGGCCCTGGGCGAGAACGACGCCGCCGGCGCCGAGACCGCCTTCGCAGTCGCGCAGCCGATCCTCGATCGCTTCAGCTCGCGTGGTCTCATCCACAAGAACAAGGCTGCCCGTCACAAGGCTCGCCTGAACGCTCGCATCAAGGCGCTCAAGGCTGCCTGATACAACTGACGCGCCGGCATCGCCGGCGCAGCGGTTGTGGTCAATGCCAAGTTCGCCGCACTGCCCGGCCTTACCGCCGGCAGCGCAAAACAAAAACCCGGCCGATGCCGGGTTTTTTGTTGCCTGCGGAACAGGCTTACGGAGCATGCGGGCCTGCCGCCTGCGCCGCCTCCAGCGCTTCGTCGCGCTGGCGGTCGAAGAAGGCCATCACGTCCTTCATGATCGGGAAGGTGCCCTCGCGGCCGATCGCCGAGACCATGTACCAGCGATCCTTCCAGCCCAGTTCTTCGATGATCCCCCTGGCGACGGCCTGCTGTTCTTCTTCCAGCAGCAGGTCGGCCTTGTTGAGCACCAGCCAGCGCGGTTTGTCGAGCAGCTCGGGGTCGTGCTTGGCCAGCTCGCGTTCGATCGCGCGCACCTGCTCGGCCGGGCTCATCAGTTCGCTGTCGTCGCCTTCATCGAATGACATCGGCGCCATGTCGACCAGGTGCAGCAGCAAACGCGTGCGCTGCAGATGGCGCAGGAACTGCGCGCCCAGGCCGGCACCGTCGGCCGCGCCTTCGATCAGGCCCGGGATGTCGGCGATGACGAAGCTGCGATGCGCTTCGACGCTGACGACACCGAGGTTCGGATAGAGCGTGGTGAACGGATAGTCCGCCACCTTAGGCGTCGCTGCCGACACCGCGCGGATCAGCGTGCTCTTGCCGGCATTGGGGAAACCAAGCAGGCCAACGTCGGCGAGCAGCTTCAGTTCCAGCTTGAGCTCGCGCTCCTCGCCCGGCAAACCCGGCAGCGCCTTGCGCGGCGAGCGGTTGACCGAGCTCTTGAAATGCATGTTGCCCAGGCCGCCCTTGCCGCCCATGGCGACAAGCAGGCGATCGCCGTGCCGGGTCAGGTCACCGATGACTTCATCGGTGCCGACGTTGGTGATCACGGTGCCGACCGGCACGGTGATGATCAGGTCCTCGCCGGCCTTGCCGTACATCTGCCGGCCCATGCCGTTCTCGCCGCGCTTGGCGCGGAACTGGCGCTGATGGCGGAAGTCGACCAGGGTGTTGAGGTTTTCGTCCGCCACCAGCCAGACGCTGCCGCCATCGCCGCCGTCGCCACCGTCGGGGCCACCGAGCGGAATGAACTTCTCACGGCGGAAGCCAACGCAGCCATTGCCGCCGTTGCCTGCGCTGACCTGGATTTCGGCTTCGTCGACGAGTTTCATGGGAGCGTTGAATTACTTCAGTAGTAGAACGGGTGAACGGATGCGAATCCATCGCCTCGGTGTGAATCACAAACGAAAAGCCCCGCCGAAGCGGGGCCCCTCGCTGCAGCTTCGATTCCGATTACGCGGAGACGACGCTGACGGTGCGACGCTTCTTCGGGCCCTTGGTCGAGAACTCGACCTTGCCATCGACGAGCGCGAACAGGGTGTGATCGCGGCCGAGGCCGACGCCGGAACCCGGATGGAACTGGGTGCCGCGCTGGCGGATGATGATGTTGCCGGCCTCGATGGCCTGGCCGCCGTACATCTTCACGCCGAGGTACTTCGGGTTGGAGTCGCGGCCGTTACGGGTGGAACCTACGCCCTTTTTGTGTGCCATGGCTGCTTCTCCTGATTAACCGGCGATGCCGGTGATTTCGATTTCGGTGTAATGCTGACGGTGACCCATCTGCTTGCGGTGATGCTTGCGGCGACGGAACTTCACGATGCGCACCTTGTCGGCGCGGCCATGGCCGACGATCTTGGCGGAGACGGTGGCACCCTTGAGGGCGTCGCCAATCTTCACGCCGTCGCTGCCGCCCAGCATCAGGACGTTGTCGAGCTTGATCTCGCTTCCAACTTCGGCATCGAGCAGTTCGACGCGCAGGGTTTCGCCCTGCATGACGCGGTACTGCTTACCGCCGGTGACTACTACTGCGTACATGACCAGATTCCTCTGTAGTTATTTTGGTCGCTGTCGCACCCACACTCGGGCGAACAGAAGCGGAATTCTAGGGCTTTCAGCGGGTTACGGCAAGTCCTGGGCCACTCCCGGGGGCCCGGAGGCGGGCGCCGCCTGCCACCGGCTTAACGCCGCCCGTGATGTACTCCCGACGCCGGGGTCTGGAGCGTCCCCAGCCCCCTTCCGGGGCGCTCGCGCAGGAGGGAATCGCCATGTTCAGCCAGATCCTCGAACAGGTGGTAGGCCGTTTCGGGCTGCAGCCAGAGCAGGCCAAGCGCTTGATGGGCCTGCTGGTGGCCCAGGTTTTCAATCCCAGGCACGGCGGCCCCACGGGGTTCATCCAGGCGTTCAGGGACCAGAGCCTGGACGGCCTGGTCGACTCCTGGCTGGGCCCGGGCCCCAACCTGCCCATCACCCCCGCCCAGCTCGAGGCCGTCCTGGGCGCCGAAACCCTGAACGGATTCGGTCAGCGCCTGGGGCTTCCGGCGGCGACCGTAAGCAGCGCATCGGCGGCGATGCTGCCTGACGCCATCGACGAGCTGAGCGAGCACGGCGACCTGCCGATCGCGGCCAGCCCGCTTTCGCAGAAGCTGCAGCACTGGTTCGGCGGCGTTGGCGTTGGACTGGATGAGTTCGGCCAGTGGGCGGCCGCACCGATGGCCGGCGCCGTCACCGCCGAAGCAGTCACGCCGACGCGCGCCGAACCGCAGGTGATCGCTCCGGCCGTCCATCGCTCCGGCGCGCATCGCTGGTTGCCATGGCTGTTGATCGGCCTGGTGATCATCGTCGCGGTGCTGTTGCCACGCGGATGCCATGGCGAACGCACCGCGGCCACCGATGCTTCCCTGCCACCGCGCAGCCAGGGCGTCGATGCGGCCACCCAGGCGCTCGACCTGCTGATCTCACGCAAGTTCAGCGCCGACGACCTGGTGCACGCGTTGAACCTGATGGTGGTGGAATTCGATTCCGACAGTGCGCGCATTTCCGCGCACAGCGATGCGATCCTGGCAAAAGCGGCCCAGGCGATCGCGTCGGCGCCTGCCGGGACACGCATCGAGATCGGTGGCCATACCGACAACAGCGGCAACGCCGCGGCAAACCTGAAACTCTCGCAGGACCGCGCCGATGCGGTGAAGCAGCGACTGATCGAGCGCGGCGTCGACCCCACGATCTTGACCAGCATCGGCCACGGCCAGGACCGGCCGATCGCCGACAACGCCAGCGATGAAGGGCGCGCACGCAATCGACGAATCGAGTTCAGTGTTGTGAAGTGATCATCACGTCACGCGACATCAGCGCGACTGCATCTGCGCAATTGCGCATTCATGATTGACGAAGATGATCGCGCGCGTTCTTCGTGCCCACGTGCACGCATTTTTACTACGCAAACGCTTGCACTTATCCGATGGTTTGGAATACGTTCACGTTGTGAGCAGCTACAGGGGGCTGCAATCACGCACGAGTGATCCCATTCGGCTGCGCGCCTTCAACGCGGCGTACGGGATCGACCGCGAGTTCAATCTGAACTACCAGAACCTGGGGCCCCGGCATGTCACTGGAAGGATCCGGTCCGTCCATCACCGACGGCGCAGCAATCGATGTGCTCGCAACCCCCTCCCCCTCCTGCGCACTGATCGCAAGTGCCCGCACGCGGCTGCCACGCAGCGCACGCGTGTCTGGCACGCACCCCGTCGGGCGACACGGCACTGCTCCGATGTAGCCGACACGTACCCGGAGCCAAGGGGAGGCGACGGGAAAATCCTGAGCAGCCAACAAAGGATGTTGTCATGACTCGCAAGACTCGTTCCCTGAAGTGGACCGCGCTGGCCATCGCCACGGCGTTCATCGTTGCACCTGTCGCCAACTCCGGCGGAAAGTTGCCAAACGTCAGCACGTCCAAGGTCTCCACACTCACCAAGCAAGCGGCGAAGGCGGCGAAGAAACAGCCCGCGCAATACGACCGCTTCATCATCACCTACAGATCGGATGCGAAGAAGCTCAGCGCCGCTGCCAGCGGCACGCAACTGGCGACGCAGCTGGCGACGGCAGCCAAGACGCTGGGCGTGGGCATCGCGCCGATGCGCACGCTGGCCACCGGCAGCTCGCTGATCCGCACCGATCGCAAGCTCGACCTCGCCGCAACCAAGCAGCTGATGGTCGAACTGCTGAAGGATCCCAACGTGCTCGCGGTCGAGCCCGATCGCCTGCGCAAGCCGCTGATGGTTCCAAACGATCCGCTTTATGCGCAGCAGTGGCATTACAAGAACGGACCGGGCGGCATCAATGTCGAGCCGGCATGGGACATCAGCACCGGCAGCGGCGTGGTCGTGGCCGTGCTCGATACCGGCATCACGCCGCATTCGGAACTGGCCGGACAAACCGTCCCCGGCTACGACTTCATCATCGACCCGGAAGTCAGCGTCGACGGCGATGGCCGCGATGCCGACCCGAACGATCCGGGCGACTGGCACGACGGCGAGTGCAACATCTTCGGGATCCCCGAGGACAGCAGCTGGCACGGCACGCACGTATCCGGCACGGTTGCCGCGGCGACCAACAACAACGCCGGCGTGGCCGGTGTCGCCTTCGGCGCCAAGGTGCAACCGGTCCGCGTGCTCGGCAAGTGCGGCGGCTACGAGTCCGACATCATCGATGCGGTGACCTGGGCCTCCGGTGGCACGGTGGCGGGCGTTCCGGCCAATGCCACTCCGGCCGAAGTGATCAACCTCAGCCTGGGTGGCGGTGGCGCCTGCTCGGTCGCCGAACAGGCGGCCTACACCGCAGCCGTCGGCCGCGGCACAACCGTGGTGGTATCGGCCGGCAACTCGTCCGATGACGCGGCCAACTACTCCCCGGCCAGCTGCAACGACGTGATCACCGTGGCCTCCGTGGGTCCCACCGGCGAGATCTCCGGCTTCTCCAACTACGGCAATGTCGTCGACGTGGCGGCGCCGGGTGGTTCGGGCGAAGCGCCGGCCGCCGACAACATCCTGTCGACGCTCAACCTGGGCCTCAAGGAGCAGGAAGGCGAAGGCTATGCCTGGTATGCGGGCACCTCGATGTCGGCACCGCACGTGTCGGGCACGATCGCCCTGATGCAGGCCGCGGCGCCAACGCCGAAGACACCGGCGCAGATCAAGAAGATCCTCGAGAACACCGCCTATGCCTCCGGCGGATTCCCGGGCGGCTGCAGCTATAGCCTCTACTGCGGCGCGGGCATCATCGATGCGCGCTACGCGGTCGCGGTCGCGGCGGGCACCGAAGCCTTGCCGCCGGACGTCCCGCCGCCGCCGCCGCCGCCGCCGGCGATCCCGCTGAAGAACGGGGTTACCGTCACCGGCATCAGCGTCGGCGCCAACGGCGCGATCCGCTACGAGCTGCTGGTCCCCAACGGCGCATCCAACCTGCTGTTCGCCATGTACGGCGGCACCGGCGATGCCGACATCTACGTCAAGCGTGGAAGCGAACCGACACTGACCTCGTACGACTGCCGACCGTTCAGCTTCGGCAACAACGAGAACTGCTTCTTCCCGGCACCGCAGGGCGGCAAGTGGTACGTGACGATCCGTGGCTTCAGTGCCGCCACCGGCGTGTCGCTGTATCCGAGCTTCACCGACGCCAACTGGCCGCGTTCGGTCGAGGCCGAGGCCACCGCGCTCAACAACCATCGCACCCGCGTTGACCTCACCTGGACCTTCGGCAAGAAGAACATCGACATCTACCGCAACGGCGCGATCCTCAAGACCGTGAAGAACAAGGGCGCGGCCACCGATACGTTCCGCATCATCGGCAGCGGCACCATGAGCTACAAGCTGTGCAACAACGGTACGCAGGAGTGCGCAGACCCGGTCGAGATCGACTACACCTCGCACAAGTAAGCGGCCAAGCAACACGCGTGGAACCACCTTGGAGGGCCCGGTGCGCCGGGCCCTTCCTTTCACCACGACATGCCCTCTGGAGCACCCATGAAGCCAGTCCGCACGACTGCATCGAACTCCCCCGCGCGGTCGCACGTCACGCCATCGCACGTCGCGATTGTCGCCACGATGACGATGACGGCCCTGATCGCCCTCGGCGGCTGCAGCCGCCAAGCAGCAGCGCCGGCCGCGCCACAGGCCCACACGACCGCCGCGACGCTTCCGCCCGCGCAGTTCGATTCGCGCCTGAGCCTGGTCAACAACAACGGCACGGTGCGCTACGACGGCACCGTCGACAGCGACGCCAGCCGCAAGGCCATCGTCGCCATGCTTGGCCAGGCGTACGGCCCGGGCCACATATCCGGCGCCCTTGCCATCGACGCAGGCGCCCGCCCGGCTCCCTGGCAGGCACAACTGCCGCAGTTCCTGCCCGCATTCACGATGCCCGGCGCCGCAATCGGCTTCGACGGCAAGCGGCTCGAACTCGGCGGCTACGCGTCCGAACCCGACCGCGCGACCCTGCTGGCGCGCGCCCGGCAACTGTTCCCCGGCTACGAACTCACCGGCCTGTTCCGCGGCGTGGGCGACATCGCCCCGGACGACACCGCACAGGCACTGGCCGCACTGAAGTCCGGCGCATCGGCCGGCGAGGTCGTCCAGGCCTTGAACCAGACCCCGATCCACTTCATCGACGGCAGCGCCCAGGTCAGCGCAGACAGCCTTGCAGCGCTCAGCCAGGCCGCCAGGGCCATCCAGGGCAGCGCTGGCGAGCGCCGGATCGAGATCACCGGCCCGGCCGGTGCCGGCGAGGACCTGGCGCTGTCGCAACAGCGCGCCGAGGCGATCAAGGTGCAACTGATCGTCAATGGCGTCAGCCCCGCCGCGATCGAGACCAGGGGCCAACCGGCAGGGGCCGCTGACAGCGAGGCGAGCTTCCGCTTGTTATAGGGGACGAAGACGGGAAATGAACTGCTGGAGCGTCGTCCGGCGGGCGGCGCCCCACGCACCCAGCCACCGGCCAGGGCTGAACTACGCCCACCAGCCCCACCCTGCGCCCCTTCCAAAACTACTAATTGCCCCCATCTTCGCCAGTCGATACGCTCCCCTGTTCGCCCCTGCATTGCGCGGCGGCGACTTCTTCCCAGACAGGCAACCGATGGCGCTGGACTACATCCGCATCCGCGGCGCGCGGACGCACAATCTCAAGAATATCGATCTCGACCTGCCGCGCGACAAACTGATCGTGATTACCGGCCTGTCGGGCTCGGGCAAGTCATCGCTCGCCTTCGACACCATCTACGCCGAAGGCCAGCGCCGCTACGTCGAATCCCTCTCGGCCTACGCACGCCAGTTCCTGTCGGTGATGGAAAAGCCCGATGTCGACCACATCGAAGGCCTGTCGCCGGCGATCTCGATCGAACAGAAATCGACCTCGCACAACCCGCGATCGACCGTCGGCACGATCACCGAGATCTACGACTACCTGCGCCTGCTCTATGCCCGCGTAGGCACCCCGCGCTGCCCCGACCACGGCTACCCCCTGGAAGCACAGACCGTCAGCCAGATGGTCGACCAGGTGATCGCCCTGGGCGAGACCGAAGAAGGGCGCGAACAGCGCTACATGCTGCTGGCCCCGGTCATTCGCGAGCGCAAGGGCGAGCATGCCCAGGTCTTCGAACAACTGCGCGCCCAGGGCTACGTCCGCGTCCGCGTCGACGGCGAACTGTACGAGGTCGACGCCGTGCCGCCGCTGGCGCTGCGCGTCAAGCACACCATCGAAGCGGTGATCGACCGCTTCAAGCCGCGCGAAGACATCAAGCAGCGCCTGGCCGAATCGTTCGAGACCGCGCTCAAGCTCGGCGACGGCATGGCCCAGGTGATGTCGCTCGACAACGCCGAGGCCGCCCCGCTGCTGTTCTCGTCCAAGTACAGCTGCCCGGTCTGCGACTATTCGCTGCCCGAACTCGAACCGCGCCTGTTCTCGTTCAACTCGCCGGTCGGCGCCTGCCCGACCTGCGACGGCCTGGGCGTGGCGCAGTTCTTCGATCCCACGCGCGTGGTCGTGCACCCGGAGCTGTCGCTCTCGGCCGGCGCCGTGCGTGGCTGGGACCGCCGCAACGCCTACTACTTCCAGCTGATCCAGTCGCTGGCCAAGCACTACAAGTTCGATACCGACGCGGTGTGGCAGTCGCTACCCGAGAAGGTGCGCCAGGCCGTGCTGTTCGGCAGCGGCGAGGAACTGGTGACGTTCACCTACCTCACCGAGAGCGGCGGCCGCAGCCAGCGCAAGCACCGTTTCGAAGGCATTGTCCCGAACCTCGAGCGTCGCTACCGCGAGACCGAGTCGGCGGCCGTGCGCGAGGAACTGGCCAAGTACATCAGCGAGCGCGCCTGCACCGACTGCGGCGGCGCGCGTCTCAACCGTGCCGCCCGCAACGTCTTCGTAGCTGACCGGCCGCTGCCGCAGATCGTGGTGCTGCCGGTCGATGAGGCCCTGTCGTTCTTCAAGGGCCTCAACCTGCCCGGCTGGCGCGGCGAGATCGCGGGCAAGATCGTCAAGGAAATCAGCGACCGTCTGCGCTTCCTGGTGGACGTGGGTCTCGACTACCTCACCCTGGAGCGCAAGGCCGACTCGCTGTCGGGCGGTGAAGCCCAGCGCATCCGCCTGGCCTCGCAGATCGGCGCCGGCCTGGTCGGCGTGATGTACGTGCTCGACGAGCCCTCCATCGGCCTGCACCAGCGCGACAACGAACGCCTGCTGGGCACGCTGACCCGCCTGCGCGATCTGGGCAACACGGTGATCGTGGTCGAGCATGACGAAGACGCGATCCGCCTTGCCGACTACGTCGTCGACATCGGCCCCGGTGCCGGCGTGCACGGCGGCGAAGTGATCGCCCAGGGCCAGCTGGCCGACCTGCTCAAGGCGCCGCGCTCGCTGACCGGCCAGTATCTCAGCGGCAAGAAGCGCATCGAGATCCCGACCAAGCGCCACAAGCCCGATCCCAAGACCACGTTCCACCTGCGCGGCGCCACCGGCAACAACCTCAAGGACGTCGACCTGGCGGTGCCGAGCGGGCTGTTCACGGCCGTCACCGGCGTGTCGGGTTCGGGCAAGTCGACGCTGATCAACGACACCCTGTTCGCGATCGCCGCCAACGAACTCAACGGCGCCTCGCATACGCCGGCGCCACACCGCGAGTACGAGAACATCGAGCTGTGGGACAAGGTCGTCGACATCGACCAGTCGCCGATCGGCCGTACGCCCCGCAGCAACCCGGCGACCTACACCGGTCTGTTCACGCCGCTGCGCGAGCTGTTCGCGCAGGTGCCCGAGGCGCGTGCGCGCGGCTACTCGCCGGGACGCTTCAGCTTCAACGTCCGTGGCGGTCGCTGCGAGGCGTGCCAGGGCGACGGCCTGATCAAGGTCGAGATGCACTTCCTGCCCGACGTCTACGTGCCCTGCGACGTCTGCGGCGGCAAGCGCTACAACCGCGAGACGCTGGAAGTCCTCTACAAGGGCTACAACATCAACGACGTGCTGGAGATGACGGTCGAGGATGCGCTGGGCCTGTTCGACGCGATCCCGGCGATCGCGCGAAAGCTTGAAACGCTGATGGACGTCGGCCTGAGCTACATCAAGCTCGGCCAGAGCGCGACCACGTTGTCCGGTGGCGAGGCGCAGCGCGTGAAGCTGTCGAAGGAACTGTCGCGGCGCGATACCGGCCGCACCTTGTACATCCTCGACGAACCGACCACCGGCCTGCACTTCCACGACATCGAGCACCTGCTTGCGGTGCTGCATCGCCTGCGCGACGACGGCAACACCGTGGTCGTGATCGAGCACAACCTCGACGTGATCAAGACTGCCGACTGGGTGATCGACCTGGGCCCGGAAGGCGGCCACCGTGGCGGCACCATCCTCGCCACCGGCACGCCGGAGCACATCGCCAGCCTGACCCACTCCCACACCGGCCGCTTCCTCGCACCGCTCCTTGGCGCGAAACCGCAAGCCCCGGGCCGCAAGCCCAGCAAGAAGAAAACCACCGCATGAGCGACACCCCTGCCCCGTCGAAGACGGGCCGCACGACTGCACGCAAGCGCAAGCCGGCCGCGAAGAAGACCGCCAAGGCCAGCGGCGAGAAAAACCAGGCCGCTGCTGCCGTCGCGCCGGATCCGATCGTCACCGGTGCGCCCGCGCCGGTCGCGCTGATCCGCGTGCCGATGTCGGTGCGCTGGCGCGACCTGGACGCGTTCAACCACGTCAACAATTCCAAGTACCTGAGCTACCTCGAGGAAGCCCGCCTGCACTGGATGCTGTCGGTGCCGGGACAAGGACTGGACGAGCACGTCGCCCCGGTCGTCGCCGCGGCCAACCTCAACTACCGCCGCCCGATCGAATGGCCGGCGCAGGTCGCGATCGAACTGTTCGTCGACCGCCTCGGCAACAGCAGCGTCAGCATCGGCCATCGCATCGTCGATGCCGCCGATGACAGCGTGCTGTATTGCGACGGCAACGTGGTGATGGTCTGGATCGATCGTGGCGACGGTCGCGCCGCGCCGCTGCCGGACGCCGTGCGCGAGTCCTGCTCGCAACACTGACGCCGCAGCCTGCGCCGCCCTCACCCGAAGGGCGGCGCCATCCGGTCGTGCCCAGGCGCCCTCAGACCCGCCCAGGCGATCTAGTGCTTGCGCCCCGCCTTCTTGCCCGGCTTGGGTGCCTTGTCGGCCTTCCCGGCAGCGCCCTCGAGCGTGACCTTGGCCCACATGTCGCCATTCTCGTCCGGGTGAACGTTCTGCACTTCGCGCCCGAATCCCGGGAAACGCTTGCCGAACGCTTCGACTGCGATGAGGAACTTCACGATCGTGCCGCCCTTGCGGTCGACCCGCTCGCCCGGCATCAGCACCGGGATGCCCGGCGGATACGGCACGATCATCAATGCCGCCACGCGCCCGGGCAGATCGGCCACGCGCACTTCCTCGGTCTTGCCGTGGATCAGTTGCTGGTAGGCCTCCGAAGGCGTCAGCACCTGTTCGGAAATCACCTCGCCGGCGGCATTGGCCATGGCCTGCAGGTCGAGTTCGGTCATGACCTCGTGCATCTCGTCGCACAGTCGCGGCAGCGTCATGCCGCCGTAGCGCTGGGGATAGGCGTGGACCAGCTCGGGCAATGCTTCTTCCAGCGGCGCCTTGCGATCGTACAGCCGCTTGAACGCCATCAGCGTTTCCAGCAGCGTGCCCCACTTGCCCTGTGTGGTGCCGACCGAGAACAGCACCAGCACGGTGTAGTCGCCGGTGCGGGCGATCTCCTGCCGGCGCGCGTCAAGGAACTTCGACAGGATCGTGCCGGGGATGCCGCGCTTGGCGATCTTGCCCTTCGCATCAGTACCCGGGCACAGGATGGTGACCTTGGTCGGGTCGAGCATGCAGAAGTCGCCGGCGACAACCTCGTCCGGGATGCCGTGCCAGCTTTCGCCTGCGCGCAACGTCCAGCATGCGGGATCGTTGCACAGCACGTCGGTTGCCGCGTCCGCCAGGTCGACCTTCTTCTTGCCCACCGGCACCTGGTCGGGCTGGAACAACGAGAAGAACCACTCGCCCTCCTCCTTGAAGCGCTTGTTGACCGAGGCCACCGCCTTGCGGAACTCGACCGCGTAGCTGACGGTCTCGCGCAGCAGCGCGCTGCCCGAGGGCTCGTCCATCATCGCGCTGGCAATGTCCAGTGATGCAATCAGCGGATAGAACGGCGATGTCGTGCCGTGCATCATGAAGGCCTCCTTGATCGGGGCCCACTCCATCTTGCCGCGCTCGCTGTTGCTGACGTGGATGTAGGACGCCATCGAGAACGCCGGCAGCATCTTGTGCGTCGACTGCACCGCGAAGACCGTCGGCCGGTTCTTCATGTCCCGCGGCACGCCCATCGCGAAGCGGTGCTTGAACAACGGATGGAACTTTCCGTACGCGTACCAGGCCTCGTCGAAGTGCACGCGCGGCACGCTCTCGCCCAGCATCTCGGCGACCTTGTCGACGTTGTAGAGCATGCCGTCGTAGGTCGGGTTGGTGACCACCGCATGCACCGGCGCGCTTGACTTCGCACCGGCCGTCAGCGGCGAGTCGGCGACCAGCTTGGCAATGTGCGCCTTGGAGAAGCGCTTGGGCGGAATCAGGCCGATCATGCCGTAGCCGTTGCGGCTGGGCTGGAAGTACACCGGGCGCGAACCGGCAAGCGTCATCGCATGGTTGAGCGATTTGTGGCAGTTGCGGTCGACTACCACCATCTCGTCATTGCCGACCGCCGCCTGCACGACGATGCGGTTGGACGCCGACGAGCCCGCCAGCACGTAGAACGTCCAGTCCGCGCCGAACACACGCGCGGCCATGCGTTGCGACTCCGCCGGCGGCCCTTCGATGTCGAGCCACGAGCCCAGCTCGACATTGGAGATGCCGATGTCGGCACGCATGATGTTCTCGCCGAAGAAGCGGTGGAACTCTGCGCCCGCCGGATGCTTGAGGTAGGCCGCGCCGCCCATGTGGCCCGGCGCGTCCCACTGGTAGGTTCCTTCTTCGGTCAGCTTCTTGAGCGCCTTGAAGTACGGCGGGAGCATGCCGCTGTGGTAGTCGTCGATGGCGAAGCGCACGCGCTTGGCAAAGAACTCCGGTGTCTCGCCGATCAGGTTGACGTACTCGCGCACCTCGCGGACCACGCTCATTGGCAGGTTTCGGGTGGTGACGCCGCGGCTGAGCAGGAAGATCGGGATGCGCAGCGACTTCTCGCGTATCGCGCGAATGATCTCCAGCACCGGCTTCTCGCTCATGCCTGCGGTTTCACCCAGGTCCCAGTCGATGGCCACGCACGAGTACGACGCCGAACCGCGGGCGATGATCAGCCCGTCCTCGCAACTGTGCGCGCGCAACACTTCGATGCCCTGGTCCTGGACCGCCTGCCCAAGCCGTGCCAGCGCGAGCGCGTAGGCCGATCCCTGGTCGGGAAGATCGGTCGTGACGTACAGCACCCAGGGCTTGGTCATGGACATGGCGATTCCTCTCGAAGTGGTGCTGACGATGACGGGGGTACCGCGGCGACTTCATCCCACGCCGCGTAAATTCCGGATGAAGCCGGGGCGCATCCGGGCTTGCCTCACTCCTGCACGACGTAGGTGTAGAAGCGGATGCGCCCTTCCTCGTGCACCTGGTACACCCCTTGGACCTCATAGGAGAAGCCCGGGAAGCGGTTGCAGTTCTCTTCGAACGCCAGGAAGTAGTCGATCATCGGCTGGGCTTTGGCGTCGTAGCGTTCGCCGGGAATGATGATCCCGATGCCCGGCGGATAGATCAGCGCCAGCGTGGCCGCGACCCGGCCGGAGACCTCGCTCATCGGCACGAAGTCCACTTCGCCACCGACCAGCGCCTCGTTCGCTTCCCGCGCGGGCATGGCCTGTTCGGGGAAGGATTCGTAGCGGAAGCTGAGCCGCTGCAGCTCCTTGATGTTCCTGGCAACGAAGTAGTCGTGCATCTCCTGCGCGATCTGGCGCAGCGAGTAGTCCCGGTAGCGCGCCTCGTTGCGCTGGTAGAGCCCGGGCACGACGGCGGCCAGCGGGCTGTCCGCCTCGTAGTGGTCGCGAAAACGCTCAAGCGCGGCCAGCAGCATCGCCATCTTGCCCTCGCCCACCGCCGGGGTCATCAGGAACAGGATGCTGTAGAGATCGTTCTTCTCCGGGATGACGTTGTTCTCGCGCAGGAAGTTGGCCAGGATCGTGGCCGGCACACCGCTCTTGGCATAGTTGCCCGTGGCTACGTCTATCCCGGCCGTGGTCAGCATCAGCTTGGTCGGATCGACCATCGCCGCGTCTTCGCCGAGGTTGCGATAGCCGTGCCAGCTCGCGCCGGGGGCCAGTTGCCAGTAGGCCTGCTCGCGCGCGAGCACCGCGGTCGGCACGTCCTCCCACGCAACGGACTTGCCCTGGTACTCGACCTTGTCCGGCACGAACGGATCGATGAAGCCGGAGAAGCGCTTGCGCACCGCCTTGCGGCCCTCGATGCCGAGCTTGACCATGTCGTCCCAGAGGACCTGCCCGGCCTTGTCGGCGTGCATCTGCGCATTGACGTCGAGGCTGGAGAACAGCGGATAGAACGGCGACGTCGACGCCTGCAGCATGAACATCTCGTTGAAGCGCTTGTGGTTGACGCGGAATGGCTTGTCGCGGATGTGCTCGTCGCGCACGTGGATCTGCGAGGCCTGCGAGAAACCGGCCAACTGCTTGTGCGTCGACTGCGTGGCGATGATGCCCGGTGAATCGCCATCCAGTGCAAGGCCCATGCTGAAGTGGTCCTTCATCAGTGGGTGGAACGCACCAAACCCGGCCCAGGCTTCGTCGAAGTGGATGTACTGGCACAGGTGGCCGATCTTCTCCAGTACCTTGCGGGCGTTGTAGACGGTGCCGTCGTAGGTGCACTGTTCGATGATCGCGACCCGGATCGGGCGTTCGCGCTTCCACACATCGGTGCCGGCCAGTCGCGGATGATGCTTGAGCTTGTCGCGGATCGCTGTCTCGTCGAACGCCGACCAGTCGATCGGTCCGACCATGCCGAAGCCATTGCGGTCGGTTTCCAGGTAGACCGGAATCGCGCCGGCCATCAGCAGCGCGCCATGGTGGTTGGACTTGTGGTTGTTGCGATCGAACAGCACCACGTCCTTGCTGCGCAGCAGCGACGTGTTGACGACCTTGTTGGACGAAGACGTGCCGTTTAGCACGAAGTAGGTCCGGTCGGACTGGAACACCCTGGCGGCAGCCTGCTGCGCCGCCAGCGCCGGTCCTTCGTGGATCAGCAGGTCGCCCAGCGCGACCATCGCGTTGCAGATGTCGTCGCGGAACACATTCTCGCCCATGTGCTCGTAGAACAGCCGGCCGACCGGGTGGCGCATGAACATCTGCCCGCCCTGGTGGCCCGGGCACGCCCAAGTGCGGTTGGCGTCGTAGTCGTACTTCATCAACTCGCCGAAGAACGGCGTGCGCAGGCTCGCCGCATAGCGCTCGATGGATGCGACCAGGCGCTTCTCGTAGAAGTCGCGCGTTTCCAGGTCGGCGATGAGGACTCCGTCGAGCGACTTCAGGAAGGGCTCGGCGAGCGCTTCGTCATCGCGACCGCTGATCATGAAGATCGGCATGCGCAGGCCGCGCTCTTCACGCGCGTCGACCACCGCCTGTGTGTCGGCGCGGGCGCAGATGATCGCGCCGAGGTCGACGCCGCCACGGATCGCCGTTGCGATCTGCTCGGAATCTATCGACGTCACCGGGAAATGCAGTTCGTCCTCGATGACCTGGGCGACGACGCCACTGTGCTCGCCCACCACCAGGATGCGGAAGAAGCGTTCAAGGGGAATACTCATCGCGGCGTCCTCTTCTCCAGTGTTCCGGCGAGCTTGTCGACAGCAGCCAGCGGACCATCGCGCATCGCGCGGCATCGGCTGACACCATTGCCAAGAAACAGAGTCGTTGACGGCGACCGCCGCAGAGTGCCCGTGCTCTATCGCGCCTGGTCCGGCCCGCAGATGCTCGCACCGAAACACGTCATTTGCGAGCGTTTCGCCTCGGTGATAATTACCGTTCGTCCGGGCGGAATGAAGCGGCTCCAGACTTCACGCGAGCGTTACGAACGCTATGAAAACCTCGCGGCGATCGCTGTCCTAAACGGGGGACTCACTGCTCGCCAGTGGCCTTGCCGCCGCGTACGGCCGGTGCGGTCGGCGGTAACCGGCCCCGCCGACCTGGGCACGCGCATTCATTTCCGCCGCGCACCGAACATTCTTGAATCCGCACTGCCGCCAGCGCACGACGATCCGCCCCGGACGCAGCTCCCGCGGATGCACAAGAGGCACGACTTGCAACGCCTGAAGTTCCGAACCCTTTCACGGAGCCTGTCATGAGCGAGTCCCACAAGAAGATGAATGTGTTCCAGCTGACTGTGATCACGCTGGTCAACATGATGGGCTCTGGCATCATCCTGCTGCCAAGCAAACTGGCGGAGATCGGCACCATCACGATCTTCTCCTGGCTGTTCACCGCCGGCGGCTCGCTTGCCCTCGCCTACGTGTTCGCCCGCTGCGGCTTCCTGAGCAGGAAGCCAGGCGGCATGGGCGGCTACGCCGAGTACGCCTTCGGCAAGGGCGGCAACTACATGGCGAACTACACCTATGGCCTGTCTCTGGTGATCGGCAACGTCGCCATCGGCGTCACCGCCGTGGGATATGCCACCGTGCTGTTCGGCGCCACGCTGAGCCCGATGCAGACCTGCTTCTGGACCATCGTCCTGCTGTGGATCACCACGTTCGCCAATTTCGGCGGCGCCAGCATCACCGGCAAGATCGGTACCGTGACGGTGTGGGGCGTGATCCTGCCGGTGGTTCTCATCTGCCTGATCGGCTGGTTCTGGTTCAGCCCCAGCACCTGGTCGGCAGCATGGAACCCCCACGACATGGGCTTCTGGGCCGCCGTGGGCAGTTCGATCTCGGTCACCCTGTGGGCGTTCCTCGGCCTGGAATCGGCCTGCGCCAACGCAGACGCGGTCGAGAATCCCGAGAAGAACGTGCCGATCGCCGTGCTGGTGGCGACCATTGGCGCGGCGGTGGTCTACATCGTGTCGACCAACGTCATCGCCGGCATCATCCCGAACGCGGAGCTGGCAAAGTCGAGCGCGCCGTTCGGGCTTGCTTACTCCCATATGTTCAGCCCGGGCATTGGCCAGACCGTGACCGCGCTGATGGTCATCGCCTGCATCGGTTCCCTGCTGGGCTGGCAGTTCACCGTCGCCCAGGTGTTCAAGAGCTCGGCCGACGTCGGCTACTTCGTTCCGATCTTCAGCCGCGTCACCAAGATCGGCACGCCCATCGTCGGCATGCTGGTGCTGCTGGCCGTCCAGACCGCGCTGGCGTTGATGACCGCCAGCCCCGAGCTGAGCGAGACGTTCGGCAAGGTGGTAAACCTCGCGGTCGTCACCAACCTGGTGCCGTACGTGATGTCGATGGCGGCCATCGTCACCATCCAGAACGTGTCGAACATTCCCAAGGACAAGGCGAGGCTGACCAACTTCGTCGCCCTGATCGCAACGGTCTACAGCTTCTATGCCCTCTACAGTTCGGGCACCGAGGCCATCGTGCTGGGCGGCCTGTGCATCTTCCTGGGCTGGACGCTGTTTGGCTTCTTCGCCGCCAACCGCTTCTACCGCATGGAGAACGAGGCGCACGTGCCGAACCCGGGCAAGTCGTTCCAGACCTGACGTTCACGCGCCCTGACCCCAGCCTCTCTCCCGCACGCGGGAGAGAGGCTCAAGGCGCTCAGGGCAACTTGGCCCCCACCCTCGCCGCGCTGCGTCCCACCAGCGCATAGAACGGAATCGTCAGCACCAGCACCACGAAGGCATTTCGATCCAGCTCCGCGGACTGGCCGAGGATCACCCCACCGCAGTACACGCAGGCCAGCAGCCCGACCACGGCCAGCAGACCCCGTCGTGCTGCCGGAAGATCCAGAGTGGCGTTGAGCCGCCACATCGCCACCACCGAATAGACGTACGGAATGACCATGAGCACGACCGTGGCGCTGGTGATGCGGGTGAACTGGTCCGCCACCGTCGGCGACACCGTCAGCACCAGCAGCGCGGTCATCAGCACACCGGTGATGATCAGGTTGCGCGCCGGCATGCCACGCGCATTCTTGATCGCGAACACGCGCGCAAACATCCCGTCCTCGGCCGCCGCCTGGGCCGACTGCGCCACGATCAGGATCCAGCCAGTGAGCGCGCCGGCGGCCTTCGCGATTGCCGCCAGCGAAATGACGATGGCGCCCCACGGCCCCAGCATGACCCGCGCCGCGTCCGCGAACGGAGCGCCGGACGCCTTCAGCTGCTCGTTGCTGAGCAACCCCATGATCACCGTGCAGCACACGACATAGATCACCGTCGACACCACCAGGCCGATGATGGTGGCCAGCGGCACGTTGCGCTTCGGGTTCTCGATCACGCCCGCCGAGACCGCCGCACTCTCCACGCCCAGGAACGCCCACAACGCGATGGAGGCACTGTGGGTGATGGCCGTCGGCGCCGGGACCGCGCCGGGGTTCCAGCCCGCCATGAAGACCTCGGGACGGAACCAGAACCAGCCCAGCAGACCGATAACCGCGATCGGCAGGATGCCGGCAACGGTGGTGATCGCGGTGAAGTGGCCAACCGCGTTGGCGCCACGCATGTTGAGCCAGATGAACACCCAGATCACCACGGCGGTGCACAGGCAGGCGAGCCATGGGTGGGCCAGTACCGGGAAGAACACGGCCAGGTAGCCGGTCACCGAGACCGCAATGGCGATGTTGCCGATGACATTGGCCACCCAGTACAGCAGGTTGGTCTGGAACGCCGCGAACGGCCCCAGGTGGTCGCGCGCGTACGCGTACGGACCACCCGCCTTCGGGTCGACCATCCCCAGGTGCGCGAACACCAGTCCCAGAGCCGAGGCCCCGATTGCGGCCGCAATCCAGCCGAAGATCGAAATGCTGCCGATCGAGGCCAGGCTGGCCGGCAGCAGGAAGATCCCGGTGCCGACCATGTTCGCCACTACCAGCGAGGAGGCGCCGAGCAACCCCATCTTGCCGTTGCCACCATGCATGGACGTGGCCTCAGCCCGTTGTCAGGCACTGAACGTAGTACTCGCCGTCCTCGACCTCCACGCCGTGCGTGTCGTGCCCGAAGCCGGGGAATGCGGCGTCCCATCCCTGCAGCGATTTGAGGTATCCGATGTGCGGCCCATTGGCGGCACCGGCAGACTCGCCTGGCATGACCATCGGAATGCCCGGCGGATACGGCACGATGCTGGTCGCCACGGTGCGGCCGGCAAGCTTGGGCAGCGGCACCCGCTCGACCTTTCCCAGGATCAGTTCCTGGTAGGCATCGGCTGGTGAGAGCTTGATGTCCGGCAGGTTCGAATAGGCCTTCTGCAGATGCGCGGTCTGCCCGCCCTTGCGCAGCTCGGCGAACATCTGGTCGCCCAGGGCGCGCAGGCCCATGCCTTCGTAACGCTCCGGATGATCCTTGACGAGGTTCGGCATCACCCGGCTCAGCGACTGGTCGATGTCGTAGTCGCGCTTGAAGTCGAGCATCGCCGCCAGCAGCGTGCTCCACTTGGCCTTGGTGATACCGATAGAGAACAGGAACAGCACGGCGAAGTCGCTGGTCTTCTCCACCTCGATGCCGCGCGCGTCCAGATAGGCGGTCAGCAGCGAGGCCGGGAATCCCTGCTTCTGCAGGGCGCCATCGTCGCCCATGCCCGGCGTCAGCACCGAAACCTTGATCGGATCGAGCATGCAGTAGTCGTCTTCGAGCTTGTCGAATCCGTGCCAGGTATCGCCCGGGTGCAGCACCCAGCACGACGGATCGGTCGCCAGCACCTCCGGCGGCGCATCCTCGAAGGCCACGCGCTTGCCGCCGACCTTGACCTTGTCGGGGTTCCAGGTGCGGAAGAACCATTCCTTCTTCTTGGCGAAGCCGGCGTTGATGCGGCCGATGGTCTGGCGGAAGCTGATCGCCTCATCGATGCTCTCGCGCGTCAGCGCCAGGCCACCGGCGCCGTCCATCATCGAGGCGGCGATCTCGTTGGAGGCGATGATCGGATAGAACGGCGAAGTCGAGCCGTGCATCATGAACGACTCGTTGAAACGCGCATGCGGGATCGGATCGCGACCGTCGCGAACGTGGATGTAGGACGCCTGCGAGAACGCCGCCAGCAGCTTGTGCGTGGAATGCGTGCTGAAGACTGTCGGACCCTTGCGGTCGTGGTCGGCGGCCTTGCCGTGCATGCCCAGGCGCCCGGCATAGAGCGGATTGAAGCGCGCGTAACCGAACCAGGCCTCGTCGAAATGGACGCGATCGACCCAGCCGCCAAGCTGCTCGAGCACGCGCGTGGCGCTGTAGCAAAGGCCGTCGTAGGTCGAGTTGGTGACGACCGCGAACACCGGCTGCTTGTCCTTGAGCCCCTTGCTGATCGGCGTGGAGGCAATGGCCTTGGTCAGGTAGGCCTTGGCCAGCCGCTCGGGGTAGATCGGCCCGATCAGGCCGTAGCGATTGCGCGAGGGCACCAGGTACTGCGGAACGCCGCCGGTCATGGTCAGGCCGTGCTCGATCGACTTGTGGCAGTTGCGGTCGCACAGCACGACCTTGTCGCGCGGGACGCAGGCCATGAAGATGATGCGGTTGGAAGTCGAGGAGCCGTTGGTCACCGTGTAGCTGCGGTCGGAACCGAACACGGTGGAGATGTACTTCTCGCTGGCGCCGATCGGCCCGGTGTGGTCGAGCAGGGAGCCCAGTTCGCCGACGCTGATCGACAGGTCGGTCTGGAACACATGGGCGCCGTAGAAGTCATGGAACGCGCGCCCGGCCGGATGCTTGAGGAATGCGGTGCCACCGGTGTGGCCCGGGGTATGCCAGGAGTACTCGTGGACCTGGTTGAAGTTGTAGAGCGCGCTGACCAGCGGGCCGAACAGGCCACCGACGTATTTGCCCACCGCGGCCATGACGCGGCCGCAGACAAATGTCGATGCGTCCTCCAGCAGCCAGACCAGCTCGTCGATCGCCTGCACCAGTTCGATCGTCAGCGACCGCGCCTTCTCGCGCTCGGTCAGCAGGAAGATCGGCACGAACTCGTTGCGGGCGCGAATGGTGGTGATCAGGTCGATCGCGGCGGCGTTGTTGCGCTCCTTGCCGTCTCCATCCGGCAGCGACCAGTCGATCAACATCGCCTGGATCGAGGCGTCGGAAATGATCGTGGCGCGCGCGTCCTCCACGTGAGTCGCCGTCACGGTCTCGACGTTTCGGTCGTCGAACTCGTCGACCAGCATCTTGCATGCCCGTCCGCCGGCAGTGTCGGTGCCGATCTTCGGGTGGACGATGAGGACGCGGAACTTCTGACGTTGGGCACGGCGCTGAAGCATGGCTGCACTCCTGGCTCACGGACAGGACGCAGCCTGGCCGCGTCCGGCGAATGTCGGTCGTCCTGACGCGCCGTCAGCTCAGCGGGGCGAGCTCGGCAGGGCCGGCTCAGCGGAGCCGGCACAGCCGGCAGGCGCTTGTGTCATGGATTGAGGTCGTAGCGGAGCGTCGCCTGCAGTCGCTGGGCCTCGCCGTCGTTATCCTCCAGATCGGTGTTCTTGCCCCACAGGTATTCGACACCGAACATCGCCCGCTCGCTGAACTGCCAGGCGAGGTTGAGCGAGGCGAAGCGGGTGCTCTTTGGCAGCGTCGGATCGATCAGCATGTCCTCGTCCGGGTCGATCCGCAGGTAGCCGTAAGACGCGCTCGAACTGACGTTGTCGGACCATCCATGGGTGTAGCCCAGGCCCCAGCCACCGGCATCGATGGCTTCCAGTTCGGCCTGGGCATTGAATGCCGCATCCAGCCCGAAACCGGAGATGTCCTGCAGGAAGTTCGCATAGCCCTTGCCGTAGCTGGCCCACGCCTGGACGCTGTCGTTCTCGAACACACCGGCGGCGAAACTCAGCTGGGTGGCGTAGGCATTCGTGTTGCGCTGATGGTCCCCGATCGCCGTCTGCACGCCCAGGTCGCGGAACAGGTTGGCCCACTGGAGATGCCAGTCCGGGGTCTCCCAGCGCAGGCCGAGGGTGAGGTCGGGAATTCGTGAGTAGGTCTCGAAATCGCCGATCAGGGCGATGTCGGCATTGGGTTTCTCCACCGACATCGGAATCGTCAGCTTGCCTTCGCCGGAGCGGTACACGATCGGCGAATAGCGCACCTGCGGCGTGTACTTGAAGGTGAAGGAGTTCGGACCCTCGTAATCGAGGGTGTTCGGGAAGGCGTCGATGTCGGTGAAGGCGGACAGGTAGTAGCCCGCGATCAGCGAATAGTCCTTCGCCTCCAGTTCGCCGTACAGGTACTGCATGTTGTACGGCATGTCGCCGCTGCCGCTGCCGAAGAAGTTGTTCTTGTAGACCACCTTCAACATGCCGTAGTCGGTCTGGCGCCGGAAGTCGAGGCGGAAGATGCTCTGCTTGGCGCTGAGGTTGCTGCGCGAGTCGGAGTCGTGGAACGGCTGGCCCTGCACCGGAATGGACGACGGCACGAACAGGTCCTTGGCGCCCATGAACTTGTTGTCGAACATCATGTCGAACTGGGCGACCACGTCGATCTTGATCAGGTTGCCGGTATCGCCGAGCTGGACGTAGCCCTCGGGCAACGGTTCCTCGGCTGGAAGCGCCGACGGTGGCTTGTGCACACGTGACTGCTCGGTCGCGGGCACCGTCGCCGAAGCGATCAGCGGCGCCGGCGCAGCGGCCGGTGCCGGCGGTGGCGCGGCCTTTGCCTGGGCCGCGTCCCTGGACTCAAGTTCGTCGAGGCGCTGTTGCATTCTCTGCATCATCTGCTGCTGCTGTTGCAGCTGCTGTCGCATCTGCGCGATCTCGGTCTTCATCTGCTCGGACGAAGCGCTGGACTGTGCATGGACCGGCTGCGCGGACATCGCCGCGCAACCTGCAAGGATGACGGCCGCTGAGGAAGCTGCGAAATCGGTTCGCATGATGCTTGTCCTCCCACTGGATTCGCGCGGCTGTTGGGCGCGAGCGCATAACTTAATGCGCCATAACGTGAAGCGGCCGTGATCCTCCAACAGGAGGTTTCTCCACGCTCGATTCACAAATGTCTTCACGGCGCGAGCTGTTATGGCGTCGCGCATACAGCCAGCTCACGCCGGGATCACATCCAGGCCGGATCGCCGGTGAACTCGATGGTCAACCAGAACTGCGGCGCGTCGGCATCCAGGCGTGCGGAGATGTCCCTGCGGATCGCATCGACGCGGGAGATCGGCCCGATCTCATGGTCGGGCGGCAACAGGATCAGAATCTCGACGAAACGTCCCCGCCCCACCTTGGCGACATGGCTGGAGTAGGCGAGGAAACCGTGCTCGGCGACGACCTCGTCCATGACCTGCTTGACCTCGCGATCGAGGTCGCCGGGCGCGACCTGCAGGACTTCGCGGATCGCCCGCCAGGTCGAACGCATCGGCACTGCCAGCATCGCCAGGGCGATGCACAACAAGATGGCCGGATCGATATACGGCACCCAGTCTTCGTGGCCCGATCCCTTCATCGACACGGCAATGGCGAAACCCAGCAGCAGGGCCAGGCTGAGCGCGCCGCTGACGAGCCAGCTGCGTGCATCGAGTGCGAGCAGATTGGAGCCCAGGCGTCGCGCGTGGCCGCGCATGTACAACGACATCCCCATGCCCACCACGCACAGCACGCCGGCCCAGATAGCACCCAGGCCATAGGACACTTCGTTGCCGCCGGACGTCAGGCCGATGATCGCGGTGAACGCCGCATACAGGCACGACAACGCCAGCGTGGCGCCGCCGAACGCCTCGACCATGGGTTCCAGGTGCCAGTAGCCGAACTGGAAGCGGCGGCTGCCTTCGTAAGCCACCAGCCGCGAGACGCTCAGCGATGCCACGGTCAGCACCACATCGACCAGGCTGTACATGCCGTCGAAGATGATCGCGTCGGAATTGACCAGCAAGCCGCTGGCGATGCCGACGACGCCGACCACAATCGTGATGCCGATGGAAAGCTTGAGAAGGCGCTGCTCGGGGCGGGTGTCCATCGAATCTCCGTGGTCGGGCGGAGTCGGATCGTGGGAAGTGCCGGATTGTGTTGCACTGGCCCGTGACGCCAGTGTCGCTGCGTGCGCCGCCCTGCCCCGGCGGATTACTCTCCGGCGGCGCGGACCACGAATTCGCCCAGCAGCTTGCCGCCATCCTTCAGCACGAACTCGATGGCGACCTTGCTGCCGGGCTTGAGCACCGCCTTGGGCTGCATCAGCATCAGGTGCATGCCGCCAGGCTTGAGCACCGCGGCGTCGCCTGCGGCGATGCGCAACTCGGGCAAGGCGCGCATGCGGCTGACGCCTTCGACCACGCGCGTCTCGTGCAACGACACGTCGCCGAATGCGGCGCTGCTTGCGGAAACGATCGTCACCGGCGTATTGCACGCATTCTCGATGCGGCCGAATCCGGCCATCATCGGCATGGCCATCGGCGGCATGCGCACCCAGCCGTCGCGCACCACGGGCTTGCACTCTCCCGCGAAGGCGACGGAAGAAGCGGCGGCGAGCAGGAGCAGCAACAGGACCGGTAACCCCGGACGGAGGCGTGATGCGTTCATCGGCCTATGATACCGCCCACATGCTGAAGGAGTTGCCGATGAAACATCCGCTCTCGCTGCTTGCCCTGGCCTGCTCGCTTGCCGCCTGTTCCGGAGGCAACGTGCCCGATGCCGCCGGTGGCGACGCCCGGTCCGGATCTGCACCGGCACCTGCAAAAGTGGCAGCACCCGGCGATTCGAGCGCCGACGGGCAGACAGGCCTGACGGTCTACAGCGACGGCTACGAGCAGTTGGCCGGCAACGGCGCTCCGCAGGCGGGCATGCCCGGCTACGCCCTGGTCGAGCGCAGGCTGCATCGCACCCTCAAGCAGGGCGACAACGCCATCGAGGCCGACGACATCCCGCCGTCGATGGACGTCGAGGCGGCGACCCTGCAGCCACTCGCTCCCGGCGCCACCATCACCGGGCAGCGTTATGTTGCCGCCCTGGCGGGCGCCGCCTCCGCGCTGAGTCAGGCAACTGGGAGCAAGGTCACCGTCGAACACACGGCCGGCGGCGCCAAACAGACGGACACCGGCACGCTGTTGTCGGCCGACGGCGGACTGACCCTGGCGCTGGACGACGGTCGCATCAAGGTGATCCCCAACTACGACAACCTCAGCCTGGTCGATGGGCAATCGCGGTTGCCCCGACAAGCCAGCCTGCAATGGACGGTGGCCGCCGCGCACGCGGGCGATGCGGACTTCCGCCTCAACTATCCGATGGGCGGCATGGCCTGGCGAGCGGAGTACCTGGCCACCGTGACCAAGGATGATGGTTGCCTGCTCGCGCTCGACGGCGCAGCGCTGATCGCCAATCGTTCCGGCGTCACGTTCGACCAAGCCGCTCTGAGCCTGGTCGCAGGCGAGCCCAACCTTGAACGACACGGTGCGGCAGTGAACGCGGTCAGGGACCAGTTCGCCTATGCGGGCAACGCGCCCGCCCCTGCGCCACCGCCGCCCACGGTGCGCCAGTCCGGCGAATACCACGCCTACGACCTGCCCGGTCGCGTGCGCCTTGCCAATGGCAGCAACGAACGCGTGCCGTTGTTCGCGCCGCGGCCGTCGATTACCTGCGAGCGTGCCTACGTGGTGGAGGCCGATGGAGGCGACTGGCAGCCTCCGCAGCCGGTGATCGCGCCGACGTACCGCGGAACGACCGGAATGCTCCCGGTCACCACCACCGTGTCGATCCGCAACTCCAAGGCGGCCGGTCTCGGCGAGGCGCTGCCAGCCGGCCGCGTTCGCGCATTCCTGGGCGAGGATTTCCTTGGCGAATCGATGCTGCCGCACACCGCCGCCGGCGAGGAGATCCGCCTGCAGGTCGGCAAGGCCTTCGACCTGCGCGCCGAACGCGAGCAGAACGACTTCCGCCTGGACCGCAGCGGCCGCACCATCACCGAGACCTTCGAGCTCACGCTCACCAACGGCAAGCCGTCCGCCGCTACCATTCGCGTGATCGAACCGTTGCCGCGCTGGAGCGACTGGGAACTCGTCGCCAGCAGCGTGCCCGGGAAGAAGAAGGACGCCAGCCACGCGCAGTTCGAAGTGCCCGTGCCGGCAGGCGGCGAAACAAAACTCACCTATACCGTGCGCTACCGCTGGAGCAAGGACGTCAACCCATGAGCAACAACACCATGATCCAGACCCACGCCGCCGACGGTATCGTCGAATTGCAGCTGGCGCGCGCGCCGGTCAACGCGCTCAACCCGCAGTTGTGCGACGAGCTGGTCGCCGCGATTCGCACGGCGGTCGACCAGGGCGCGCAGGGCCTGATCCTCAGTGGCAACACCAAGGTGTTCTCGGCCGGACTCGACGTGCCGTACCTGCTGTCGCTCGGCGACGATCGCGATGCCGTGATGGCGGCCTGGCAGTCGTTCTTCGCCGCAGCCCTGGCCCTGGCCCAATGTCCTGTGCCGGTGGTGGCGGCGATCGGCGGCCACGCGCCTGCCGGCGGCTGCGTGCTGGCGCTGTGCTGCGACTACCGCGTGATGGCGCGCAGCGAGGATACGGCCAAACCATTCCGGATCGGACTCAACGAAACCCAGGTCGGACTGGTGGTGCCGGTCGGCATCCTGCGCCTGATGCAGCGCGTGGTCGGCGTCTACCGCGCCGAACGCCTGGTCGTTGCCGGCGAGATGGTTCCGGCCGAACGCGCCGAGCGCATCGGGCTTGTCGACGAACTGGTCGATGCGGAGGATGTCGTTTCGCGTGCGCGCGAATGGCTGGCGTCGCTCCTGGCGTTGCCGCAGCCGGTGATGCTGCAGACGCGCGCCATCGCCCGCGCCGACGTGGTGGCCGCGCTGCAGCCCGAGAACATCCAGCTTTCGCGCTTCGTCGATGCCTGGGGCGATCCGGCCACGCAGAGCGCCCTGCGGGCATTGATGGCGCGACTGCAGAAATAACCGCGCCAGGCAGGAAGGTGGCGCACATCCGCGCCACCTTCACTGGCGGGCACTACAACAGCCAGATCTCGACGCGCTCGTTGCGGAAGCGCGCGTTCGAGTCCGCAGGCGCCTTCAGCGGCACCTGCGCGCCCATTCCGCGCGCATGCAGCACCGGCAGGCCCAGCGCCATCAACTCGTGCGCGACCAGGTCGGCGCGGTCGTTGCTCATCATCATCGTGGCTGCCACCGAGGTGCTGGTGCCCACGTCGGCGAAGCCCACCACCAGCAACTGCCGCCCCTGGTTCACCGGCAATTTCATGAATGCAGCCAGGCGTTCGATGTCGCGCACCGAGCGACTGTCATAGACGCTGCTGGCCACGCCGCTCTCGTTGTTGCCGGTGAAATTGAAGCGCAGGCTCAGCGGCAGCCGGATCGCGTTGCCGATCAGCGCCTTGTATTCCGTCGGCCCGAACAGCGACGGCGGCTTGTAACCCGGACGCATGGTCACGCCCAGGTGGCCCGCTGCCGCGACCGCATCCTGGCCGCGCTGCCCCATCGCATAGAGCGCGAAGCTGCGGCTCAATGCACCCATCATCTGGCTGCCATACATGTAGAGGCGACGCGTCAGCGGATAGTCCTCGCTCTGCACGTTCAGACGGGTAGGCGCCACCGCACGGCCGCCCTCGGCGATCGCCAGCGGTCGAACGCCCGCGCCCCAGTGCTGGCGCAGCGTGATGAAGCCCACCGCCTGCGGGTCGGCCGCAACGGCACGAAGCAGCGACGGACCGTCGGCGTGGTCTCGGCTGATGCCGTAAGCGTTGCCGGCCATCACGCGCGTATCGACCAGGTCGCGGGCCGAGTTCGCTCCCGCCACCATCTGCAACCGCACCGGCCCCGGACGCCCACCCAGCTCGCGCCAGTCGCGCACTTGTCCCGACAGCAGGCGACGCAGCTGCGCGAAGTCCAGGCGCGTGACGGGATTGTCGCGATTGACGACCACGGCCACGCCATCGAGCGCCAGTACGAATTCCTGATCGCGCGAGGACAGATCGCCCAGCTGCCAGCCTTCATCGAGCTCGGCGGCGGTCGGTCGCCGCGTCATCAATGCGATCTGCGCTTCGCCGTTGACCAGGTCGGAGTAGCCCTGCGCCGTGTTGCTGCCGGCGATCTCGACGATCAGCGGCTGGCCGTCGCGGGTGGCGTGGATCTCGGTGGTCGATGGCGCCGCTTGCACGCGGCGGATGTCCTGGTAACCGATGTCGCGCAGCCAGGCCTCGGCCACCGTCGGCACCAGGCGCGCTCCGAGTGTTTGCGAACCATGGATGCGGACGCGCTCGGCATCCCCCTGCGCCTGCGCCATCGCGCATGTGCCAAGCAGCAGCAAACCCCACACAAACCGTGCAATACGTGACATCGCGCACGTCCCCCCTGCGAAAACCCGCAAGCATCGGGACGTTCGATGACGTTCTTGTTACCGCGTGCGATTTGTTGTTACAGAAGTCGCCTTGCCCGGCCCAGCGAGCGGTTGACGCAAAGCCGCGGCGCGATCAGTCACCCCCGTTGCGATCAGTCGCCATTTGCGATCGGGCGCGACGGGTCGCCGATCCAGCCGCTCCACGAGCCCTTGAACAACCGCCCACCTTCCAGGCCGGCGTGTTCCATTGCCAGCAGCAGATGGCAGGCGGTGACGCCCGAGCCGCACATGACTACGGCCTCCCGCGCGGAACGACCACCGAGCAGCGTCGACAGTTCGACCGCCAGCTCCGCCGCCGGCCGGAAACGACCGTCGCGCATGCTCAATGCGTAGGGCCGGTTACGCGCGCCGGGGACATGGCCGGCGACGCGGTCGATCGGTTCGACGTCGCCGCGGAAGCGTTCGTGTGCCCGTGCGTCGAACAGCAGCCCGCCCGCGTCGAGGTGCGCTTGAACCTGCGCAGCATCGAGCAGGCGGCTCGCGTCGAACGACGCCTTGTAGTGACCCGGCGCGGCTGCGGGCACCTGCGAGTCCACCGGCAGGCCCAGCGATTGCCAGTGCTCCCAGCCACCGTCGAGCACGGCCACGCGCTCATGGCCGAGCACGCGCAGGAGGAACCACAGCCGGGCCGCAGCCAGCGCGCCATCACCGGCGTCGTAAACCACGACCTGGGTCTGCGGCGTGATGCCCCATCGGCCGAGCACCGCCAGGAAGTCGTCGATCTGCGGCCACGGGTGGCGGCCGGCGTCGATCTGCAGGGCTGCCTCGGTGCCCTCGGGCGCCGACAGGTCGCGTTCCAGATGGGCGTAACGGGCACCGGGAATATGAGCCTGCCGATAGGCCGCTTCGGCGGTGGCGGCATCGCCCAGCTTCGAGCGTGCATCAACCACGACAAGATCGTCGCGACCCAGTGCCGCGGCCAGTTCGGCGGCCGGGATCAACGTTACCCAGGACTTCGTTTCCGACTTCGTTTCCGATTTCGTGTCCGGCTTCGTTGTGTTCATGCGATGGCCTCCAGGCGTTGCCGCAGGTTCAACAGCATCGACGCCGTCGCGCCCCAGATGCGTTGCGCGGGATAGCGGTATTCGAGCACTTCGCGCGGACGTCCGCGGAAGTCCAGGGTATGCGTGGCGAGGTTGGCCGGGTCGAGCAGGAACGACAGCGGCACCTCGAACACATCGGCGACTTCGTTCGCGTCAGGGTGGGCAACGTAGTCGTGAGCGACCAGTGCCACGACCGGCTGCACGCGGTAGCCGGTGATGGTCGCGAGCGGATCGAGAAACCCCAGCGGCGTAATCTGCGCCGGGACCAGGCCGATCTCCTCGCACGTCTCGCGCAGGGCGGTGGCGACGGCATCGACGTCGTCGACTTCGACGCGCCCTCCCGGGAAGCTGACCTGCCCGGCATGCTGACGCAGCGCGTCGGTGCGGCGAGTGAGCAACACCTGCGTCCCGCCGCTGCGCGGAATCAGTCCAACCAGAACTGCCGCGGCCACCGACGCGGCGCCATCGGGGACCAGATCGTGCAGTTCCGCGAGATTCCAGCCCGGTCCTTGCGGCGGCGACGCCAACGGATGCAACGCGACCATCAGGCCGGGGCAATCGGGCAGTTCCGGGCCGGCTGGCAGTGGCTTCACCCTCGTTGCAGCTCCCGTTGCGGCAAGGTGGTTTCCATCAGGCGCAGACGCTCGTCGTCGTTCATCTGCGGCCAGCGCGCGATTTCGGCGCTGGTGCGGTGGCAGCCGCTGCACAGGCCGTCATCGTCGAGCGAGCACACGCCGATGCAGGGACTGAGCACGGCGCGAAAAAGAGTGTTCATCAACCGACAACCTAAGGCGGGAGTGCAAGGGATTCAACCGGCGCGTTGCCGATCTGCGCCCCTCATAAAGACATTGAGCCGGCGAGGGCCGGCTCAATGCGTAATGCTCTCAAGGTTGTTCGCGCTATGCGCGAACGGGCCGGAGCGTCACTTGACGCTGACCAGCTTGACTTCGAACTGGACGGCGACGTTCGGCGGGAACGGGGTACGCGGGTCGGCGCCGTACGCCTTCTCCGGCGGCAGGGTGACTTCCCACTTCGAACCGGCCGGCATCTGCAACAGCGCTTCGCGCATTGCCGCCATTTCGATCTCGCTGACCTTGATCGCCGGGATCTGCTGGGCCGGACGCGGCTGCTGCGGACGCTCGCCCCAGGCGTAGGGGCCTGCGACTTCCAGCTGCACCGTGTTGGCCTGGGTCGGCTTGGCGCCCGAGCCCGTCTCGATCACGCGGTACTGCACGCCGCTCGGAAGCACCTTCACGCCAGCCTTGGACTTGTTGGCGGTGATGAACGCATCGCTCTTGGTCTTGTTGGTCGCAGCGGCCTTGTCCCACTCGGCCTTGGCCTTGGCCTGCTGGCGCTGCTGCATGTTCTGCACGGCGGTGCGCAGCTGGTCGACCGGAACGGTCGGCTGCTTCTTGCCGTAGCCGTCCTGCAGACCCTTGATGATGGTGTTCACATCGACCTGCTCGCCACTTTCCACGGCGTTGCGACCGAGGTCATAGCCGAGGGCGTAGCTGAGCTTGCCTTTCTCGGTCGAAGTGTCCTGCGCGACGGCGTTGCCGGCGGTCAGTGCCAGGGCCGCAACGGCGGCAGCAATCAAACGCAACTTCATTCGGTGGAATCTCCGTGATGGATCGAGGGGCGGGTTGGCCGCACCGTTGGGTAATACCAGTCTAGTCAGGCCGCACCGGTCGAATCGGCCCGGATGGACGCGCTAGGATAACGGCGTCAAGGCTTAATCGCCACTGAGGCCGCCCTGCTCTGACAGCGCTCCCGGCCGGGAGTTCAATGCCCGTGCGCGGCGCCCTCAGGCCCACCCCAAACCCGCCGAGCGAACCCCACCATCATGTCCGAAACGCCCGTCCTGATTGCCGATCGCGGTGCCGTGCGCCTGATCACCGTCAACCGCCCCGACAAGCTGAACGCGCTCAATGCGCAGACGCTCGATGCCCTCCTGGCCGCCTTCGAGGCCGCCGAGGCCGCCCTCGAGGTCCGCTGCATTGTCCTGACGGGCGCCGGCGCCAAGGCCTTCGTGGCCGGGGCGGACATCTCCCAGATGAACGCCCTGACCCCGGTCCAGGGGCGCGACTTCTCCCTGCGCGGGCAAAAACTGATGCGCCGGATCGAGAAGATGCCCAAGCCGGTGGTCGGCATGATCAACGGCTTCGCCCTCGGTGGCGGCCTCGAGCTGGCCATGGCCTGCCATCTGCGCATCGCTGCCGACTCGGCCAAGGTCGGCCAGCCGGAGATCAACCTCGGCCTGATTCCGGGCTTTGGCGGCACCCAGCGCCTGCTGCGGCTGGCCGGACGCGCCGCGACCCTGGAGCTGTGCCTGGCTGGCGCGCCGATCGATGCCGCCCGCGCGCGCGAACTGGGCATCGTCAATCGCGTCGTTGCCGCTGCCGAGCTTGAAGCCGAGACCATGAAGCTTGCCGAGCAGTTGGCCGCTTCCGCTCCGCTGGCGCTGCGCGGTGTGCTCGACTGCGTCAATGTCGGTGGCGAGTGCGGCATCGAGGAAGGCCTCGAATACGAGACCGCACAGTTCGGCCTGATGTTCTCCACAGCCGACATGCGCGAAGGCACGGCCGCTTTCCTGGAGCGCCGCAAGCCAAGCTTCAGCGGCCAGTGATGGCGGCGGCGAGCAGTCCTGCATGCGTGTGTGGTTGCCGCGATGACGGCGGTGCTGCCGCGCATGCCATTGCCACGGCACTCGCCGATGACGACATCGATCGGGCGATCACGCTCGGCCTGATCGACGCGCGACCCATCGCGTGCGCAATGTGCAGCGTTGACTGCCAATCGCGCCTGCACGCCGCGCGCAACGAGCGACTGCAGGCATTGGCGGCGCGCGCGCGTCACCTCACTCGCAATGCGCGTCTGGAGCGCCGGGCCCGCGAGCGTGCAGAGCAACGCACTGCACTGCCCACGCCTGCTGGCGCCACAAACCCGAACGCGGCAATCAGCGCGACTGCCGCACCCGCCCTGCCCTCGGCCGCCGCCGCCGCACTGGCGCGCGCACGCGCCAAGGCCGCCGCGCGCCACAAGCCGTGACTCGACCCATGCCAGTGGCCAGCGCCAAGAAGAAGCCAGCAACGAAACGTTCCCGCCGAGCCAGCCGCCTGAGTGCCGCGGAGATCGAAACGATGTTCGCGCGCCTGAAGGCGCTCAATCCCAAACCCACCACCGAACTGGAATTCAGCACGCCCTACGAATTGCTGGTGGCGGTGACGCTGTCGGCGCAGGCAACCGACGTCGGGGTCAACAAGGCCACGCGCAAACTGTTCCCTGTGGCCAACACACCCCAGGCCATCGCCGCCCTGGGCGTGGAGGGACTCAAGCCCTACATCGCGACCATCGGCCTGTTCAACACCAAGGCCGCCAACGTGGTGGCGATGGCGCACCAGCTGCTCGAACGCCACGGTGGCCAGGTGCCCGGCGACCGCGCCGCCCTGGAGGAGCTGCCGGGCGTCGGCCGCAAGACCGCCAACGTGGTCATGAACACCGCCTTCGGCGAACCGACCATGGCGGTGGACACCCACATCTTCCGGGTCGCCAACCGCACTGGCCTGGCCCCCGGCAAGACCGTGCGGGCGGTCGAGGACGGCTTGCTCAAGGTGATCCCGACGCAATACCTTCACGACGCCCATCACTGGCTGATCCTGCACGGCCGCTATGTCTGCAAGGCGCGCAAGCCTGATTGCCCGCACTGCGTCCTGCGCGATCTGTGCCGTTTCAAGGAAAAGACAGCCGGCGAACCCGACCGTCTGTCGGAATAGCCGTAAGTTCTCTATAGCCCGGTCAGGCGCGGCTTTTGCCGGCTGGCGGCGGTCACGCCAGCGTCATCCTGGAGAAATAAGTCAGGGCTGTCATATTTACGCAACTTTCACACCCTAGCCTGCGCAGCGTCTTCCAACGCCCCAAGGGCTACGTCCATGAAACTGTCCCGCAGCACCCTTTCCGTCGCGCTGCTCGCTGTCCTCGCCGCCCCGGCGGCCCACGCCGAAATCGCTTTCGACGTCATCGGCGGTTCCGAAATCTCGTTCGAAGGCCTGGTCCAGGCCGATTTCAACCACTTCGACAACGACTTCGCCAACCTCAACGGCGACGCCCCGGACGGCAAGAGCAGCGACAACGAAATGCGTCGCGCCGAGCTGGTGCTGAAGGGCAAGGGCCCGGGCAACATCGACTGGGTCCTGGGCTACGACGCCAAGGCCGACAAGTGGCTCGACGTCAACGCCAAGTACAAGCTCGGCGGCGACGCCAACAACTACTTCCAGCTGGGCCAGTTCAAGCAGCCCAACAGCCTGGAAGAGCTGTCGTCGACCAAGAACAACGACTTCATCTCCAAGTCGGTTGTGACCAATACCTACGGTATCGCCCGTCGCCTCGGCGCCGCCTACCACTACGGCACCAACGACTGGGGCATCACCGGCAGCTACTTCACCCGCGAGCTGACCGAGCATCCGGCTCCGACGCCGCACGGCCCGGGCTTCGGCTTCCGCGGCAACTGGGCGCCGATCAACGAGAAAGGCAACATCCTGCACTTCGGTCTGTCGTACGTTGATTACGACACCTTCACCGACACCGCCCGCATCCGCGCCCGTCCGGACGCCGACCTGGCCGGCCAGCGCATCGTCGATACCGGCAACATGACCAACGCCGACCGTCAGCAGACCGTTGGTCTTGAGGGCATGTGGGTGACCGGTCCGTTCAAGGCGCAGGGCGAGTACATGCAGTCGACGGTCTCGCGCTACAACAACGGCAACGTGCGCCAGTCGCACGACTTCGACAGCAGCAGCTGGTACGTCAGCGGCCTGTGGAACATCACCGGCGAGACCTGGGGCTACAAGGACGGCGTGCCGACCACCCCGCTGCCCGACGAACCCGGCACCGGCATGTGGCAGGCCGCCGTGCGCTACGACACCATCGACCTGGATGACGGCACCGCCATCCCGGGCGCCACCCCGACCGCAGCTTCGGTGGTCGACGGCGTCCTCGGCGGCCAGATGGACACCTGGACCGTCGGCGTCAACTGGTACTGGCGCTCGAACTTCAAGTTCATGCTGAACTACGTGATGGTCGACAGCTCGCGCTACTTCGTGCGCACCCCGGCCGCTCCGTACGCCGACAACCCGGCCAACAACAACGTCCTGGTCAACGGCAAGGTCGACGACAACCCGAACATCATCGAAGCCCGCGTCCAGCTGTACTGGTAAGCCTCCGCGGGGGCCCGGCCTTGTCGGGCCCCCGACGTTCCGATTCTCTCTTTCCTCCCCCTCGGGCGCGGCTCAGCCGTGCCCATTTTTTTAGCCTCGGGGGGCGGATGTTTCACATGTCATGCGGTTGTCACATGGCCGTCCCGGCACTGTCATCGAACCGTTATCAAATGCGCCGCGTACGGGTCAGGCCCGTCCGTCGTCACTCCAGGAGACCACCTCGTGTTGAAATCCATCCAGTTCCGCCTCGCCGCGCTCGCGCTGGCCACGGCGTTCGTAGCCAACGCACAGGCCGCCGACGTTACCGGCGCCGGCGCGTCGTTCGTGTATCCCGTGATGTCGAAGTGGTCGGCCGACTACAACAAGGCAGTGGGCAAAAAGGTCAACTACCAGTCGATCGGTTCCGGCGGCGGCATCGCCCAGATCAAGGCCGCGACGGTCGACTTCGGTTCGTCCGACGCCCCGCTCAAGCCCGAAGAACTGGCCCAGAACGGCCTGGCGCAGTTCCCGTCGGTGATCGGCGGCGTGGTGCCGGTGGTCAACGTGCCGGGCGTCGCTTCGGGCGCGCTGAAGCTTGATGGCGACACCCTCGCCAACATCTTCCTGGGCAAGGTCAAGATGTGGAACGACCCGGCGATCGTCGCCCTCAACGGTGGCGTGCAGCTGCCGGCCAAGAAGATCACCGTTGTCCACCGTTCGGACGGTTCGGGCACCACTTTCAACTTCGTCAACTTCCTGTCCAAGGTCAGCCCGGAGTGGAAGAGCGGCGTGGGTGAAGGCACCGCGGTCAAGTGGCCGGTCGGCATCGGCGGCAAGGGCAACGAGGGCGTGGCCGCCTACGTCAAGCAGATCGTCGGCGGCATCGGCTACGTCGAGCTGTCCTACGCGCTGCAGAACAAGATGGCCTACACGCGCATGAAGAATGCCGCCGGCAACTTCGTGCTGCCGTCGGACGAGAGCTTCCAGGCCGCCGCCGCCAGCGCCGACTGGGCCAACGCCAAGGACTTCTACCTGGTCATGACCAATGCCCCGGGCGCGAATTCCTGGCCGATCACCGCCACCAACTTCATCCTGATGTACAAGCAGCCCAAGAATGCCGCCGGCGCCAAGAACGCCAAGGAATTCTTCCGCTGGGTCTACGCCAACGGCGACACCCAGGCCAAGGCGCTCGACTACGTGCCGCTGCCGGACGCCCTGGTCCAGCAGATCGAGAAGTACTGGACGGCGAACATGAACTACTGAGCCATCGGCTCGGGTAACACCTGAAAGCGGGCCTTCGGGCCCGCTTTTTTGTTTGGGGTGCTCCGGCGCTGGACCGGGCGGTTACTCGGCTGGGCTGTGTTTACAGCAGCAGCGCTTGCTCCGGAACGGCGCTGTCTCCAGGGCCGGGGGATCGCTACGTCCCGCAGACGACATCCTGTCTTTATGCGGGACGCGGGCCATCCATGGCCCGCTGCTCCGCCATCCCCCGGCCCTGGGGACAGCGCTCGGAGTCGTTATGGCTGCGGCTGCGTCTCGCTCGAGCACCCTCTGTGGCTCTTGGCCTTCTGCAAAGCCCTTTTCGGCCTTCACTACAGATATGTGACGGTTCGATGTCATCGGGGTGTAACAAAAAGATCATCAAATGGCGCAGCCCGGGGCGAGAGCCTTGGATTCCCAATTCATATCCCGTCCCCATACGGAGTTGCGCATGAACACGACGAAGGCCCGCATTGCTGCCCTCGCCTTTGCCATTGCCCTGGCCGCGACCGCCTGCAAGCCGTCCGGCGAAGCACAGGCGCCTGCCGGCAGCGCCGCTGCTCCGGCCGCCGCCGGCGACAAGGTTGCCGTGCAGATCACCGGCGCCGGTGCGACGTTCATTTATCCGCTGATTTCCAAGTGGTCGGACGACTACAACAAGGCCACCGGCGCCAAGGTCAACTACCAGTCGATCGGTTCCGGCGGCGGCATCGCGCAGATCAAGGCCGGCACGGTTGATTTCGGTTCCTCCGACAAGCCGCTCAGCACCGAGGACCTCGCCGCGGCCGGTCTTGGCCAGTTCCCCTCCGCCATCGGCGGCGTGGTGCCGGTCGTCAACCTGGACGGCATCGAGCCGGGCAAGCTGCGCCTGACCGGCGCGCTGCTGGCCGACATCTTCCAGGGCAAGGTCACCACGTGGAACGACCCGGCGGTCGCCGCGGTCAACCCGGGCGTCAGCCTGCCCTCCACCAAGATCAACATCGTCCATCGCTCCGACGGTTCGGGCACCACCTTCAACTTCACCAATTACCTGTCCAAGGTCAGCCCGACCTGGAAGAGCGGGATTGGCGAAGGCACCACGGTCAAGTGGCCCGGTGGCGTCGGTGGCAAGGGCAACGAAGGCGTGGCCTCGTACGTGCAGCAGATCAAGGGTTCGGTCGGCTATGTCGAGCTGGCCTACGCGGCGCAGAACAGGATGACCTACACCTCACTGCAGAACGCTGCCGGCAACTGGGTGCAGCCCAATGCCGAAAGCTTCCAGGCCGCCGCCGAAGGCGCCGACTGGGCCAACGCCAAGGACTTCAACCTGGTCATCACCAACGCCTCCGGCGCCCAGGCCTGGCCGATCACGGCGACCAATTTCATCCTGATGTACAAGCAGCCCAAGGACGCCAAGCGCAGCGCCGACACGCTCGCCTTCTTCAAGTGGGCCTTCGAGAACGGCCAGACCCATGCGAAGTCGCTGGACTACGTGCCGCTGCCGCCGGCGCTGGTGCAACAGGTCGAAGCCTACTGGGCAGCAGAATTCAAGTGACCTGATGAACGCCACCACCATTCCCGCGGCAGTGCCCGGTTCGCGCGATCACAAAGACGCGCGCAACGACAAGCTGTTCCGCTACATCCTGACCGGCACCGTGGTCTTCGTGCTGATCGCCCTGGCAGGCGCCGCGCTGTCGATGCTCTGGGGCGGCCGCCACGTGCTGGCCGCGTCGGGGCTGGATTTCTTCATCACCTCCGAATGGAATCCGGTCGAGAACAAGTACGGCGCACTGGTTCCGATCTACGGCACCATCGTCACCGCCCTTGTCGCCATGCTGATCGCGGTTCCGGTCAGCTTCGGCATCGCCTTCTTCCTGACCGAAGTCGCGCCGCGCTGGGCGCGTGGCCCGATCGGCACCGCCATCGAGCTGCTCGCCGGCATCCCGTCGATCATCTACGGCATGTGGGGCCTGTTCGTGCTGGTCCCGGTGATGACCGAATACGTGACGCCCTGGCTCAACGACCACCTCGGCACGTGGCCGGTGATCGGACAGTTCTTCCAGGGGCCGCCGCTGGGCATCGGCATGCTCACCGCCGGCATCGTACTGGCGATCATGGTGATCCCGTTCATCTCCTCGGTGATGCGCGAAGTGTTCCTGACCGTGCCGACACGCCTGAAGGAATCGGCCTACGCATTGGGCTCGACCAAGTGGGAAGTGAGCTGGGACATCGTCCTGCCCTACACCCGCTCGGCGGTGATCGGCGGCGTCTTCCTCGGCCTGGGCCGCGCACTGGGCGAGACGATGGCCGTGGCCTTCGTGATCGGCAACAGCGTCAACTTCTCGACCTCGCTGCTCGAACCGGGCACGACCATCGCCGCGCTGATCGCCAACGACTTCGGCGAGGCCACTGAAACCTATCGCTCCGCGCTGCTCCTGCTCGGCTTCGTGCTGTTCATCGTCACCTTCGTCGTGCTGGCCATCGCCCGCCTGATGCTGATGCAGCTTTCGCGCAAGGAGGGCAACTGATGGCCACGACCGCCAAGGAACTCAAGGCCACCGATTACCGCGTGTCCGACGGACTTTATCGAAAGCGCCGCATCGTCAACGTCGTGTCGATCGTGCTGGCCTGTGCGGCCGCGGCGTTCGGCCTGTTCTTCCTGGGCTGGATCCTGTGGACCCTGGTCTCCAAGGGCATCGGCGGCGTCAACCTGGCGCTGTTCACCCAGAGCACGCCGCCGCCGATGCAGGAAGGCGGCCTGATGAACGCCTTCTTCGGCAGCGCGGTGATGTGCGCGATCGCGATCCTGATCGGCACGCCGCTGGGTATCGCGGCCGGCACGTGGCTGGCCGAATACGGCAATGCCCGCAAGATCGGCACCGTGGTCCGCTTCGTAAACGACATCCTGCTGTCGGCGCCGTCGATCGTGCTGGGCCTGTTCGTCTACACCCTGGTGGTGATGCAGTCCGGCGGCAACTTCTCGGCGCTGGCCGGCGCGATCTCGCTGGCCTTCATCGTGTTGCCGGTGGTGGTGCGAACCACCGACGAGATGCTGCGGCTGGTACCGGCGCAGATGCGCGAAGCGGCGCTGTCGCTGGGCGTTCCGCAGTGGAAGGTGATCGTGCAGGTGCTGTATCGCAGCGCCTCGGCCGGCATCGTCACCGGCGTGCTGCTGGCACTGGCGCGCATCTCCGGTGAGACCGCGCCGCTGCTGTTCACTGCGTTCGGCAACCAGTACTGGAGCACCAACATCCTCCAGCCGATGGCCAGTGTGCCGGTGGTGATGAACCAGTTCGCCGGCAGTCCCTACGAATCGTGGCAGGTGCTGGCGTGGGCCGGCGCGCTGGTCCTCACGGTGTTCGTCCTCCTAATCAGCCTGGTGGCCCGCGCCATCGTGCTTCGAAACAAGATCAGCCATGACTGACCTCACGCCCTCCCGAATCGCCCGGACTCCGGCCATGAACGACTCCCGCCTTACCGTCGCCACGCCCGAGCGCGCCAGCGCCGCCGCGGCGCCGGTGAAGCTCGCCGCGCGTGGACTGAACTTCTATTACGACAAGTTCCATGCGCTCAAGGACATCCACCTGGAGATCCCGGAGAAGCGCGTCACGGCGCTGATCGGGCCCTCCGGTTGCGGCAAGTCGACCCTGCTGCGCATCTTCAATCGCATCTACGCGCTCTACCCCAAGCTGGAGGCCAGAGGCGAGGTGCTGCTCGACGGCGACAACATCCTCGACCCGCGCTACCCGATGAACCGGTTGCGCAGCAAGGTCGGCATGGTGTTCCAGAAGCCGGTGCCGTTCCCGATGACCATCTTCGAGAACGTCGCCTACGGCATCCGTCACCACGAGAAGCTGTCGAAGGCCGACATGAACGACCGTGTCGAGCACGCCCTGCGCCAGGGCGCGCTGTGGGACGAGGTCAAGGACAAGCTCGGCCAGAGCGCGCTGGGCCTGTCAGGCGGCCAGCAGCAGCGCCTGTGCATCGCACGAGCCGTGGCCCTGCGTCCGGACGTGCTGCTGCTCGATGAGCCGACCTCGGCGCTGGACCCGATCTCCACCAGCCGCATCGAGCAGCTGGTCGAGGAACTGAAGAAGGACTACACGATCGCGATCGTGACCCACAACATGCAGCAGGCCGCGCGCGTGTCCGACTTCACCGCCTTCATGTACCTGGGCGACCTGATCGAGCACGGCAACACCGAGACGATCTTCTCCAACCCGGGCAAGCAGCAGACCGAAGACTACATCACCGGTCGTTTCGGCTGATGCTTTTCAGGACAACCACATGAGTACCCAAATGCACGACCACATCGTCAAGAGCTACGACGAAGAGCAGCGCCGCCTGCTCAACGAGACCCTCCGCATGGGCGAGATGGCCGCCTCCCAGCTCGAGGCCGCCCTCGATGTCGTACAGCGTCGCGACGACAAGGCCGCCGAGCGCATCATCGCCAACGACGAGGCGATCGACGCAATGGAGCTGGAGATCAGCCACGACGTGATGAAGCTGGCGCTGCGCGGCCCGATGGCGCGCGATCTGCGCGAGATCCTGTCGGCGATCCGCATCGCGGCAGACATCGAACGCATCGGCGACTACGCCGCCAACGTCGCCAAGCGCTCCACCGCACTGAACCTGTCGCCGCCCCTGCCGCATGTGAGCGGCCTGCACGCGATCGGCACCCTGGCCGTGCAGCAGCTGCGCGACGTCCTGGCCGCGTATCGCGACAACAACATCGAGCTGGCCCAGCGCGTGCGCGCCCGCGACGCCGAGATCGACATCGCCTACACCGCCCTGTTCCGCGAGCTGCTGACCTACATGATGGAAGACGCACGCAGCATCACCGCCTGCACGCATCTGCTGTTCATGGCCAAGAACATCGAGCGCATCGGCGACCACGCCACCAACATCGCCGAGAACGTCTGGTTCCTGGTCAGGGGCGAGGAACTGTTGCCGCCGCGCGAGAAGCGCGACGACAGCAGCACGACCGGCGCGGTCTGAGCGGGACGCCTCGTACCGCAAACGCGTGACACCTGGCCGGCAATGACGCCGGCCCGACAGAGTCAGCCCCTTGGCGTGCAGTGAAAAGCCGCGGGGCAGCCGACCGCTTACGATGATCTGCATACCCGGCGCCGGGTAACAGACAAGCCGGTCCCTCCAGCCCCGCAACGGGGCCTGGAACTGAACGAAATGTAAATGCGAGCGCGGACAAGCCCTCCGCGCCGAATCTTCCCGCGCCTCCCCCAACTCATGGCTTATGCGTCGGCAAGCGCCGTGCGCCAAGCTCGGTAAGAGGACATACGCGGCATGAAGCAACTCATGGCCAACGGCGACCTGGAAGCAGCGCGCATGGGCGACTCGCTCGCACTCGAGCGAGTGCTGTGCCATTCGCGCCAGAACCTGCGCCGCTATGCCGAGGTCCACTGCGTCGTCAATGACGTCGAGGACGCCGTCCAGGAAAGCCTGATAACGGTTTCGCGCAAGCTCTGCGACCTGCGGACGCTCGAATGCTTCACGTCCTGGGTGTTCCGCATCGTCAAGCGCGAGTGCAACCGCCTCAAGCGTGGCCGGCGCTGGCTGACCGGCGACGCCATCACCGAGGACATCCTGCCGGTGGTGACGCCTGAACCGGCCGAGTGGCGCCACGACGTTGCCGCTGCACTGGAATCGCTACCGGGCCATTATCGGGAAGTGGTATTGCTGCGCGACCTTGAGGGCCTGACCATCGCCGAGATCGCCGACCACCTTGCGCTAACACGCGAAGCAGTCAAATCGCGACTGCATAGAGCACGAGCACTTGCACGCGAATACCTCAGTCGGTGAATCCTTTTGCACGGCCGGTGGCTCTTATGTGCATCGGAAACGATACAGCTCATCCAAAGGCGGATCCCCCGCCACCACCCGCAGGAGAAATCGAATGTCCAAGCAATCCAACAAACCCATCGCCCTTACCCTTGGCGCCATCGTCGGCGGCCTGGCCCTGTCGGGCTCGGCATTCGCGATGAGCGACCTGGCCTCGGGCTACATGCTCGGCGCCGGCCAGGCCGCTGCAGCAGACGCCAAGGCCGCCGAAGGCAGCTGCGGCGTTGCCAAGATGGACACCGACAAGGACGGCAAGGTTTCCAAGGCCGAGTTCGGCGCCGCCCACAAGGGCGATACCAGCAAGTTCGCCGCGCACGACACCAACAAGGACGGCTTCATCAGCGCCGACGAGGCCAAGGCGACCGAAGGCAAGTGCGGCGCCGACAAGAAGAAGGCCGGTGAAGGCAAGTGCGGCGAAGGCAAGTGCGGTGGCATGGCCTGAGCCATGACACCGGACGGCAACCGCCAGCTTGATCCTGGTGCCGTCGGCCTCGGCTTGCGGCGGGCCCTCCTGGGCCCGCTGCAGACCGCCGAAAGCGGCGATTTCGATTTCCTCGAATGCGCGCCGGAGAACTGGATCGGCGTCGGCGGCAGGTTCGGCGAAGCGCTGCAGGCGCTCAGTTCGCGCCATCCCCTGGTTTGCCACGGCCTGACCCTTTCGCTCGGCGGCGTGGCGCCGCTGGACGAGACCTTCCTGCAACGCGTGCGCCGCTTCCTCGAACTGCACCGCGTCCCGCTCTACAGCGAGCACCTGAGCTACTGCAGCGACGACGGCCAGCTGTATGACCTGCTGCCCATTCCGTTCACCGAAGAAGCCGTTCACCACGTCGCCGCGCGCATCCGCCGGACCCAGGACATCGTCGGCCGTCGCATCGCGGTCGAAAACGTCTCGTACTACGCCCCCGCTCCGGCCAACCGCGGCCAGCCGGCGTTGAGCGAGATCGACTTCATCAACGCCGTGCTCGGTGAGGCCGACTGCGACCTCCTGCTCGACGTCAACAACATCTTCGTCAATGCGATCAATCATCGCTACGACGCCAGCGCATTCCTCGCGGCACTGCCCAGCGAGCGGATCGCCTACATCCACGTCGCCGGCCACTACGACGAAGCCGACGACCTCAAGGTCGACACCCATGGCGCTCCGGTCAAGGACGCCGTCTGGGCGCTGCTCGGCGAGGCCTATCGCATCCACGGCCTGCGCCCGACCCTGCTCGAACGCGACTTCAATTTTCCGCCGTACGCCGAGCTGGTCGGCGAGCTGGCGACGATCCGCAAGCTGATCGACGACGCGTCGCCGAACCACGCCAGGCGCGCCCATGCTTGAGGCTCCCGATCGCCTGCGCGCGCAGCAGTTCGCGCTGACCCGGCACCTGCGCGACCCGCAGTCCAGTCCGGCGCCGGAAGGGTTCGAGGAGCGCCGCCTGGCGATCTATCGCGACCTGCTGTTCAACAACATCGAAGGCCTGCTGTCGGGCAACTTCCCAGTCATCAGCGAGTTGCTTGGCGAGCGCCGCTGGAAAGCGCTGGTGCGCGATTTCTTCCGCGACTACCGCTGCCATACGCCGCTGTTTCCTGAAATCGCGCGCGAGTTCCTGCGTTATCTGGAAGTCCGCGCCGACGACGAGCGTGCTCATGACCAGCATGCCCACGACGATCCTGCCTTCCTTCTGGAGCTGGCGCATTACGAGTGGGTGGAACTGTCGCTGCAGCTTGCCGAAGCCGACCTCCACGCGGACATCGACATCGACGTCGCAGGCGACCTCCTCGACGCCGTGCCCGTCCTCTCGCCGCTGGCGTGGCCGTTGGCCTACGCCTGGCCGGTCCACCGCATCGGTCCGGACTTCCAGCCCGAACAGCCGCCGCCGACACCCACCTTGCTGCTGCTGCGTCGCCAAGCCGATGGCGTGGTGCGCTTCTCCGAACTGAGTCCGTTGGCCTTCCGCCTGGTGCAGCGCCTCGGTGAATCGCCGCAGCTCAGTGGACGCGAGCAGTTGCAGGCGTTGGCAGCCGAGGCGGGTCACGGCGATGTCGAAGCCTTCGTCGAACAGGGTTCGGCACTGCTGGAGCAGCTGCGCAGCAACGGTGTCGTGCCCGGCGTTCGACGCGCGAATCCTTTTGCCTGATCGATGCCTCTTGTATGGACTTGGCGCCAAGCGGCGCCGTCCAACAGGAGCACCACGATGTCCGACAGCAACCGCGGCCTGACCGCATTCCGCGACCGCCTCGAAGGAATCGGCGCCTGGTTGGCCCCGCTGGGCCTGCGCCTGGTCCTGGCCTGGGAGTTCTTCGAAGCCGGTCGCGAGAAATTCCGCGGCGAGAACTGGTTCGGCCAGATCATGGAGGCGTTCCCGTTCCCGTTCGATCGCGTTCCGGCGCAGCTGAGCTGGTCGATGGCGACCTGGTTCGAGCTGGTGGGCGGCATCGCGCTGCTGCTCGGCCTGGGCACCCGCTTCTTCGCCGCGTCGCTGTTCGTGCTCACGGTCGTGGCGACCGCCGCGGTGCATTGGCCGACGGACTGGATGGGCCTGGCGCAGCTGGCCCAAGGCTATGCGATCAGCGACGACGGCGCCGGCAATTACAAACTGCCGCTGATCTTCCTGGTGATGCTGGTGCCACTGATCTTCAACGGCGCCGGCCGCCTCAGCGTCGATGCGCTGATTGCGCGCCTGGCTTCCCAGTCGCCGCCGCGGCCGCAGGGCGATGCCCTGGGTTGGGGCCTGGTCCTGCTGGTGAGCGGCCCGGTGGTGGCGATGTTGTTGCCGATGCCGGGGCTGCTGATCTCCGCCGCAGGCCTGTTGCTGCTTCCGCTGGCCGCCAGGCGCTGCGGACACTGACCTGCATGGCTGATCTGCGCGTCTGCTAGGCTTTTGTCATGACTGACGCCGGCGCTCCCCCCGCTTCCCCCGCCACTCCCACGCTCGCCAACCGCTTCCGGGGCTTCCTTCCGGTCGTCGTGGACGTGGAAACCGGCGGCTTCGACTGGAACCGGCACGCGCTGCTCGAGATCGCGGTGGCGCCGATCGACCTCGATGCCAATGGCCTGCTGGTGGTCGGCGAGATCACCAGCAGCCATGTGGTGCCTGCGGCGGGAACGGAGATCGACCCGAAGTCGCTGGAGATCACCGGCATCGACGTCGATCATCCCTTCCGCAATGCCCTGCCCGAGCGCGCCGCGCTCGAGGCCGTGTTCGCGCCGGTGCGGGCGGCGGCAAAGAAGCATGGCTGCCAGCGCGCGATCCTGGTCGGCCATAACGCCCACTTCGATCTGAACTTCCTCAATGCCGCGGTCGCGCGCAGTGGCCACAAGCGCAACCCGTTCCATCCCTTCAGCGTGTTCGACACGGTGACGCTGGCCGGTGTCGCCTACGGCCAGACCGTGCTCGCCCGCGCCGTGCAGGCCGCGGGCTTCGACTGGAACGGCGAAGAGGCGCACTCGGCGGTGTACGACACCGAGCGCACCGCGCAGTTGTTCTGCAAGATCGTCAATGCCTGGCCGACGCCACTACCGGGCGCCGCGCCGATCTCAGGGTGAGGCCAGCTTCAGTCCGACCAGTCCGGCCACGATCAGGCCGACACTGACAAGACGCAATGCATTCACCGGCTCGTTGAACAGCACGATGCCGAGGATCACGGTGCCGACCGCACCGACACCGACCCAGATCGCATAAGCGGTACCGACCGGCAGCGACTTCATCGCGATGCCGAGCAGGCCCAGGCTGATCGCCATCGCCGCGAGCGTGCCGACCGTCGGCCACAACCGGCTGAAACCCTCGGTGTACTTGAGGCCGATCGCCCAGCCCACTTCAAACAGGCCGGCGAGTACGAGAATGATCCAGGGCATGACAACGTCTCCAATCCAAGGTGGGGCCGTCCCCTTGCGATGATGGAGAGGCGGGGTCGTCCCCGCTTCCTTGTGTGGGCGAGACGGTAGCACGGGCGGCAAACCGTTCGCTGTCGCGCATGTAACCAGGCGTTACTTCGACGCTCCGCGCTGGCGCACGACTTCGAACAGCGTCACGCCCGACGCGACCGAGACGTTCAGGCTCTCGACGCCGAGGCTGCCGGCGCCCGGCATCGGGATCTTCACCAGCTGGTCGCAGTTCTCGCGCGTCAGCCGGCGCAGTCCGTCGGCTTCGCCGCCGAGCACCAGGCCGACGTTGCCGCGCAGGTCCAGCGAATACAGCGAGGTTTCGGCTTCGCCCGCCAGGCCGTACAGCCAGACGCCGAGCTTCTGCAGGTCGCGCATCGTGCGGGCGAGATTGGTCACCGGGATCACCGCAACGCTGTCGGCCGCGCCGGCCGATGTCTTGCGTACGGTCGCATTGACCTGCACCGACTTGTCCTTGGGGATGATCACCGCCGTGACGCCGGCCGCGGCCGCACTGCGCAGGCAGGCGCCGAGGTTGTGCGGGTCCTGCACGCCGTCGAGGATCAGCAGCAGCGCGCGGCCTTCGGCGCCCTCGACCAGCGCTTCCAGCTCGTTCTCGTTCCAGGTCTTGGCCGCGGCATAGCGAGCGACCACGCCCTGGTGGCGCAGGTCGCCGACGATGCCGTCGATCGCCTGCGTGGCGACGCGGCGCACGTCGATGTCCAGGCGCCGCGCGTTGGCTTCGATCTCGACGATGCGCGGGTTCTTGGCGCCCGCCTCGATCAGCACCTCGCGCACGTGCTCGGCATCGTGTTCGAGCGCGGCCGCGACCGCGTTGATGCCGGCAATCCACTGCTTCTGACTCATTGCATTCTCTCGTGGCCCGCCAGGCCAGTGCCGGGGCGGGCGTGTCCATCAGTAGGGTTTTTTCGGGCGCTTGGCCGGCTGTCCGCGCGGTGGCAACGACTTGGCGCCGCGCTCCTCGACCAGCTTGAAGTCGATCTTGCGGTCCTCGACGCTGGCCTTCATCACCACGATGCGGACGCGGTCGCCGAGACGGAACTCGCGGCCGGTGCGTTCGCCGCCGAGGGTCTTGCGGATCGGGTCGAAATGATAATAGTCGTGCGGCAGCTGCGTCACGTGGATCAGGCCGTTGACCTTGGAATCGTCGAGTTCGACGAACAGGCCAAAGCTGGTCACACCGCTGATCACGCCTTCGAACTCGCCACCGACGTGCTGCTCCATCCAGGCGGCACGGTAACGCTCGTCGACCTCGCGCTCGGCCTCGTCGGCACGGCGCTCGCGCTCGGAGCACTGCAGCGTCAGCGCTGCCATTTCGCTGGGCGAGTAGCGGTACTTCTCCGGGCGGCCGCCGGTCAGCGCGTACTTGATCGCACGGTGCACCAGCAGGTCGGGATAGCGGCGGATCGGCGAGGTGAAGTGCGCATAGGCCGCCAGCGCCAGGCCGAAATGGCCAACGTTGTCGGGCGAATACACCGCCAGCGACTGGCTGCGCAGCAGCACCGACTCGAGCAGCGTGGCGTCGGCACGTTCGCGCACCTTCTTCAACAGGATCGTGAAGTCACGCGGCTCGACCTTGCTCCACGGCGGCATGCGCAGCTTGAATTCCTTGAGGAACTCCTGCAGGTCGGCGTACTTCTGCTCCGGCGGCCGTTCGTGGATGCGGTACGGCGCCGGCACGTGGTGCTCGAGCAGGTACTTCGCCGCTTCCACATTCGCGGCGATCATGCATTCCTCGATCAGCTTGTGCGCGTCGTTACGCTGCAGCATGCCGGCCTGGACGACCTCGCCCTTCGGGCCGAGCACGAAACGCACTTCGCTGGACTCGAACTCGATGGCACCGCGGCGCTCGCGCGCCTTCTTCAGGACCTGGAAGAGCTGGTGCAGGCGCTGGACATTCGGCAGCAGCGACCCGATCTGGCCCAGGGCCTCCTCGCGCGCGTCGGCGGCGATGCCCTCGCCGACCGCGTTCCAGACCTGGGTGTAGGTCAGGCGCGCGTGCGAATTCATCACCGCTTCGTAGAACTTTGACCCGGTGACCTCGCCATTCCTGTCGACCTGCATGTCGCAGACGAAGCACAGGCGGTCGACCTTCGGGTTGAGTGAGCAGATGCCGTTGGACAATGTCTCCGGCAGCATCGGCACGACGAAGCCGGGGAAATAGACCGAGGTTGCGCGCTTCTGCGCCTCGTCATCGAGCGGCGTACCGGGACGGACGTAGCTCGACACGTCGGCGATCGCCACCACCAGGCGAAAACCGTCGCGGTTGGGCTCGCAATAGACCGCGTCGTCGAAGTCCTTGGCGTCCTCACCGTCGATGGTCACCAGTTGCAGCTGGCGCAAATCCACGCGCTGCGCCGCAGTGGCGGCGTCGACCGTCAGCGATACCGCCGATGCTTCGTCGAGCACGTCCTGCGGGAACTCGTGCGGGATCTCATGGCCGTGGATTGCCGCCTGCACCGCCAGCGAGGCGGTCAGGCGATCGCCGAGCACCGCCAGCACGCGGCCGATCGGCGGTCGTTGCGGATCGGGCGCCTGCAGCAGTTCGCAGACCACCAGCTGGCCGTTCTGCGCGCCAAGGCGCTCGTCCGGCGGGATCTGCACGTTGCGCTGGATGCGGCGGTCGTCCGGTACGACATAGCTGATGCCGGCCTCGAGCACGAAGCGCCCGATCAGGCGATTGAGGCGGCGCTCGAGCACGCGCGTGATCGCGCCTTCGCGGCGGCCGCGGCGATCCACGCCGGTGACGCTGGCGAGCACGCGGTCGCCGTGCATGGCCTTGCGCATTTCCATCGGCGGCAGGAACAGATCATCGCCGCCACCTTCCAGGCGCAGGAAGCCGAAGCCGTCCGGGTTGGCGATCACCACGCCCGGCACCAGCGCCAGTTGCTGCGCCGGCAGGAACTCGCCCATGCGATTGCGCAGCAGCTGGCCATCGCGAACCATCGCGCCAAGGCGCTTGCCGAGGGCGTCGAACCGCTCCGGCGCGGACAGTTCCAGGCGCTCGGCCAGTTCCTCGGCGGGCATCGGGCCATCGGCGTCGGCCAGCAGTTGCAGGATCACTTCGCGGCTGGCGATCGGCTCGGCGTAACGGGCGGCTTCGCGCTCGGCGTGGGGATCGTGGAATCCGCCCTGGCGACCACCGCCGCCTCCGGCGCGGGCCGGCAAATTGGGCGGCGGCTCGGGCAGCCAGCCGGGGCGTTTGGCGGGCTTGCCGGCCCCGCCGGGCTTACCCGTCTTCGTGGGGGCGCCGGACGACTTGCGCGAGGCGGATTTGGAGCCGGACTTGCCGCGACTGGGGGGTTTTTTACTCATTCAGACATGGTCGCACATCGAGATGAACTCGGTGTCGCGGTAAATCCCTGCCCGCTTCCTGGGCGTTTCCCCATGTTCTCTCCGGCCGCGCCAAGGCCTAACTCCGATGGGGCAACGCACTGGAAATCGGACCGATGGACGAGGACCCGGTGTCGACTTTTCAGGCACGTGCCCCCTCCCCGCCAATCAGGAAGAGAAAACATGCACAAACCCACGGACGCAACCCGACGTCGCCCTCCCATTGCCCGCTGGATTCTCCTCGCTCTGCTACTGCTGAGTGCCGCAGTGGCAGCCCAGGACCGCCCCGCCTACCTCTATCGATCAGACAGCCGCCCTCCCGCTGAGATATTCAGGGACGGGTTCCGCGCCCGGGGAACCGCCAACATCGACCTGGATGCCTACATCAACACCGGAAGCAACCCGACCAACGAGTTCCGCTTCATATCGTTCACCGACGACCGGGACCTGAACTTCTTCCAGAACGCCATGCTTGCCTACTACGCCGCCGGCGGCGGTGACAGGGGGCCCTTCGTCGGCTACCGGTACCGCATCGAGGCCGGCAACTTCGAGTATTCGACCATTGCGTCGCTCGAACATGCAGCCGCGGCCCACCCCCAGGCCCAGGCGCAACTGACCAATACGCTCCTGAGGTATCCACACCAGCGCGAATGGGTGGGACTGGACGTCGTCGAGAACCACCGCATCGTCGACGTGGAAGTGCTCGAACACGTCCGGGGCTCCTCTCCCGCGCGATTCCACGTTCGCGAGACGATCCCGAATCCGCACTACCGTGCCGGCAGCCGGGCCGGCGCCAATCCCGGGCCCTTCATTTTCCAGCCCGGCCGCATCACCGAGCCCCGCTATCTGGGGAATGCACCGGCCGCGCGCCGATTCTCGGCGTCGTTTGCGACGTGCTTCGGCTCCACGCGCTCCAGGCGCGCCGCTGAACCCGGCTGCGAGCGCGACTTTGCCCAGAGCGACGCCGCACAAAACGAATTCTTCAATACACAGACCGTCAGGGACGACAGCGGATTGACCCCCTGGCGAACGATCAGGACCACCCGCGGACGTTCGGTCATCGAGTCCACGAGCATCTGCGACGCGAACATTCAAAGCGGATCGGACGTCATCGAAATCCGATGCCCGGCCGGCAAGTTCCCGCTCTACTCCCCCAACCGGTTCGACGTGCTGATTTCGGCAGGCGGCAAGGTCAACACGTATGTCGACACGAGAATCTCATCGGACCGGGTCCATGAAGCGAAGTACGAGAATGGGTACATGTACTACCGCATCCGCGCAGAGGACATTCCGACGCTCAACAGGGGGATCCACTTCGACTACTGGACCAGGAAGACGCCGTTGGGAACGATCTTCTCCGGCGGGCGGAAGGACTGGTGGACCGGCGTCAAGGTCCTGCTGCACTATCCGGTGCAACCCTGAGCGCGACATCTCATCGCGGCGGTAAAACGCAAAAACCCCGCCGGGGCGGGGTTTTTGTGAGGGTGGTAAACCCTGAATGAATGGTGCCCAGGAGAGGACTCGAACCTCCACGGTTTTACCCGCTAGTACCTGAAACTAGTGCGTCTACCAATTCCGCCACCTGGGCTCTCTGCAACGGTTTGCGCCGTGCGAGGCCGCGTATGTTGCGTTGCGGCGGGCACCTTGTCAACGCCTTGTGACAAATTTTTTGAATCCGCGTTGCCGGCCCGTCATCCCGCCGAACGCCGGCATCCGCAGACGAGCTCCGTGGACCTTCAATGAACCCGGCCGCGATGCCCCGGTTGCCGCCTTCCGGATTCGGGGCTATGGTCGCCGTACATCACTAAATGGCGGGCGACGCACCCGGTGCGTCGCCCGCGCTGCTATTGGAGACCCATCCATGAACCACCCGAGTCCCCCGCCCCTGCTGATGTCGCGCCTGGACGTGGAGCGCATCGAGGCCCTGCTCGAGCTGCCGATCGCCGAGGGCATCGACACCTCGGCGCTGGAAGCCGAGCTGGAACGGGCCGAAGTCGTCGAGCCGGCGCAAATGCCGGCCGACGTCATCACCATGAACACGACCGCACGCTTCCGCGACGAGACCGACGGCGAAGAGCACGAGCTGACCCTGGTCTACCCGCGCGACGCCGACGGCAGCGCCGACAAGGTCTCGATCCTGGCGCCGATCGGCAGCGCCCTGCTTGGCCTGCACGTGGGCGACTCGATCGAATGGCCGCTGCCGGGCGGCCGCACCGCCCGCCTGCAGGTGCTGTCGGTGCGCAACCCGCCCGAAGCCAACGGCGAAGCGCACCGCTGACCGCCGCCCTGCGTCGCTCGCAGTGCGACGGCGCAGGCAGAACATGCGACCCGGCCAACAGCCGCGCCATCGTGCGCGGTTAAAATCGGCCCAACGACTCATTCCAGGTTCGTATCGCCATCCCCATGAACGAAACCGTCCGTCCGGCCTTCCACGGCTTCGAGCAGATCCCCCTGCGCGAGTATGCCGAGCGCGCCTACCTCGATTACTCGATGTACGTGGTGCTCGACCGCGCCCTGCCCTTCCTCGGTGACGGCCTCAAGCCGGTCCAGCGCCGCATCATCTATTCGATGAGCGAGCTCGGCCTCAACGCCGGCGCCAAGCCGAAGAAGTCCGCGCGCACCGTCGGCGACGTCATCGGCAAATACCACCCGCACGGCGACAGCGCCTGCTACGAGGCGATGGTGCTGATGGCCCAGCCGTTCTCGTACCGCTATCCGCTGGTCGAGGGCCAGGGCAACTTCGGTTCGACCGACGACCCCAAGTCGTTCGCGGCGATGCGCTACACCGAGTCCAAGCTCACCCCGATCGCCGAAGTGCTGCTGGGTGAACTGGGCCAGGGCACGGTCGACTGGACGCCGAACTTCGACGGCACCTTGGAAGAGCCGACCTGGATGCCGGCGCGCCTGCCGCACCTGCTGCTCAACGGCACCACCGGCATTGCCGTGGGCATGGCTACCGACGTGCCGCCGCACAACCTCAACGAGGTCGTCAGCGCCTGCCTGCGCCTGCTCGACGATCCGGACGCGACCACGCGCGATCTGTGCGAGCACGTGCTCGGCCCCGACTACCCGACCGCTGCCGAGATCATCACCCCGCGCGCCGACCTGTTGAACATGTACGAAACCGGCCTGGGCAGCGTGCGCGCCCGTGCCGTGTACGTGAAGGACGGCAGCAACCTGGTGATCACCGCGCTGCCCTACCAGGCATCGCCGGGCAAGGTGATCGAGCAGATCGCCACGCAGATGCGCGCCAAGAAGCTGCCGTGGCTGGAAGACATCCGCGACGAGTCCGACCACGCCAACCCGACGCGCATCGTGCTGGTGCCGCGCAGCAACCGCATCGACGCCGAACAGCTGATGGGCCACCTGTTCGCGACCACCGACATGGAGAAGAGCTTCCGGGTCAACTTCAACGTGATCGGCCTCGACGGCCGACCGCAGGTGAAGGGACTCAAGGCCTTCCTGAGCGAGTGGCTGGCGTTCCGCACCGACACGGTCACGCGTCGCCTCAAGAACCGCCTGGAAAAGGTCGAGCGTCGCCTGCACCTGTTGGAAGGCCTGCTGATCGCCTTCCTCAACCTGGATGAGGTGATCCGGATCATCCGCAGCGAGGACGAACCGCGTCCGGTGCTGATGGCGCGCTTCAAGCTCAGCGACGAGCAGACCGACTACATCCTCGAGACCAGGCTGCGCCAGCTCGCGCGCCTGGAAGAGATGAAGATCCGCGGCGAGGAAGCCGAACTGGAAGCCGAGCGTGAGCGCATCGTCGCCACCCTCGACAGCAAGGCCAAGCTGAAGAAACTGGTCAAGGACGAGCTGATCGCCGACGCCAAGAAGTTCGGCGACGAGCGCCGCTCGCCGCTGGTCGCACGCGGCGCCGCGCAGGCGTTGTCGGAGACCGAGCTGGTGGCCAGCGAGCCGATGACGGTCGTGCTCAGCGGCAAGGGCTGGGTGCGCGCGGCCAAGGGCCACGACATCGACGCGGCAGGCCTGAGTTACCGCGACGGCGACGAACTGCTGGCCGCGACCCGCAGCCGCAGCACGCAGCAGGTCGCCTTCCTCGATTCGACCGGCCGCGCCTATTCGACCGTGGTGCACTCGCTGCCGTCGGCGCGTGGCAATGGCGAACCGCTCACCGGCCGCTTCTCGCCGGCGCCGGGCGCGTCGTTCCAGGCCCTGGCCAGTGGCGATAACGACCAGCGCTTCGTGCTGGCCTCCACGCACGGTTATGGCTTCGTCACCCGCTTCGAAAACCTCACCGGCCGCAACAAGGCCGGCAAGGCGATGCTGTCGCTGACCCCGGGCGCCAATGTCATCCAGCCGGCACTGGTTGCCGACGGCGAACAGGGACGGATCGCGGTGGTGACCAATGTCGGCCACCTGCTCACCTTCCCGGTTGGCGAACTGCCCGAGCTCGACAAGGGCAAGGGCAACAAGCTGATCGACATCCCCAAGGCCAAGCTCGGTACCGAGCGCGTGGTCGCGGTGGCGGTGGTGGCGCCGGGCGCGACGCTGGTGGTGAGATCCGGCGCACGCACGATGTCGCTGTCGTTCAAGGATCTCGATGCCTACGTCGGCGCACGCGCCACGCGTGGCGGGTTGCTGCCGCGCGGCTGGCAGAAGGTGGAAGGGTTGTCGGTCGAGTAGGCGATGCAACCCGACTTCTGGCACCAGCGCTGGCGCGACAAGCAGATCGGATTCCACCAGGACAAACCGACGCCACTGCTGCTCAAGCATTGGCCGTCGTTGCAGGTGGCTGCCGGCAGTCGCGTGTTCGTGCCGCTGGCCGGCAAGACGCTGGACATGGTCTGGTTCGCCGCGCAGGGACTGCGTGTGCTCGGGGTCGAGTTGTCGCGCATCGCGGTCGAGGAATTCTTCGACGAACATGGCCTGGAGCCTGAAGTCAGTGAGTCGACCTACGGGGTTCACTACCGCGCGGGCGGCATCGAGCTGATCTGCGGCGATGCCTTCGCGCTCGATGCGGCCGTGCTGGCAGATTGCACGGCGGTGTTCGATCGCGCCGCCCTGATCGCCCTGCCCGCGCCGCTGCGTCGGCGCTATGTCGACGAGGTCTACCCGAGGCTGCCGGCCGGATGCCGCGGCCTGGTGATCACGCTGGAATACCCGCAGCACGAGAAGGACGGCCCGCCGTTCAGCGTCGGCGAGGACGAAGTGCGCGAACTGTACGGTCGCGCGTGGAATGTGACCACGCTGGAACGGCGCGACATCCTGGCGCAACAGCCGAAGTTCGTCGAAGAAGGCGTCAGCGCACTCGACACCGCGGTCTACCGCATCGACCAGCGCCGCAGCTGACGGCCGGCAGCACGGTGCAAACCGGCCTGACTTGACCCGGATCAAGGCGGCCGGGGCGCTCGCGGCCTAGCCTGTGCACATGGCCCTGCCGACCCTCGCCTTCGATCCCGACCTGCTCCGCCGCTACGACCGCCCCGGGCCGCGCTACACCTCGTACCCGACCGCCCCCCAGTTCTCCGCCGCTTTCCAGGCCGACGAACTGTGCGAGATGGCGAACATCAGCAACGGCGACCCCATCCCGCGCCCGCTGTCGCTCTACGTGCACGTCCCGTTCTGCAGCAGCCCCTGCTTCTACTGCGGCTGCAACCGCATCATCACCCGCGACCGCGCCCGCGGCGACGCCTACCTGGTCCGGCTGTACCGCGAGATCGCGATGATGTCGGCGCTGTTCGATCGCGATCGCCCGGTCACGCAACTGCACCTGGGCGGGGGAACGCCGAACTTCCTGGCACCCGACCAGATTGCCGAGCTGCTGGACGTGATCGACCGGCACTTCACCCTGGCCGCGGACGGCGAACGCGACTGCTCGATCGAGCTCGATCCGCGCTTCGTGTCGGCCGAAGACATCGGTCGCCTCGCGCAGGCCGGCTTCAACCGTGCCAGCCTGGGCGTCCAGGATTTCGATCCGGCGGTGCAGCAGGCGGTCAACCGGATCCAGAGCGTCGAGCAGACCCTGGCGATCATCGAGGCCTGTCGCAGGCACGGCCTGCGCTCGGTGAATGTCGACCTGATCTACGGCCTGCCGTTGCAGACGACGCGGGGTTTCGGGCGCACGCTCGACACCGTCCTGCGCGCGCGCCCGGATCGCGTGGCCGTCTACAGCTACGCCCACCTGCCGGCACTGTTTCGCCCGCAACAGCAGATCCGCGACGAGGACCTGCCGTCAGCGCCGGTGAAGCTCGGGTTGCTGCAGCAGGCGATCGAGCGCCTCGGCGCGGCGGGCTATATCTACATCGGCATGGACCATTTCGCCCTGCCGGGCGACGACCTCGCGCGGGCGCAGGCGCGCGGCGGCCTGCACCGCAATTTCATGGGTTACACCACGTGCGCCGACAGCGACCTGATCGGGCTGGGCGTCAGCGCGATCAGTCACGTCGGCGCCAGTTTCAGCCAGAACCCGCGTGACCTCCCCAGCTGGGAAAGCGCCATCGATGACGGTCGCCTGCCGCTGTGGCGCGGCATGCGCCTGGACGCCGACGACGTGGTGCGCGCCGACGTCATCCAGCAGCTGATGTGCCACGGCGCGGTCGACATCGCCGCGACCGGGCGCCGGCACGCCATCGATTTCGCCGACTACTTCGCGCAGGCGCTGCAGCGCCTGCAACCGTTGCGCGACGACGGCCTGGTCGAGGTGTCGACCAGCGCCATCCTTGCCACTGCCCGCGGCAGGTTGCTGCTGCGGGTCATCGCGGCGTGCTTCGATCGCTACCTTCACGAGCCGGCGGCGGCCGCATCGAGGCAGTTCTCGAAGGCGGTCTGAGGGTCACCCCAATGCCGCCTGGTGCACGCCTGCGACCGCGCGCCCGGACGGATCGGCCATGGTCGCGAACGCCGCATCCCAGGCGATCGCCGCCGGCGACGAACACGCGATCGACTTGCCGCCCGGCACGGTCTCGGCGCATGCGGCACTGGGGAAGAACTGCTCGAAGATGTGGCGGTACAGGTAGGCCTCCTTCGTCTGCGGCGGGTTGACCGGGAAGCGGCTGGCGGCCGCGGCGAATACGCGGTCGCTCACCTGCGCCTGCGCGTGCGCCTTGAGTCCGTCGATCCAGCCATAGCCGACGCCATCGCTGAACTGTTCCTTCTGCCGCCACAGGATCGACTCGGGCAGGTAACCGTCGAAGGCTTCGCGCAGGATCGACTTCTCGATGCGGCGAACGCCATCGGGACCGATGCCGGCCATCTTGTGGCGCGCGTCCATGCGCATCGCCACGTCCATGAACTCGACGTCGAGGAACGGCACGCGCGGCTCCACGCCCCAGGCCATCATCGACTTGTTCGCGCGCAGGCAGTCGTAGTTGTGGAGGGCGTCGATCTTGCGCACGGTCTCCTCGTGGAATTCGCGCGCATTGGGCGCCTTGTGGAAGTACAGGTAGCCGCCGAAGATTTCGTCGCTGCCCTCGCCTGAAAGCACCATCTTGACCCCCATCGCCTTGATCCGCCGCGCCAGCAGGAACATCGGCGTGGAGGCGCGGATGGTAGTGACGTCGTAGGTTTCGATGTGGCGGATAACTTCCGGCAGCGCATCCAGGCCCTCCTCGAACGCGTATGTGAAACCGTGGTGCACCGTGCCCAGCGCCTTGGCCGCGATCTCGGCCGCGGCCAGGTCGGGCGATCCATCCAGGCCGATGGCGAACGAGTGCAGACGCGGCCACCAGGCTTCGCTGGCATCGTCGTCCTCGATGCGCCTGCGTGCGTAGCGCGCCGCCACGGCCGCCACCAGCGAGGAGTCCAGTCCACCCGAGAGCAGCACGCCGTACGGCACGTCGCTCATCATCTGCCGGTGCACGGCGCGCTCGAAGGCCTCGCGCAGTTCCTGCCGGTCCACTGCCACGCCCTGGGTGGCGTCGTAGTCGCGCCAGGCCTTGATGTAGTAACGCACCAGTTCGCCGCTGGCGCTGTCGTAGTAGTGGCCGGGCGGGAACTGGGCGACATCGGCGCAGACGTCGCACAGCGCCTTCATTTCCGAAGCCACGCACAGGCGTCCGTCGCGGTCGTGGCCCCAGTACAGCGGGCACACGCCGATCGGGTCGCGCGCGATGAGGTAGCGCTTGCGCCCGGCATCCCACAGCGCGAAAGCGAAGATGCCGTTGAGCTCGTTGAGCCAGGCGGCGGTGTCGTCGCGCTCGCGGTAGAGCGCACTGATGACTTCGCAGTCGGAGGCGGTCTGGAACGCGTAGGGCTGGCGCAGCTGCTGTTCGAGCTCGCGGTGGTTGTAGATCTCGCCGTTGACCGCCAGCGCCAGCTCGCCATCGGCCGAGTGCAGCGGCTGCGAACCGCCGGCCGGGTCGACGATGGCCAGGCGCTCATGGACGAGAATCACGTCGTCGTCGAGGTGGACGCCGCTCCAGTCGGGGCCGCGGTGGCGCTGTCGTTGCGAAAGCTCCAGTGCGCGCCGGCGCAGCGCCTGCGCGTCGTCACCGGGTTGCAGGCCGAATATGCCGAGGATGGAACACATGGGAGGACTCCTGGGTGGGCTTGTTTCGTGGGCGGGAATGGGTGGCGCGGAGGCAAAACGAAGAAGCCCGCGCTTTTGGCGCGGGCTTCGTGAGCGAGTTAGCGTGTCTTGTGCGCGCTAATCGCCGGCCCGCGGGAGGCTGGCGTTATTGCGGTTGTTATTGTTCAGGCCGGCCACGGGCGCACCGCCGCGCTGAGCGGCTCGGGTGGCGTGGGCAAGGGCCTGGACGGAAGACATGGACCGATCCTGCGTCAGGTCGCGGCCACTTGCAAGCCCCTCCCCGCGAAGGGCACGCGACAGGACGAGCGGCCAGTTTGCCCCCCCGCATTTGCGCCACACTAGTGCGGGGAAACAAACCATCGATGGGGACCATGAAGAAAGTGATCAAACGCAGCCTGCTCGTGCTGCTGCTGTTGCTGGTGGCGATCGCCGTCGCGATCTGGTGGCTGATGCGCGGCAGCCTGCCCAGCCTGGACGGCGAACTCGCCCTGCCCGGCCTGTCGGCGCCCGTCTCGATCCAGCGCGACGCACTCGGCGTGGTCACCGTCGACGCCGCCAACGAGGCCGACGCCATGCGCGCGCTCGGCTACGTCCATGCGCAGGAACGCTATTTCGAAATGGACCTGCTGCGCCGCGCCTCGGCCGGCGAGCTGTCGGCGCTGTTCGGCCCGGCCGCGATCGACACCGACAAGCAGCGCCGCGTGCACCGCATGCGCGCGCGCGTCAGCGCCCATCTCGACGCGGTCCTCGGCGACAAGCGGCCGATGGCGCAGGCCTACGTCGATGGCGTCAACGCCGGCTTGGCGGCACTGAAGGTGCGGCCGTGGCCCTACCTGCTGCTGCGCACGCAGCCCGAGCCGTGGCGCCTGGAAGATTCCGCGCTGGCCGGCTACGCCATGTACTTCGACCTGCAGGACGCCAGCAACGCGCGCGAGCTGGCGATGTGGAAGCTCAAGCCGCACGTGCCGGCGGCGCTGTACGCGCTGCTCGATCACGACGGCAGCAGCTGGGACGCACCGCTGGCCGGCCGGCCGCGCGGAGATGCCACCCTGCCCGACGCGGCGACACTCGACCTGCGCACGCTGCCGGTGCCCTCGGCCGCCGACCGCCCGGCCAACGTGCCCGAGCGCTCCGACGTGGGCAGCAACAACTTCGCCGTATCCGGCCAGCTCACCGCCGACGGCCGCGCGATCGTCGCCGACGACATGCACCTTGGCCTTCGCGCGCCCAACATCTGGTTCCGTGCGCGCCTGCGCTACGCCGAACCGCGTGCCGCCAACGGCCGCGTCGACGCCACCGGCTTCACCTTGCCGGGCCTGCCGGCATTGGTGGTCGGCAGCAACGGCCAGGTCGCCTGGGGCTTCACCAACAGCTATGGCGACTGGCTCGACTGGCAGCGCCAGCCGGCCTGCAAGGAGCCGTGCGCAGGCGTGACCCGCAACGTCGAGCACATCCGTGTTGCCGGCCAGGCCGATGTCGAGTTCCCGGTCGATGAAACCGCATGGGGGCCGATCCTGTTCCGCCAGCCCGATGGCAGTGGCCTGGCCCTGCGCTGGGTCGCGCACCAGCCCGGTTCGATGAACCTGGGACTGGCCAACTTCCTGCACGCGCACTCGCTCGACGATGCCCTGCAGATGGCCGACCACACGGCGATCCCGGGCCAGAACCTCGCCATCGGCGGTCGCGACGGCCGCATCACCTGGCGCCTGCTCGGCCCGGTGCCGGTGCGCCAGGCCAGTTGCACCGCCACCACCGTCAGCGATGCCGCGACGTGCCCGCCGTGGCCGATCACCACCGCGTCGGGCATCGCCTTGCCGGCCGGCACCGTGCAGCGCATGTGGAGCGCCAACGCCCGCGTCGTCGATGGCGCCCTGCTCGCGCGTGTCGGCGACGGTGGCTACGCCAATGGCGCGCGGGCACGGCAGATCCGCGACGACCTGTTCGCCAAACAGCGTTTCAGCGAACGCGACCTGCTGGCGATCCAGCTCGACGACCGCGCACTGTTCCTGAGCCGCTGGTGGCAATTGCTGCGCGACCAGGGCGCGTCGGAGAAGTCACCGGCGCTGCACGAACTGGCTGCCGCATCGCCGACCTGGCAGGGCCACGCCAGCACCGACTCGGTCAGCTACCGCGTCGTCCGCGCCTGGCGCCTGGCCGTGCACGACCGCCTGCTCGACGGCCTCACCGCGCCGGCACAGGCAGCACTGGGCAAAGACTTCGAGATGCCCAACCTGTCGCATTTCGAAGGCGTGGCCTGGCCGCTGGTGACGCAACGCCCTGCCAACCTGCTGCCGCGCCGGTTCGCCTCGTGGGATGCGCTGTTCGAAGATGCCGCGCGCGACGTTCGCGATGAACTTGCCGGCAAGGGCCCGCTTGCCCAGCGCACATGGGGTGAACGCAACACCGCGAAGATCTGCCATCCGCTGAGCCGCGCCCTGCCCGCGTTCGCCAAGCCGGTGCTGTGCATGGCCGCCGACGAACTGCCCGGCGACAGCGGCATGCCGCGCGTGCAGGGTCCCAACTTCGGTGCGTCCGAGCGCATGGTGGTGTCGCCTGGCCACGAGGCCGACGGCATCATTCACATGCCCGGTGGCCAGAGCGGTCACCTGCTGTCGCCGTTCTGGGGTGCCGGTCATGACGATTGGGTGCACGGCCGGCCAACGTCGTTCCTGCCGGGTGAGACACGGCATACGTTGAAGCTGGCGCCACAGTAAGGGACTGCACTCGTCCCTCTCCCGAATGCGGGAGAGGGGCCTGGTCGCTAGTGCAGCAGCATCCGTTCCAGCAGCGCCAGATACAGACCCGGCAATGCCTCCAGATCCGCGACGGCGACGTGCTCGTCGACCTTGTGGATCGACGCGTTCACCGGCCCGATCTCGATGCACTGCGCACCCAGCGGCGCGATGAAGCGCGCGTCCGAAGTACCGCCGCCGGTGCTTTCCTCCGGCGCGACGCCGCAGTACTTGCCAAGCACGTCGCGCGCAGCGGCACGCAGCGCGCCTTCCGGGGTATAGAACGGCTCGCCCCCACGCTGCCAGCGCACGCTGAACTCCAGCCCGTGCCTTTGCAGCACCGCTTCGCACTGCTGCTCGAGCTGTTCGGCGCTCCAGCTGGGGTTGAAGCGCAGATTGAACAACACCTCCAGCTCGCCCGGGATCACGTTGTTGGCGCCCGTTCCGGCGTGGATGTTGCTGATCTGCAGGCTGGTCGGCGGGAAGCTCTCGTAGCCTTCGTCCCAGCGCCGCGCGGTCAGCTCGGCGAGCGCGGGCACGGCCTGGTGGATCGGGTTGCGCGCCTTGTCCGGGTAGGCCACGTGGCCCTGCACGCCGTGCACCGTCAGCTTCGCCGACAGCGTGCCGCGACGGCCCACGCGCAGCAGGTCGCCCAGCTTCACCATGGATGACGGCTCGCCGGTGACGCACCAGTCGATGCGCTCGCCGCGCGCGCGGAACGTCTGCGCAACACGGCGCACGCCATGGACGGCATCGCCCTCCTCATCGGAGGTCAGCAGCAGTGCGACCCGGCCCGGATGATCGGGATGGGTGGCCACGAAACGTTCCAGCGCCACGACAAACGCCGCGACGCTGCCTTTCATGTCGGCCGCGCCGCGTCCGTACAGCACACCGTCGCGGATCTGCGGTTGGAACGGATCACTGGCCCAGGCATCGCGCGGACCGGGCGGAACCACGTCGGTATGTCCGAGCAGCACCAGTGTCGGACCATCGCCGCCATGCACGGCCCACAGGTTGTCGACATCGCCGTAGTGCATGTGCTCGCAACGGAATCCGGCGGCCAGCAGGCGCTGGGCGATCACCGCCTGGCAGTCGGCATCGTCGGGAGTGACCGAAGCGCGGGCGATGAGGTCGCAGGTGAGGTCGAGTACGTCGCTCATCGCAATCATCCCAGCGCACCGACTCCGAAGCGCTGCTTGAAGCCGTTGTCGCTGAAGCCCTGGCTGACCTTGCCGTCGTCGCTCACCACCAGCGGGCGGCGGATCAACTGCGGGTACTCCTTCAGCAGCAATTTCCACTCGGCATCGGAGCCCGGCGTCTTGCGGTTGTCGGGCAGCGCGCGCCAGGTGGTGGACGACTTGTTGATCATCGCGTCCCAGCCACCGAGCTGGTCCTTCCATTCCACCAGTTGTTCCGGCGACTGGCGCTCGTCGCGATAGTCGACGAAGGCGTAGCCGAGGCCGAAGCGGTCAAGCCACTTGCGCGCCTTCTTGCAGGTGTCGCAGTTGTTGAGGCCGTAAAGAGTGGTCATCTTTTTCGATCCTGCTCGTTGTACATCGTCGTCCCCGCGAAGGCGGGGACCCAGCGACTCGATGCGTCAACGGCGTAAGTCACTGGGTTCCCGCCTGCGCGGGAATGACGGGTTCGGGTGGCTGTCAGACCTAGTCCGCCAAGCCGCGCAGCAACTCGTTGATGCTGGTCTTGGACAGCGTCTTGGCGTCGACCTGCTTGACGATCACCGCGCAGTACAGCGAGTGCGATCCGTCCTTGGCCGGCAGCTGGCCGGAGACGACAACGCTGTACGGCGGCACCGACCCATAGCTGACCTCGCCGGTGGCGCGGTTGTACACGCGCGTGCTCTGGCCGAGGAACACGCCCATGCCGATCACGCTGTGGTGGCCGACGACGAAGCCTTCGACGACTTCCGAGCGCGCACCAATGAAGCAATGGTCCTCGATGATCGTCGGCGAGGCCTGCAGCGGCTCCAGCACGCCGCCGATGCCGGCGCCACCGGAGAGGTGGCAGTGCTTGCCGACCTGCGCGCACGAACCGACCGTGGCCCAGGTATCGACCATGGTGCCCTCGCCCACGTGCGCACCAATGTTGACGAAGCTCGGCATCAGCACCACGTCCTTGCCGATGTAGCAGCCGCGGCGTGCGATCGCGCCGGGCACGACGCGCGCGCCGAGCTTGCGGAAATCGGCCTCGCCGAAACTTTCGAAGCGCGCCGGCACCTTGTCCCACGCCGGCGCCGGATAGCCTTCCACCAGTTGCATGTCGTTGACGCGGAAGTACAGCAGCACCGCCTTCTTCAGCCATTCGTTGACGGTCCAGCCGCCCTTGCCGTCGGGTTCGGCGACGCGGAACTCGCCGCTCTCCAGGCCCGAGATCACCCGCTCCACCGTCGGCCGCGTCGAGCCTTCCAGCTCGTCGGGGGTCAGCATCGCGCGGCGCTCGAATGCGCTGTCGATCATGAACTTCAGTTCGTCGATACCCGGCCCCTTCGGCGCAACCTTCTTGCGCACGGCCTTGCGGGTGGTCTTGCGGGCGGGCTTCTTCTCGGAACTCATCAACGATCTCCTTCAAGGCAGGCCAGCAGCGCATCGCGCAGGGCCTGCTGTTGCGTTTCATCGAGCGCGCCATCGCGCCCGTCGGGCTGGGTACAGGTGAGCTGGAACACGTCTTCGGCGCGCTCGCCGAAGGTGGCGATGCGGGCGTCGTGCACGCGCAGGCCCTGGCTGCGGATCGCCTGGGTGACGTCGGCAAGCAGGCCCGGGCGGTCGGTGCAGACCAGGCTGAGCATGGTCCGTGCGTCGTCGCCGAGGGTGTCGAATCCGACCTGCGCGTTGATGCGGAAATGGCGCAGGTGGCGCGGCTGCGTGCGCCGGGTCGGCTTGATGCGGTCGAGCGGACCGTCCAGCGCCGCGGCCAGGCGCTGTTCGAGCTCATCGATGCCTGGCGGGCAGCGCGGGTCGATCGGCACCACTTCGAAGCTGTCGAAGATCATCGCGTTGGGCCCGTCGAGCACGCGCGCCTGCTGGATCGCCAGGCCGAGGCGGTCGAGCGTGGCGACGATCGCGGCAAACAGGCCGTCGCGGTCGGCCGAGTGCACGAACACTTCCAGCGCGCCGGCGTGCTCGCCCACGGCACGGGCGCGCACGCGCGTCTCGCCGATGGCCACGCCGCGCAGCGATGCCGCCTGCCAGGCGATCTGGTCGGGACGGCTGCGCTGGAAACCGATCTCGGGCATGCGCGCGTAGAGCTGGTCGACTTCCTCCTCGCCGAAACCGAGCGTGGCCAGCATGGCGCGCGCGGCGTCGCGGGTTTCGCCGGCGCGCTCGAGGCCGGCGACCGGATGTTCCAGTCCGCGCCGCAAGGCCAGGCGCGTGGCGGTGTAGAGGTCCGCCAGCAGGCGGTCCTTCCATGCGTTCCACAACTTGGGCGACGTGCCGGCGATGTCGGCGCAGGTCAGCAGGTAAAGATGATCGAGGTGCTCGCGGTCGTTGACCTTGCCGGCGAAGCGGTGGATCACCTCCGGATCGGCGATGTCCTGCTTCTGCGCGGTCACCGACATCAGCAGGTGCTGGCGCACCAGCCACTCGACCAGTGCGGTGTCGGCGCGCGACAGGCCAATGGTGCTGCAGAAGATCCGCGCGTCCTCGCCACCGAGCTCGGAATGATCGCCGCCGCGGCCCTTGGCGATGTCGTGGAACAGGCCGGCCAGCAGCAGCAGTTCCGGCTTGCGCAGGCGCGGCCAGACTTCGTGGGCGATGCTGAAACGCTCATCGACGATGCCCGAGGCGAAGCGCGCCAGATTGCGCAGCACCGCCAGCGTGTGCTGGTCGACGGTGAAGACATGGAACAGGTCGAACTGCATGCGCCCGGAGACTTTGGCGAACGCCGGGATCCAGCGGCCAAGCACGCCCAGCCGCGCCATGCGCTCGAGCGCGTGCACCGGGTGCGGTCCACGCAGCAGCGCGATGAAGCGCTCGCGCAGCGCCGGTTCGGCCTGCTGGAAGGCCGGGATCCGCGACAGCGCTTCGGCCAGTGCGCGCGCGGTCTGCGAATGCAGCCCGCGCACCGCATCGTGCGCCGCCCATACCGCGAACAGCGAGAACACGTCGTAGGCATCGCGCGGCCATTGCGGGTCGCGCGCGGCCAGGTAATCGCGGCGCAGTTCGAAGGCGTGGTCGATGGCGACCGGCGCCGTCTCGCCCTCGATCTGCTCCTCGAAGCGCTGCAGCAGGCGCTCGCCGATGCGCAGCACCAGCGCGGCGCTGCGGTAGAAGCCCTGCATCATCTGTTCGACGGCGAGGTTGTCGGCATTGTCGACATGGCCCAGCCGTTCGGCCAGCAGCTTCTGGTAGTCGAAGCGCAGGCGCTCCTCGCGCTTGCCCGCGACCAGGTGCAGGCCAAAGCGCAGGCGCGACAGCGCGCGGCGCTCGCGTTCCAGCGTGGCCAGTTCGTCGGCGCCGAACTGGCCGATCGCCACCAGCGACTCCAGGTCGCCGGTGCCGACGATGCGCAGCGCCATCCAGCGCAGCGTCTGCACGTCGCGCAGGCCGCCGGGGCCTTCTTTCAGGTTCGGCTCGAGGTTGTCGGCGGTGTCGTCGTAGCGGGCATGGCGCAGTCGCAGTTCCTCGCGCTTGGCGCCGAAGAACTCGCGCGCCGGCCATACCTGGCTCGGCGCCGTGGCGACCTGCAGGGCATGCATGTCCTCGACGGTGGCGATGAGCGGGCGCGCTTCCAGCATCGCCGTGAGGACGGTGATGTCGGCGGCGGCCTGGGTGCACTGCGCGGCCGAACGCACCGCGTGGCCGACCGGCAGGCCGGCGTCCCAGAGCAGCGCGACGAATGCGGCCAGCGCCTCGGCGTGCGCGGCTTGCGCCTCCGGTTCGGCCAGCACCAGCAGATCGATGTCCGATTGCGGGAACAGTTCACCGCGGCCGTAGCCACCGACCGCGAACAGCGCCAACGGCGCACCGGCCGGCAGGCAACTGGCCCAGGCGGCACGCACCTGGGTGTCGACCGCGCCGGTCCGCGCCTGCAGCAGGCGGTCGATGTCGGCGTCGGGATCGCTGTCGAAGCGCTGCGCCAGGCCGGCGCTTACCGCGGCGAGCGCGCTGCGGATGGCAGCCGCCTGCTCACCGGGCTCCGCCGCCGGTCTCGCCGCCGGTCTCGCGGAGGATCCTCCTGCGCTGGACCCGGCGTCGGCGACCGGAGCGGTCATAGGTCGTTGTCGTCCCCGGGCACGCGGGTCAGGATCTCGACGCCGTCGTCGGTGACCACCACCGTGTGCTCCCACTGCGCCGAAAGCTTGCGGTCCTTGGTGACCACGGTCCAGCCGTCGGGCAGCAGCTTGGTGTGGCGCGCGCCCTCGTTGATCATCGGCTCGATGGTGAAGGTCATGCCGGGCTTGAGCACCAGCCCTTCGCCAGCGCGGCCGTAATGCAGCACCTGCGGGTCTTCGTGGTAGATCCGGCCGATGCCGTGGCCGCAGTACTCGCGCACGACGCTGAAGCGTTCGCCCTCGGCGTACTGCTGGATCGCCGCGCCGATGTCGCCCAGCGTCGCGCCCGGGCGGACCGTGCGGATGCCGCGGAACATCGCCTCGCGGGTCACGTCGACCAGGCGCTTGGCCATGACCGACGGCTCGCCGACGAGGTACATGCGGCTGGTATCGCCGTGCCAGCCGTCCTTGATGACCGTGACATCGATATTGACGATGTCGCCGTCCTTGAGGACCTTGCCCGGGCTCGGGATGCCGTGGCAGATGACGTTGTTGACCGAGGTGCACACGGTCTTGGGGAAACCTTTATAGCCGACGTTGGCCGGGATTGCCTTCTGCACGTTGACGATATGATCGTGGCAGATGCGGTCCAGTTCCTCGGTGGTCACGCCCGCCTTCACATGCGGGGCGACGATCTGCAGGACCTCGGCGGCCAGGCGGCCGGCGACGCGCATCTTCTCGATCTCTTCGGGGGTTTTGATGGTGATGGCCATGGCGCCATTATCGCCTATCTGCGGCCCGTTCAGGGTCCAACCGAGCCCCAGCTTGCCCGTAACCGCCCGTTCCAGCTACAATCCCGCGGCTTGGCGGGGTCTTCGTGCCTTTCCAATCGCCCACGCCGGGCGCAGCAACCGGGCCAGCAGGCCCCGAGCAGGCGAATACACACCCGCTGCAACCCTTCGTGCCGGGGTGCCTGCGGTCCTTCGGGACCGCCAGGTTCGGTCACGGACGCAGCGGGGAGGCCCAACCCCGGAACCATTGCCCCCGGCACCGCCGAGGGCAGCCGCCATACCCTACCCGGCGGCCGGTTCCACTGCCTTGGAGTTAAGCAATGCCCCAGATCACCATGCGCCAGATGCTGGAAGCCGGCGTCCATTTCGGTCACCAGACCCGTTACTGGAACCCGAAGATGGGTCCGTACATCTTCGGCGCCCGCGGCAAGATCCACATCATCAACCTCGAGAAGACCGTTCCGCTCTTCAATGACGCGATGAACTTCATCTCGGGTATCGCGCAGAAGCGCGGCATGATCCTGTTCATCGGCACCAAGCGCAGCGCGCGCGAGTCGATCAAGGAAGAAGCCGAGCGTTGCAACATGCCGTACATGACCCAGCGTTGGCTGGGCGGCACGCTGACCAACTTCCGCACCGTCAAGCAGTCGGTGCAGCGCCTGAAGGAGCTGGAAGCGGCTGAGACCGACGGCACCTTCCAGAAGCTGGTCAAGCACGAAGTGCTGGGCCTGCGCCGCGAGCGCGACAAGCTGGAAGCCTCGCTGGGCGGCATCAAGGAAATGAACCGCCTGCCCGACGCGCTGTTCGTGATCGACATCGGCCACGAAGACATCGCGATCAAGGAAGCCAAGAAGCTCGGCATCCCGGTCATCGCCGTCGTCGACACCAACTACGATCCGGCCCTGGTCGACTACGCCATCCCGGGTAACGACGACGCCATCCGCGCCGTGCAGCTGTACGCCCGTGCCGCCGCCGACGCCGTGCTGGAAGGCAAGGCCGCTGCGCCGACGCCGGCTGGCGTGCGCGAGGAAGACTTCGCCGAAGCCGCCGCCGAAGGCGAAGAGAACGGCGCCGAGCGCAAGGCCCCGCGTGGCCGCGCCCCGGCCAAGAAGGCACCGGCCAAGAAGGCCGACGCCGCCGAGTAAGACCCGCGTCATGCGGCCGCGCGATCATGCGCGGTCGCATCGCACCGGTCGTACCGACATTGTTTCGCGGACGCGCCACGCATCGGCCAGCCATGGCCGGCGCGAGATTTGGCGCGATCCGCACATCCAACGAATTCCGAGGTAATCCCCATGGCTGAAATCACCGCTTCCCTCGTCAAGGAACTGCGCGAGCGCACCGGCGCCGGCATGATGGAGTGCAAGAAGGCACTCGTCGAGAACAACGGCGACATCGACACCGCGGCCGAGTGGCTGCGCAAGTCGGGTCTGGCCAAGGCCGACAAGAAGGCCGGCCGCATCGCCGCCGAAGGCCGCATCGCGGTCGCCCAGGACGGCGGCAAGGCCGTGCTGGTCGAGATCAACTCCGAGACCGACTTCGTCGCCAAGGATGACAACTTCCTGGGCTTCACCGAAGCCGTCGCCAAGGCCGCCCTGGCCTCCGACGCCGCCGACGCCGAAGCGCTGAAGTCGGCCAAGGTCGACGGCGGCGAGACGGTCGAAGAAACCCGCGCCGCCGTCATCTCCAAGGTTGGCGAGAACGTGCAGGTCCGTCGCCTGGCCCGCGTCGACAGCACCAACAACGTTGCCGCGTACGTCCACGGCGGCCGCATCGGCGTGCTGGTCGAGGTCAAGGGCGGCGACGCCGAACTGGCCCGCGGCATCGCGATGCACGTTGCCGCAATGAACCCGCCGCACATCAAGGCGTCCGACGTCCCGGCCGAGTTCGTGGCCAAGGAAAAGGAAATCGAGCTGGCCAAGATGTCCGACAAGGACAAGGCCAAGCCGGCCGAGATCCTCGAGAAGATCATCAGCGGCAAGATCGCCAAGATCGTCAACGAGGTCACCCTGTACGGCCAGCCGTACGTGCTCAACACCGACCAGACTGTCGAGCAGGTGCTCAAGGCCGCCGGCGCCGACGTCGTCACGATGCAGCGCCTGGCCGTTGGCGAAGGCATCGAGAAGGTGGTCGAGGACTACGCCGCCGAAGTGATGAAGCAGGCCGGCCTGGCGTAAGCCTGACGGCGCTTCTGGCGCAGGCAGCAAGCAGAAAGGCCGCGAGCGATCGCGGCCTTTTTGTTTGTATCAACTGCGGGTTTGGCCTGACGCAGAGTGGCAGCCTTGGCACCCGGGGCGGCCTTGGCGTGGATGGCCCCGCTTTTCTTGACGACCGCAGCACTGCCGCTGCGGGGCATGGCCGGCTTTGCCTTGACTCCGGTGTCGCCGCCGCCAATGGCTTCGTGCACTACGTCCGGTCGTAGCGCTGCGATCTTGATCAGGGTGCGGGCGGCACCCGACGAGAGAGTGCGCCAAAGTTGCAGTCTCCATTGCCAGGGGCTTCCACTGAGAGAGCAGCCCAAGGGGTCTGGAGAAGCCGATCCGTCGACTTCCCCAGACATACCGGACGCAGGGGGGAGGCCCCCGGCATTTACCGCGGTGGGTCCGTGGAAACCCACCCGGCTACGCACCTTCCTGGCGCGCAAAGTTGTTCGTTGAGGCAAGGCTGCGCCATTGCGACACGCGGGCTTCGCGTGACAGCGGAAGTCTGGTGGAGGCCCCTCTTGATGGCGTACTTGATGGCGTGCTGCGTGTCCGCCAGAACTGGATAAACGCGGACGCCCCATCTGACCACCGCCGCTGACGGCTGTGTATGAGAAGCGTCCTAAAGTAGCCGCGACGGACGAATGGTCAACACCGTCGAAAAATGGCGCCATCCTTGGCGCCCCATGCTTCATCCCGAAGCCTGCGTGCATGCCGGTCGCGATCCGCGGGGGAGCTGGATCGCGGGGCCCGGTCGATGCGATTGAAGTGCGCCATCCGTGGCGCGTGATGCTTCGTCCGGAAGCCTTTGCCACTCGTACAGCCCGCGGGGCAGCGCGGACAATCGCGATACGAATAGGTGCGCCATCCGTGGCGCGTGAGCCTTCCTTCCGGAAGGTTCATGGCCAGTAACGCAGCAGCCGGTCCACCCCCCTACCCCGCAGGAAGGATTTTTTCCCGCGCCCGCGCTGAAACGCGACGGCAGTCGCACTGCGGCGACCGGCGACGGCCTAGAACCGGTACGCGGCGCTGACCAGGTAATAGCGCCCGCGCGGGTCGTCGTAGGCGATGTCGTAGCCGAGCTTGTCGGGGTCGTAGTTGACCGGCTGATGGTCGGTCAGGTTGTTGATGTTCAGCGACAACCGCCAGCCGACCAGCCCGACATAGGCCAGGTAGAGGTCGGCCGTGGTCCAGGCCGGGGTGGTGCACTTGCGGGCGCTGGCGTTGCGCAGGGGGCACGGCTGGCCCGGCGCGGCCACATCCGACGGGCCCAGCTCGTGCAGGTTCAGCGCGGTGATCCAGTCGCCGATGCTCCATTCGGCACCGGCCAGCACCGAGCGCTGCGGCGCGCCGTGGCCTGCGTAGTCGAGTTCCGGACTGGCAGCATTGGCCTGGCGCACGAGGCTGTCGAGGTAGCTGGCTGCCAGGCGCAGCCTGAAACGGCCGTACCGCTCGATGTCGATCCGGTATTCGGACTGCAGTTCCCAGCCATCCACTTCGGTACGGCCGACATTGGTGAAGTAGTCATTGATGGCATACAGGCCGCCCTGCTCGTCGCGCACCAGCGCATCCGGGTAGAGCGTCGGGTTGGCCAAGGCACTGGTGCTCAGGATTTCGTTGCGGCGCAGGATGCGGAACCGGTCCAGGCTGACGTCGAAGTTGGTCGTCGGCGCCCACACCGCGCCGAGGATGTAGCTGCGCGATGTCTCCGGCTGCAGGTCCGGATTCTCCACCGCGCCCAGCGACACGATGCAGAAGATGGTGCCGTCATCGGCCGGAACCGGCAGCTGGCAGGGCGCCAGGGCGTCGCTCATCTCCACCACGTCGAGCGAGTCGGCAACGGTGGGCCGGCGCAGTTCGAACAGGGTCGGCGCGCGATAGCCGGTGGCGGCGGTGCCGCGAAGGGTCAGCGATTTCGACACCATCCATTTGACGCCGAGCATGGGCGATGACTTGCTGCCGTAGCCCTGGCGGTGGTCGACCCGCCATGCCAGGTCGGCATTGAGCCAGGTCGCAATGGGCATGCTCAGCTCGGCATAGACCGCCGAGCTGTTGCGGTGTTCGTCGATATCGATCTTCTGCGCGCCCAGGGCGATGTCGCCGGCGAGCATCAGCGCGTCGGGACGGTTGCGCAGTCCGTCGCGATTCCATTCCAGCCCGAACGCGGCCTGCGATTGGCCTCCGGGCAACGAGAACCACGCGCCGTTGGTGCTGAAGGCCAGCTGGTCGAACTGCGCTTGCCCTTCCACCTGCACCCGTGGCGACAGCTCGGCCAGCAGCGCCTGCGGGTTGCCGACGCCGTTGAAGCGGTAACTCTCGTCGTTGATCGCGCGTTCCGTGGCGCTGTTGCTCACCAGTCCGTCGATCAGGTTCTCGACGTTGTTCTGGTGGTGCGCCAGGTCGACCCGCCACTGCCACTCCCCGCGATAGCCATCCAGCCCCACGGTGAGGTCGCTGCTGCGCGCGGTGCTGCGACTGCGCACCGGACCGATGTCGAAGAACGCGTAGTTCAGGACCGTGGCATTGCCCTGGAACCAGTCGTCCGGATGACCGAAGGGCAGGAAGACCGCGGCGTGGAACGGCGCGCCCTGCAGGCGCTGCTGCACCTGGCTCAGGCGCATGGATGCGGTCAGGTTGACGGTGTCGCCAACCGGTTGGAGCAGGTAGCCGTAGACCGCGGTGCTTTCCAGTTCGGGCTGCAGCGTGACGTAGCGGGGCTTGTCGAGGTAACACTCGCCCGCCGCGTCACGGATCTGGTCCGGGCACGCCCAATGCTCGAGGCCCTGCGTGCTGAAGTAGGCCAGCGGCACGCGCTGGTCGCCCAGCCCCAAGCGCCGCAGGTCGGCGCTGCGCCAGGCGCGGTCCTCGCCGAGCAGCGCATCGCGATGCAGGTAATCGGCACCGATCGACCAGCTGCCGCCGTCATCGCGGACGTGGCCGTAGTTGAAGGAGAACCGCCGTTGTTCGGCATCGCCACGCTCGGACAGGCCGTAACGCCCGACCACTTCGCCGCCGGTCTGGCCCTTCTTGAGGATGATGTTGACCACGCCGGCCATCGCGTCGGCGCCGTAGATCGCCGACGCGCCACCGCGGATGATCTCGATGCGCTCGACCATGCTCAACGGGATCCCGTTGAGATCGGTCAGCCCGCCCAGGTCGGCCGATGCGAGGCCGTAGTTGGCCATGCGCCGGCCATCGAGCAGGAACAACGTGGCGCGCGGGCCCAGGCCGTAGAGACTGGTGGTGGCTGCCGCCGCGAACGGCTGCTGCGACTGGAAACCGCCGTCGGTGGCGACGTCGACCGGATGGTGACTGACCATGCCGGGCTGGTAGCTGAGCAGCTCGAACAGTGTCTGGTAGCCGCTCGCCTCGATCTGGGCGCGGCTGATCCGGGTCAGCGGAACCGAAGTGACCGCTTCAATGCTCGATCTGGGGATGTGCGTGCCGGTGACCTGCACCGTGGCCAGTTCGGTTGGCCCGTCGCCGCGCGCAGGTGCCGAGGCCGGCGCAATGGCCGTCGAGCCTGTTTCGGCTTCGATCAGGAAGGTGTTGGCGTTGACCGGGACGGCGCGCAGGCCCGACCCGCGCAGCAATATCGCCAGCGCTTCCGCGGCCGGCAACCGCGCTTGCAGGCCGGACGCCTGGCGTCCTTCGACCAGCCCGGGCGCGTAGAGGATCTGCACCCGTCCCTGCGTGGCCAGTGCCTGCAGGGCACGGTCCAGATCTCCGGCCGGGATGACCACGCGCACCGGCGCGGCCGCACTCTTTGCCGCGCCTTCTGCCGCGGAACTGACAGCCGCCATGCAGCCCCATGAGAGAGCGCCGACGATGGCAAGGGTGAAGCGGAACGACCTGGCCATTCGTCCGTTGAACGGGCTGAGCTGGGACGAACCTTACGGGAGCCCGGCGGGGGTGGCAATGCGCCCGGGCGGGACTGGTTGCCCCATTGAACAACTACTGGGCTTGACGCGAGAGCACGATCTCGTCAACACCCTGGCCACCCGCATCCTGGTGCCGGGCCTGCAACGACCAGCCGCGCTCGAGTGCGGCGGCCAGTGCTTCCTGGTCGCCGGCATGGAAAACGCCGCTGACCTCCAGCGCGCCCAACGCCGGGTCCTGCAGCCGGATCCGCACCGGCGAATAGCGGTTCATCTCGGCCAGCAACTCGTCGAGCCGGCGTTGGCGGAACACCAGGTCGCCCTGTGGCCACGCGTGCGCCGCGACCAGGTCGAGCGGCTGCCTGGCGCCAATGGCGCCGTTGCCATCGATGGTCAGCTGTTCGCCCGGCGCCAGTTCGCTGCGACGCACCGCCGAACCGCTACCGACCGACACATCGACGCGGCCTTCGAGCAGGCCGACATTGACGCGGCCATCGATGCGGCTGACCTGGAAGGTGGTGCCGATATCGCGAACGGTGCCCGCGCCGGCCGTGACCAGGAACGGACGCGCTGGATCGGCGGCCACCACGAACTGGGCACGTCCGCGTTGCAGTTCGACCAGGCGCTGGCGGCCGTCGAATCGCGTGACGACATCGGTTCCCGTATCCAGGCGCAGCACGGTGCCGTCGACGAGGGTGAACTCACGCGGTTGGCCGCGCGCGGTCACGAACTGCTTCACCACTGCCTGCTCGACCGGACGCGGCCACAGATAGGCAGTGGCCACGGCAGCGACCAGCGCCGCGGCAGCGGCAACCGGCAGCCACGGCCGCCATGGGCTTGCCGCAGGCGAAGGCGTGCGCCGCGCCGCATGGGTTGCTGCACGCAGCAGGTCGTCCGAGGCCAGTGCGGCGGCGAGGGCGTGGATCCGCTCGGCCTGGAGGTAGGCGGCGATGTTGCCTGGCGACTGCGCCAGCCAGTCCTCGAACGCAGCGCGCTCGTCCGGCTCGCATTCGGGCGACATCAGCCGCGCCAGCCAGGCTTCGGCCTGGCTTACACCGGTGTCGTGCCCGAGCGCCCCGGTATTCATGCCTGGCCCTCGCGGCTGATGCCGCTGTTCTTCAGCTTCAGCCGCAGCAGTCCCAGCGCCTTGCCGATGTGTTTTTCCACGGCCTTCACCGATATCCCGCAGTGGCTTGCGATCTGGCTGTAACTCATTCCGTCGATCCGATTGAGCAGGTAGACCTGGCGGCAGCGTTCGGGCAGCTGCAGGATCGCCGCGCGCACCAGCGCCAGTTCCTGTTCGTTGGCGATGCGCTGGTCATGGCTGGGCTCGGCCGAGGCCAGCCCGAGGAAGTCCTGGTCGAGGCTGACATGCGCCGACGCCTGCCGCGTCGAGTCGCGGCGGCCGCGATCGTTGAGGACATTGAGGGCGATGCGGTACATCAGCGGGCGCAACTGGTCGGCCGGCTGGGCGCGATAGCGCATCAACCGCACCATCGCCTCCTGGGCGATGTCCTTGGCGTCCTCGTCGCCCGCGCGCCGCGCCAGGAACGCGATCAGCGCCGCCTGGTGCTCGCGCAGGAAACGGTCGAAGCCGTCGCCGTCGGCGCTTGCCGCAGCGGCGACCGGTTCTTCGTCTCGCGGAAGGGTTGGCGCCATCGCCTCGATCATCGCGACATTCACTCTGCCATGCACCGCACGCGGCCAGGGCGGCAGCGATCCAGGTGTGCGGCGGAGGACGAGCGGGTGTTCGTGCGCATGGCGGGAAGGGCTGGCTCCGGCGCGGTAGGATCGACTGCGGCCGCGCACTTTGTAGCACGCGTACCAGCGGACAGGCATGGTCCGCGGCGACGCGGCTGCGCTGTTGTCTGGAGTCGCTGGCGTCGGCACGGGCTGTCCCATGCCTCCACAACGCAGCGGCCGCGACCCCACCCCACCCGGCGTCGCGGCATTCGTTCAGTTCCCGACCGCGGTCACGAAGCGGCCGCGACGCAATGCCGGTTGCTGCGGCCGCCACGCCCGCCGCGCCCTCATGGGGCCAGTCGCCGCCGATCCCGTACAATTCCGCTGTTTGCCCATCCCAACGAGGTCGCCATGTCCCAGCTCGCCTATCGCCGTGTCCTGCTCAAACTGTCTGGCGAGGCGTTGATGGGGGACGAGGACTACGGCATCGACCCGAAGATGATCAGCCGCCTGGCGCGCGAGGTGATCGAGGCCCAGCAAGCCGGGGCCGAGGTCGCGCTGGTCATTGGCGGCGGCAACATCTTCCGCGGCGCCGGCCTGGCTGCCGGCGGCATGGACCGGGTCACCGGCGACCAGATGGGCATGCTCGCCACCGTCATCAACGCCCTGGCGATGCAGGACGCGCTGGAGAAGCTCGGCGCCAAGTGCCGGGTGATGAGCGCGATCAAGATCAACGACGTGTGCGAGGACTACATCCGCCGCCGCGCCATCCGCCACATGGAGAAGGGCCGCCTGGCGATCTTCGCCGCCGGCACCGGCAACCCGTTCTTCACCACCGACTCCGGCGCGGCGCTGCGCGCGATCGAGATCGGCGCCGACCTGCTGCTGAAGGCGACCAAGGTCGACGGTGTCTACGACAAGGATCCGAAGAAGCACGCCGACGCGGTGCGCTACGACAAGCTCACCTACGACGAGGTGATCGCCCGCAACCTGCAGGTGATGGACACCGCCGCCTTCGCCCTGTGCCGCGACAGCGACCTGCCGCTGCGCATCTTCGACATGGGCCAGCCGGGCACGCTGCTGAAGATCCTGCACGGCGAACACATCGGCACGCTGGTGCAGGGCCGCAACGCCTGACCCTGAGGTTCCCTTCTCCCGATACGGGAGAAGGTGCCCGAAGGGCGGATGAGGGGCGCTTCGGCGCCCTTGTAATAGAGTCCGCCCGCACCCTCGTGCCACCATGCCCGCATGGGACACGGACATCACAACCACGCCGCCAACGCGACCCGCGCATTTGCCGCGGTCACGCTGATCAATCTCGCCTACACCGCGATCGAGGCCGGCTACGGTTTCGCCACCAACTCGCTGGCGCTGCTGTCCGATGCCCTGCACAACCTCGGTGACGTGCTCGGCCTGGGCCTGGCCTGGGGCGCGGCGGTGCTGGCCAAGCGCGCGCCGACCGATCGCCACACCTATGGATGGCGCCGCGCCACCCTGCTCTCGCCGCTGGCCAATGCGCTGCTGCTGGTGGCGTTCTCCGGGGCACTGGCCTGGGAGGCGGTGCGGCGATTCAATTCACCGCCGGACATCCCGGCCCTGCCGGTGATGCTGGTGGCGGTGCTGGGCATCGCGGTCAATCTCGGCGCGGCCTGGCTGGTTCGCGACGGCCATGAGCACGACCTCAACCGCCGCGGCGCGTTCCTGCACCTGATCGCCGATGCCGCGGTATCGCTGGCGGCCGTGCTCGCCGGCGCCGGCATGTGGTGGCTGGGCTGGGAGTGGCTGGACCCGGCGATTGCCGTACTGATCGGCGCGGTGGTGGCGATCGGCGCATTCGGCCTGCTGCGCGATGCCTTCAACGCCGCCATGGACGCGGTGCCGGCGAGCATCGACCGCAGCCAGGTGCAGGCCTTCCTGTCGTCGCAGGCCGGCGTGCAGGCCGTCCACCATCTGCATATCTGGTCGCTGGGCGCGGGCGAGATCGCCATGACCGCGCACCTGGTGCGCCCCGACCAGGGCGACCATGACGAGTTCATCGACAGGCTGAACCACGAGCTCGATCACCGCTTCGGCATCAACCACCCCACTCTGCAGGTCGAGCTGGGCCGGGCCTGCGAGCACGATCGCCACGATCGCGCGCCGCACGGGGGTGCGCACGAGCATGGGCACGGGCACGAAGACCAGCACGAGCACAGTCACGGCCACTAGGCCTGCTTCGGCCTGCTGCGGCCTGCTGCGGCCAGCGCCATCAGCGCGGAACCCTCCCACCGGCTCCTGCCGGCCCCGCGGACTGCCTCAGGTCGCTGGGGCGGCCCCGGCTGGCTATAATCCCGCGATTACCGCTAATGGAACGGAGCCGGCGATGCTCAACGAGATCAAGAAAGATGCCCAGAACCGCATGGCCAAGAGCGTCGAAGCATTTCGCCACACCCTGATCAAGATCCGCACCGGCCGCGCCTCCACCGCGCTGGTCGACCACCTGAAGGTCAATTACTACGGTTCCGACATGCCGCTGTCGCAGGTCGCCTCCGTCCAGGTCTCCGACGCGCGTTCGCTCCTCATCACGCCGTGGGAAAAGCAGATGGTCGGCCCGGTCGAGAAGGCGATCCTCGCCTCCGACCTCGGCCTGACCCCGAACACCGCCGGCACCGTGATCCGCCTCAACCTGCCTGCCCTCACCGAGGAGCGCCGCAAGGAACTGTCCAAGCTCGTCCACTCCGAGAGCGAGGACGCCAAGGTCGCGATCCGCAACATCCGCCGCGATGCCAACCACCAGGTCAAGGAACTGCTGAAGGAAAAGCAGATCACCGAAGACGACGTCAGCCGCTCCGAGATCGAGATCCAGAAGATCACCGACGCCGCGATCAAGGACGTCGATGAAGTGGTCAAGGCCAAGGAGCAAGAACTTATGGCGGTTTGACGGGTCTACCCGTCCCGCCATGTCTTCAGAACCTGCCATCGCCGCCGCACGCGTTCCGCGCCACCTGGCCGTCATCATGGACGGCAACGGGCGCTGGGCCGAGCGCCGACGCCGCCCGCGCGTCATCGGCCACCGTGCCGGCGCGCGCGCGGTCAACGTCTGCATCGACTTCTGCCTGCAACAGGGCATCGAGGCGCTGACCCTGTTCGCCTTCTCCAGCGAGAACTGGGGCCGGCCGGAAGAGGAAGTCGGCGCGCTGATGAAATTGTTCCTTGGCGCGCTCGAGCGCGAGGTCGACGAACTCGACCGCCGCGGCGTGCGCGTGCGCTTCATCGGTGAGCGCGAACGCTTCGCCGAAGCGATCGGCAAGCAGATGGCCTCGGCCGAAGACCGCACCCGCGCCAACACCCGCCTGCACCTGACCATCGCCGCAAGCTACGGCGGCCGCTGGGACATCGCCCAGGCGGCGCGCTCGCTGGCCCAGGACGTCGCCGCCGGCCGGTTGGCGCCCGAGGACATCGACGAGTACGCCCTCGGCGCCCGCACCTGCCTGGCCGAGCTGCCGCCTCCCGACCTGTTCATCCGCACCGGCGGCGAGACGCGCGTCAGCAATTTCCTGTTGTGGCAGCTGGCCTATACCGAATTGTGGTTCACCGACCTGTTGTGGCCTGAATTGGATGCGGCGACACTGCAGCGCGCCATGGACGACTACGCCGGCCGCCAGCGCCGCTTCGGCCTGACCGGCGCCCAGGTCGCGCCGTCGCCGGAGCCGGCGCCAGTCCGGCCCGCCACCAAAGAGACCTCCGAATGACCCGAACCCGCCTGCTCGCCGCCCTGGTGATGGCGCCGCTCGCGATCGCCGCGATCCTGCTGCTGCCCACGCCGTGGATGGTGGCCCTGGCCGCGGTGCTGTTCCTGGCCGGCCTGTGGGAGTGGTTCGACCTGGCCGAAATCGAGGACACGCTGGCGCGAACCGTGCTGCTGGTGGCCCACCTTGCGGTGATGGTGGCGCTGGTATGGGCCTCGCGCTCCAGCGACGGCTACACGATGGCGCTGTTCCAGGTGGCGATCATGATCGGCGTGATCTGGTGGCTGCTGGCGCTGTTCTGGCTGGGCCGGTACGAGTTCGCCAGCGACCATGACACCCATGCGCGCGTGTTCAAGCTCGCCGCAGGTGCGCTGAGCATGATACCGGCCTGGTGCGCACTGGCCTGGATCCATTCGACCGCGCCCAACGGCCACCGCTGGCTGCTGACCGCGCTGGCGATCGTCTGGGCCGCCGATACCGGCGCCTACTTTGCCGGCCGCACCTTCGGCGGCCGCCTGTTCGGCGGGCGCAAGCTGGCGCCCCGGATCAGCCCGAACAAGACCCTCGAGGGCCTGCTCGGCGGCGTGGTGGCCGGCGTCATCGTCGGCGTCGCCTTTGCCCTGTTTGCTGGTGCGAAAGTGACGCAGCTGCCAGCCGTTGCGCTGGTCGCGCTGGTCGCGGTGCTCTTCTCCGTGGTCGGCGACCTGTTCGAGAGCCTGCTCAAGCGCCATGCCGGGGTAAAGGACTCGGGCAACCTGATCCCGGGCCATGGCGGCATCCTCGACCGCCTCGACGGCGTCCTGGCCGCCCTGCCGGTATTCGCGCTGGGCAAGGCCTTGCTGGGCTTCTGAGCATGTCCGTCAGTACCCGCAGCGTTGCCGTCCTTGGTGCCACCGGTTCGATCGGCGCCTCGGCGCTGGACGTGATCGCACGCCATCCGCAGCGGCTGCGCGCCAGTGTCCTGGCCGCCGGCAGCAATGTCGCCGCGCTGGTCGAACTGTGCCGCCGCCACCGGCCCGACCACGCCGTGATCGCCGATGCCAACGGCCTGCAGGCGCTGGCCGATGGGCTGCGCGAGGCGGGCCTGCGCACGCAACCGCATTGCGGCGATGCCGCACTCGACGCGCTGGTGTCGGGCGACGCCTGCGACACCGTCGTCGCGGCGATCGTCGGCGCCGCCGGACTGCCTTCGACACTGGCCGCGGCCAGGGCCGGCAAGCGCATCCTGCTGGCCAACAAGGAATCGCTGGTACTGGCGGGCGAACTGCTGATGCAGGCCGCGCAGGCCGGTGGCGCGACCATCGTGCCGGTCGACAGCGAACACAACGCGATCTTCCAGTGCCTGCCCGATGCGCATGCGCACCAGGGCCTCAGGCGCATCCTGCTGACCGCTTCGGGCGGGCCGTTCCGCGGCCGCACGCGCGCCGAACTGACCCAGGTGACGCCGGAACAGGCCGTCGCCCATCCCAAGTGGTCGATGGGGCCGAAGATCTCGGTCGACTCGGCCACGCTGATGAACAAGGGCCTGGAGGTCATCGAGGCGCACCACCTGTTCGGCGTCGATGGCGACCGCATCCAGGTGCTGGTGCACCCGCAGAGCCTGGTGCACTCGCTGGTCGAGTTCGTCGACGGCTCCACCCTCGCCCAGCTTGGCCTGCCGGACATGCGCACCGCGCTGGCGGTCGGCTTCGGCTGGCCGGAGCGGATGGAGTCGGGCGTCGGCGGACTCGACCTGCTGGCCCACGGCCGCCTCGATTTCGAGCCGCCGGACCTGCAGGCGTTCCCGTGCCTGCGCCTGGCGTTCGAGGCCCTGGCGGCCGGCGGCACCGCCCCGGCTGTGCTCAATGCCGCCAACGAAATCGCCGTTTCAGCATTTCTTCAGCGCCGGATCGGTTTCCTAGCGATACCGGCGCTGGTCGAGGACACCCTGGCCGCGCTTCCTTCCACCCCGGCGACATCGCTGGCGGCCCTGCGCGAGGCCGATGCCCAGGCACGGCGTCATGCCGGGCAGGCAGTTGGCGCCTCTCCCGATCCACGTCTCCACGTCTCCACGCAGAGCCCCCGACATCATGAGTGAGTTCATCGGCTCGATCTGGTGGTTGCTCGTCAGCCTCGGCGTGCTCGTCACGTTCCACGAGTTCGGGCACTACTGGGTTGCGCGCCGCTGCGGCGTCAAGGTCCTGCGCTTCTCGATCGGCTTCGGCAAGGCGCTGTGGTCGCGCCGCGGCAAGGACGGCACCGAGTATGTGGTCGCCGCGATTCCGCTCGGCGGCTACGTCAAGATGCTCGACGAGCGCGAAGGCGACGTTGCCGACAGCGAGCTCGACCAGGCCTTCAATCGCCAGTCGGTGTTCAAGCGCATCGCCATTGTGATAGCCGGCCCGCTCGCCAACCTGCTGCTCTGCGTCGGGCTGTTCTGGGCGATGTTCGTGATCGGCCGGCCGGATTACGCACCGGTGGTGGGACAGGCGCAGGGCATCGCCGCCAGCGCCGGGCTGCACACCGGCGACACCCTGCTGGCCGTCGGCGACCGCGACACCCCGACCTGGAGCGAAGCGCAGCTGGCGCTGATTCCGGCCGCACTCGATCACAGCGATGTGCGCCTGCGCGTGCGCACCGCCAGCGGCGACGAGGTCACCCGCCAGCTGCCGCTGTCGCGCCTGCCCCCGCAGTTCGACGAGCGTCGCGCCGTCGAGGCGATCGGCCTGACGCCGCGCCACGAACTGGTGCCGGCGCTGATCGGGCGCGTGGTGACCGACCAGCCGGCCTGGGGCGTGTTGAACGAAGGCGACCGCATCACGGCCATCGATGGCGACCCGGTCAATTCCTGGGACGACATCGGCCCGCTCGTGCAGAAGCTCGGCGACCGCGGCGGCATCGGCATGGTCGAGGTCGAGCGCAAGGGCGAGCGCCTGGCGCTGGAGATCAAGCCGGCGCGCATGAAGCACCCGCAGACCGGCCAGGCCTACTGGGGCCTGGGCCTGCAGTCGGCCCGTCCGCAGGAAGCGGCCAAGGACGCCATTCTGCGCTACGGCCCGATCGACGCCGTCCCGGCCGCGATCCGCGAGAGCGCGCATCAGGCCAATGAGCTGTTCGCCATGATCGGCCGCGCCTTCAGCGGCCGCGTCTCGGTGCAGAACACCGTCGCCGGGCCGATCACCATCGCCCGGGCCGCCAATTACTACGCCCACCATGGCGCCGCCTGGTACCTGTCGATGCTGGCGATGCTCTCGCTCAGCCTGGGCATCCTGAACCTGCTGCCGATCCCGATCTTGGACGGCGGTCACCTGCTGTATTACCTTATCGAGCTGGTCAAGGGCAGCCCAGTCAGCGAACGCGCTATGGCGGCCGGGCAGTACGTCGGCCTGGCACTGATCGCCGGTCTGATGGGCCTGGCGTTCTTCAACGACATCGTGAACAACCTGGTGCACTGATGCCGGCGACGCTCCCTGTTTACTCGACCCGACGCCCGGCTCCGGGCCTCCAAGACCCTCTTCCGGACGTACTAATGACGCGAACCCCTAACCGCCGCCTGCTTGCCCTCGCCCTCGTCGCGGCGCTGAATTCCACAGCCCTGCCCGCGCTGGCGCAGTCGGTGGATCCGTTCGCTCTGTCGGGTGCACCAGACCAGGCCGGCCAGGCTGGCCAGGCCGCGGCCCCGTCGATCGGCACCTTCACCGTCAGCGACATCCGCATCGACGGCCTGCAGCGCATTTCCGCAGGTACGGTGTTCACCTACCTGCCGGTCGAGCGTGGCGACACGATCGACTCCTCGCGCGCAGGCGACGCCATCCGCGCGCTCTACAAGACCGGCTTCTTCGAGGACGTCAACGTCGGCCGCCAGGGCACGATCCTGGTCGTCACCGTCACCGAACGCCCGGCGATCAACAAGCTCACGCTCAGCGGCAACAAGGACATCAAGTCCGAGGACCTGCTCAAGGGCCTGAAGGAAGCGGGGCTGTCGGAAGGCGACACCTTCGACCGCCTCGCCCTGGACCGCGTCACCCAGGAGCTGACCCGCCAGTACAACAACCGCGGCAAGTACAACGTCGAGATCAATCCGAGCGTCTCGCGCCTGGACCGCAACCGCGTCGATGTCACCATCAACGTCAAGGAAGGCAAGGCGGCCAAGATCCGCCACGTCAACCTGATCGGCAACGAGAAGTTCGAAGACAAGCCGATCCTGGAGCAGTGGGAATCGCGCGAGCACAACTGGCTCAGCTGGTACAAGCGCGACGATCAGTACTCGCGCGAGAAGCTGTCGGGCGACCTGGAAAAGCTCAACGCCTGGTACCTCGACCGCGGCTACGTCGACTTCGCCGTCGACTCCACGCAGGTCTCGATCAGCCCGGACCGCCAGGACATGTTCCTCACCGCCGGCGTCACCGAGGGTGAGCAGTACAAGGTGGCCAGCGTGCAGGTCACCGGCGACACCATCCTGCCCAAGGAGCAGATCGAGCGCCTGGTGCTGGTCAAGCCCGAGCAGATCTTCTCGCGTCGCCTGCTCGAGATCAGTTCCGACTCGATCATCGCCACGCTCAGCAACGTCGGCTACGCGTTCGCCCAGGTCAACCCGATCCCGGACGTCAATCGCGAAAACAAGACCGTCGGCATCAACATGCAGGTCGTGCCGGGCCCGCGCGTGAACGTGCGCCGCATCGCCTTCAAGGGCAACAGCCGCACCAGCGACGAAGTGATCCGTCGCGAGATGCGCCAGTTCGAAGGCTCCTGGTACTCGCAGGCGGCAATCGACCGCTCCAAGATCCGCCTTCAGCAGCTGGGCTATTTCGAGACCGTCGACGTCGAGACCGTGCCGGTCCCGGGCAGCAACGACGAAGTCGACGTCGTCTACAACCTCAAGGAAACCACGTCGGGCAGCTTCGTGTTCGGCCTGGGCTTCTCGCAGCTGTCGGGCCTGACCGCGCAGGTGCAGCTGTCGCAGAGCAACTTCCTGGGCAGCGGCAACCAGGTGTCGGTGCAGGCGCAGCGCAACGACTACATGCAGCGCTACGACTTCTCGTTCCGCAACCCGTACTTCACCGACAGTGGCCTGTCGCTGGGCTACAACCTGTGGTGGCGTGAACTCGACTACTCCGACTTCAACACCGCGCAGTACTCGACCAACTCCGGCGCCGCCCAGGCCGTGTTCGGGCTGCCGATCACCGAGACCGACACGGTCACGGCGATGCTGGGCATCGACACCAACGAAATCCTGGTGTTCCCGGGTTCGACGCCGCAGAGCATCGTCGACTACGTCAACGCGCTCAACCAGAACACCTTCCACGCCTGGCGCGCGGAAATCGGCTGGGGCCGCAACTCGCTCGACAGCTTCCTGACCCCGACCCGCGGCATGCAGCAGCGCGTCTGGCTGGAAACGACCCTGCCCGGGTCGACGGTCGAGTACTACAAGATCAACTACAACATCTCCAAGTTCTGGCCGCTCAACCGCCACCTGGTGCTCAATACGCGCGCCGAGCTTGGCTACGGCGACAGCTACGGTGATGCCACCACCCGCAGCCTGTGCCGCACGCCGGGCAACACCACCTGTGTGCCGGGCGACGGCGACTACATCCGCGAGATCACCGCCGACGGCCTGCCGTTCTTCGAGAACTTCTATGCTGGTGGCGTGCGCTCGGTCCGTGGCTTCACCGACAACACGCTCGGCCCGCGTGATGCGCCGCAGTTCAACCCCACCTTCACCCAGCCGATCGGTGGCGCGTTCAAGACCGTCGGCTCGCTGGAAATGTACTTCCCGACCCTGCTCGACACGCCGGCCGCGCGCGTCTCGGCGTTCGTCGACTTCGGCAACGTGTACAAGGACTTCGACACCTTCGACGCGGGTGAGTTGCGCGCTTCGACCGGTATCGCGCTGATGTGGCGCTCGCCGATGGGTCCGATCTCGATCAGCTATGCGTTCCCGTTGAAGAAGCAGGATGACGTGAAGAACGCAAGCGGCACGGTGATCGAAAAGGGCGACGAGATCGAGCGCCTGCAGTTCACCTTCGGCGGCTCGTTCTAAACAACCAATAGCGGGTGCCGAGGATGCACAGCCCGTCTTTCAGCGCAGCCGAACTGGCGCAGCGCTTCGCCCTGCAACTGCAGGGCGACGGCGCGGTCAGCGTCGAGGGCGTCGGCACGCTGGCCAAGGCGGGATCGCGGCAACTGGCGTTCCTGGCCAACCCCCGGTACCGCAGCCAGCTGGCCGAAAGCCAGGCGGGCGTGGTGGTGATGCGCGAGGACGACGCCAGCGGATACGCCGGCACCGCGCTGCTCGCCCGCGACCCCTACGCCGCTTTCGCGAAGATGTCGGCGCTGTTCGAGCCCAGGCCGCTGCGCGAGCCGGGCGTGCACCCGTCGACCGCCATCGATGCCAGCGCCAGCGTCGACCCGCAGGCCCATATCGGCCCGTTCGTCAGCATCGGCGCGCGCAGCCGCATCGAGGCAGGCGCAATCGTCGGCGCCGGTTGTGTCATCGGCGACGATTGCGTCGTTGGCGCCGGCAGCGAACTGATCGCGCGCGTCACCCTGGTCACCCGCGTCCGGCTCGGTTGTCGCGTCGTCATCCATCCGGGCGCCGTGATCGGCGCCGCCGGCTTTGGCCTGGCGATGGAGGCCGGGCGCTGGCTGAACGTGCCGCAGCTGGGCGGCGTGGTCATCGGCGACGACTGCGAGATCGGCGCCAATACCTGCATCGACCGCGGCGCGATCGAGGACACCGTGCTCGAGGAGGACGTCCGCCTCGACAACCAGATCCAGATCGGCCACAACGTTTTCATCGGCGCCCACTCGGCCATGGCCGGGTGTTCGGCGGCCGCCGGCAGCGCCCGCATCGGCCGCTATTGCCTGATCGGCGGTGGCGCCGGGGTGCTGGGCCACCTGGAGGTCTGCGACAAGGTCGTCATTACCGCCATGAGCCTGGTCACCAGCTCGATCCGCGAGCCCGGGGAGTATTCCTCCGGCACGCCCTTGATGGACAATCGCAGCTGGCGCAAGAATGCCGCGCGCTTCAAGCAGCTCGACGCCATCGCGCGGCGACTGCCGGGCCGGCGCGAGGACTGAACCGGCGCAATGGGTGGTTGCCTGGCTGCAGCCCCCGTGTCTTTCCGGACGCCCTTCACCGGTGCGTCCATCCGCGCACCTAGAATCGCTCCCGATTACTGCAATGCTGTTACCCCTGCCGTGCGCCCGCAGTCCACTGCGTCGGACCGGCCGAAAGGAACCCTGATGAGCCACACCGTGCAACTCCCGCTCGACGTCAACACCATCAAGACGCTGCTGCCGCATCGCTACCCGTTCCTGCTGGTCGATCGCGTGGTCGAGTTCGAAGCGCACAAGCGCGTGCTCGCCTACAAGAACGTCACCAACAACGAGCCCTTCTTCCAGGGCCACTTCCCCGGCCACCCGGTGATGCCGGGCGTGCTGGTGGTGGAGGCTCTGGCGCAGGCCGGCGGCGTGCTGACCCAGCTGTCGAGCCAGACCACCGCCGACGGCCGGCTCTTCTACCTGGTCAAGATCGACAACGCCAAGTTCTCGAAGATGGTGGTGCCCGGCGACCGCCTCGACCTGGACGTGACGCTCAAGCGCGTCATCCGCAATGTCGCGATCTACACCGGCATCGCCAGCGTCGCCGGCGAGCAGGTTGCCTGCGCGGAGATCGTCTGCGCCGAAGCGAAGGCCTGAGCCATGGGCGAAGCGCACATCCACCCCTCCGCCAAGGTCCACGCCAGCGCCGTGGTCGAACCCGGTGCGCGCCTGGCGGCAGGCGTGCAGGTGGGTGCGCTGTGCTACATCGGCGCCGAGGTCGAGGTGGGCGAGAACACGGTCTTCGGCCCGCATTGCAGCGTGCAGGGCCCGACCCGCATCGGTCGCGACAACCGCTTCATCGCCCATTGCGCGATCGGCGGTGAGCCGCAGGACAAGAAGTACCAGGGCGAGCGCGTCGAACTGGTGATCGGCGACCGCAACCTGTTCCGCGAATTCGTCACGGTCAATCGCGGCACCGGCACCGGCGGCGGCGTCACCCGTGTCGGCAACGACAACTGGTTGCTCGCCTACACGCATGTCGCGCACGACTGCAATGTCGGCAATCACTGCGTGTTCTCCAACAATGCCACCCTTGCCGGCCACGTCGAGGTCGGCGACCACGTCATCTTCAGCGGCTTCTCCGGCGTCCATCAGTTCTGCCGCATTGGCGCGCATGCGTTCATCGGCATGGGCGCGCTGGTCAATGGCGACGTCCCGCCGTTCGTGATGGTGGCGCAGGACGGCTACGGCCGCCCGCGCGGCATCAACAGCGAAGGCCTCAAGCGCCGTGGCTTCGATGCCGGCCGCATCAGCGCGATCAAGCGCGCATACCGCGCCTTGTACATGTCCGGCGGCACCCTCGAGGAGGCGCGCAGCAAGCTGGTCGAACTGGCCGGCGACAGCGACGACGTGCGCGCCGTGCTGGAGTTCGTCGATGCCGGCGAGCGGCCGCTGCTGCGCTGAGCGAGCCGGCTTTGACGCATCCCGCCACGCCATCCCTCCCCGCCTCGCCGCGCATCGCCCCGCGCATCGCCCTGTGCGCCGGCGAAGCGTCCGGCGACCTGCTTGGCGCTGGCCTGATTGAGGCGCTGCGCAAACGCTACCCCAATGCCGAATTCGCCGGCATCGGCGGCGAGCAGATGCGTGACGCCGGCCTGGACGCCTGGCACGACGCCTCGGAACTGGCGGTGATGGGCCTGGCCGAAGTGCTTCGCCACCTGCCCCGCCTGCTGCGGCTTCGTCGTCAATTCCGCAAGCGGCTGCTCGAATGGCAACCGGACGTGTTCATCGGCATCGATGCGCCCGATTTCAATCTCGGCGTGGAGAAGTGGCTGCGCCAGCGCGGAATGCGCACCGTGCACTACGTCAGCCCGTCGGTGTGGGCATGGCGCGAAAAGCGCGCCGAAAAAATCGGACGCAGCGCCGACCGCGTGCTGTGCCTGTTCCCGATGGAACCGGCCATCTACGCGCGCCATGGCGTCGATGCACGTTTCGTCGGCCACCCGCTGGCTGACGAGATGCCGCTCGATCCGGACCGCGACGGCGCCCGGCGCCAACTGGGACTCGACCCGTCGCGGCCGCTGCTGGCCTTGCTGCCGGGTTCGCGCGTTGGCGAGATCGAACGCCTGGGCGCCGACTTCCTCGCCGCGGCGGCGTTGCTGCTGAAGCAGGACCCGCAGTTGCAGGTCGTGGTGCCGATGGCCAACGAGCAGGCCAGCGCGGCGTTCGGGCGCGTGCTGGCCGGCCATGCCGACAGCATCGCCCTGAGCCTGGCCCTGCGCATCATTCGCGGCCAGGCGCGCACGTTGATGATCGCCAGCGACGTCGTGCTGCTCGCCTCGGGCACCGCGACGCTCGAGGCGATGCTGGCCAAGCGGCCAATGGTGGTGGCCTACAAGGTCGCCGCCAGCACCTACGCGCTGGTCAAGGGCCTGGGCATGCTCAAGGTCGACAACTACGCGCTGCCCAACGTGCTGGCCGGCGAGCGCGTGGTGCCGGAGCTGATGCAGGCCGACTGCACGCCGGAGAATCTCGCCGCCGCGGTATCAAGGTGGCTGCACGATCCGGCGGCGAATGCCGCGCTGCAGCCGCGCTTCCGCGAGCTGCACCTGCAACTGCGCCGCGATGCATCGGCCAGCGCCGCGCAGGCGGTGTCGGAATTGATCGAGGCCGGCCATGGCCGATGACGGCTCGCAGATAACGCTCGACCTGAGCGCGCGGACCCATCCGTCGCCGCCGCGCATCGCCGGCGTCGACGAAGCCGGACGCGGGCCGCTGGCCGGCCCGGTGGTGGTGGCGGCGGTGGTGTTCGCGCCGGGGCGCGCGCCGGTCAACGGCCTGGACGATTCCAAGCAGCTGACGGCGACGCGGCGGGCAGTGCTCTTCGACCGCATCGTCGAGCGGGCACTGGCCTGGCACATCGAGTTCGTCACGGTCGAGGAGATCGACCGCATCAACATCTACCAGGCGACGATGTCGGGCATGAGCCGTGCACTGTTCGCGGTCGGCCACGTTGCCGACATCGCGCGCATCGATGGCAATGCGCTGCCACGCTCGCTGCCGTGCGTCACCGAGGCCTGGATCGGCGGCGATGCGCGCGACAGGACGATCATGGCCGCGTCGATCCTGGCCAAGGTCGCACGCGATCGCCACATGCAGCAGCTGCATGCGCAATGGCCGCACTACGGCTTCGATCAGCACAAAGGCTATGGCACGCCCGAACACCTGGCCGCGCTGACGCGGCATGGGCCCTGCCCGCAACACCGCCGCAGTTTCGCGCCGGTACGCGAGGCGCTGGCCGCCTGCGCTTCGCCGACCTGACTGCACGCGCTCAAGCTCGCGCGCGCCTCGCAAAAAAACAGGCCCGCATCCCGCGGGCCCTGGACTCACTTGCCGGCCTCGCCGCAACGATCGCGTTGCGCGCGCGCCGATGGCGTCCCGCTAATTCGCCTTGCGGATGATGATCGCCGGATCCATGCGCGCACCGTCGACCACGATGTCGTAGTCGTAGCGGCGCTCGCGTTCGCCGGGAGCCAGTTGCGTGGCGTCGATGTTGACGGTGTAGCTGCCGCCCTGCAGTTGCGATGGCACCTTCAGGGGCTGGTTCTGCCCACCCGGATTGGCGGTGCGGAACTTCAGCTCGAACTGCGTGCTGTTGTCCTTGGCGTTCATCCAGATGAGCTTGGTGAGCGGCAGTACCACGCACTCGTCCTGGCTCACCCTCGGCCCGGGATTGACGGTGATCATGACCGGCTGCGTCGCCGACGTCTGCTTGCCGCATTCCACCGGGCCGGCCATCGCCTTTTTGCTGCAACCCGTCAAGGCAAGGCATCCGGCGGCGGCCATGGCCGCCACCGCTAGCGTTATTGCTTTCATTGTGTTGCTCCTCGGTTGTGCCCGCGGGGGAACGGGCATGGATATCACCGCCCTCAAGGGGCGCGCGATGCCGTCATGTCCTTGGCCGCCACGCGCCGCAATACCGGCGTGGCCGCGATCCGTACTTGGGGGATGCCCTCCCTGCGCGCCGAATCGAGCTGCTTGCGCGCTGCGGGCAGGTCATCGAGCACGGCCAGGGTCTGTGCGCCCCAGAAGGCGACCTCGCCGCGTTCGGTCGCGATCGACTCGGCCCTGGCCAGCATCGAGCGCGCCTTGTCGCCTTCGCCGAGATTGGCCAGGTACCACGACAGCTGGGCGAATCCCTGCGCGTCGTCGGGCTTCAGCTTGAGGTAGCGTTCGGCCATCTGCGCGGCACGCAAGTACGATTCGCGCGCCTGCGCCGCGGTATCGGCCGACGCCGACAACGCATCGCCGAGGTTGCCCCACAGGCGGAAGTCGCTGCCGTCGAGCTCGGCGGCGTGGCGATACAGCGCCGCGGCTTCTTCGTAGGCGCCGGTGTCGTACCGCACCGAACCCAGGTTGCTCAGCGCCGCATAGTTGGGGCGGATCTCCAGCGAGCGTTCGTACGAGGCGATGGCCTGGGCCGCATTGCCGTTGGCCTGGTACAAGCCGCCCAGGCTGCTCCACAGGTCGGAGTCGTCGGGCTGCAGCGTCACTGCGGTGCGGTACGACTCGATCGCCGCCGGCACGTCGCCGCTGGTGTACTGGTGGTAGCCCAGCTGCTGGAACACGCCGGGATCGCGCGGGCGCAGCTTGCGTGCGCGCTCGTAATAGTCCGCGGCAAGATCGCCACGCCCCTGTGCGCTGGCCACGCCGGCCAGACCGAGGTAGGCCTCCGCGCGCAGCACCGGATCTTCCAGGGCATGGGTGTACTGCTCGACGGCGGCATCGGATTCGCCGCGCGCGCGGTGCAGGTCGCCCATCGCCAGGCTCACCTCGCGCAGCGACGGATCCATGTCCGATGCACGCTTGCAGGCCGATTGCGCGCGTTCGAACGCGGCCGAGTCGCGCACGCCCTCGAAGCGGTCGATCTCGGCGCGACAGATGCCGGCCTGGGCGCGGGCGAAACCCGGGTCGATGGCGAGGGCGCCGCGGAAATAGGTGATCGCGCTGTCCGGGTTGGCCTTGCCGCCGCGCTCGCGGATCTGCTGCTGGCCCTTGAGATAGGCGTCGTAGGCGGCGATGTTTCCGGTCGGCTTCAAACGCCGTGCCAACGCCTGCCGGGCCGTGTCCAGCCCGGCGCCGGGCAGTACGCCCACCAGCGCCTGCACCACTTCGTCGGCAATGTCGCTCTGCAGGGCAAACACGTCACCGGTCTCGCGATCGTAGCTATGTGCCCACAACGTGAAACCCGTGCGCGTATCGGACAAGCGCGCGCTGATGCGCACCCTGTGGCCCTCGCGGCGGACGCTGGCGTCGAGCAGCGTGGCCACGCCGAGCTGGGCGCCGAGCGCCTTGATGTCGACCTGCTGTTTGCCCCGGCCCGGTGCGGCGACCACGCGCAGGCCCGGTACACCGGCCAGCGCGTCGTGCATTTCCACGCCCAGGCCCTCGGCAAAGTAGCTGTCGCGGCTGTCGGTGCTGAGGCTGGCGAACGGCAGCACGGCGATCGAGGCCTCGGCCACGGGCCCCACGGCGCGGTCGCGCTGGCCAAACCAGTAGCCGCCGGCGGCGATGACCAGCAGCGCCGCGGCGGCCAGCCACCACCGGCGCCGCGTCAGCGCGCGGCGTCGAATGCGGAATGGCGCCGGCGCCACGGTTGGGGCGGTCAGCGGCGGCCCGATCATCGGCACGGCCACCGCAGGCGCGGCGGCGGCATCGGCATGGGCGGCATCGGCTCGGGCCGGATCCAATCGGGCCGGATCCAATCGGGCCGGATCCAATCGGGCCGGATCGAACCGGGCCGGATCGAGCCGGGCAACCGTCTCCTCGTCGAGGCGCCGGTCACCGTCGTCCGGCGACGGTGGTGCCTCGGCCTCGTTGGCCGCCACATTCAGCGACGGCGGGACCGACTGCCTGACTGCGGCGACGCCCTCCATCGGATCGGTCTCCGGCTCGTCCCGCACCGGCGGCTCGGCGGCTTCAGGCTCGGCGGCGGGGCCGGCCCTGAGCTGACCGATGAACCGGTAGCCAAGCGCGTGCTGGGTCTGGATGAACCGGGGCCGCTGCGAATCATCGCCAAGGGCATGGCGGAGCTGGGCGATCACCCGGGTCAGCACGCCGGGGGTGACATGGCGGTGACCCCAGACCTGATCCAGCAACTCGTCGCGACCGACCAGCTCGCCGGCGCGCCGGAGCAGCATCAGCAGCACGGCGAACGCCTTCGGCTCGACCGTCTGGGGAGTTCCCGCGCGCGACAAGGTATGCGCGGTCGCGTCGACCACGATGTCGTCGAATCGGTAACTTTCGGTGGTTAGCCCGCCCTGGCCTGCCATCCCGTTCGGATTCATCGGCAAAACCTCATGGCGCCCTCATCAACCAGAGCGGACGATGAGGAAAGGCACGCACGGCCATCATGACTCATTGGGACCGGTGGAGGAACCTGATCCGGCGCCGCAAGAACGGTGCCACATCCCCCCACGGAGACCGTCATGAACGCCATTTATTCCGCCCCGACCTCGCTGTCCGCCTCCCTTCCGTCGATCCTGGAGGCCCCCTTCCAGGGTTCCGGCCGCCGCCACAACATCAATGGCTTCGACCTGCGCAGCGCCGATGTCGACCGTTTCAATGGCCTGCTCACCCGCCTGGGCCGGACCCAGACTCCGCTGGACGTCGACCAGCTGGCCAGCGCGGCGCGCGAATTGTGCGACCGCAGCACCCACGACTTCTCGCCGCCGAGCATCCGCCAGCGCCTGCGCCGGATCGCCACGGTCGAGCAGATGGTCGGCGACCCGCAGTGGCAGCCAGCCAACGATTCGGCCGATGCCGCCCAGATGATCGTCGACTACGCCCGCAGCCGTGACGACCTGATTCCGGACTGGCTGCCCAAGGTCGGCCGCCTCGACGATGCCATCGTCGTCGACACCGCATGGCCGCGCCTGGTCGCCGAGGTCGAGGACTACCTCGACTACGTCCGCCTGCGCAGCACGGAAGCCCAGCGTCGCGGCTGCAACGTCGCCGGCTTCGAGTTCAGCCGCCAGGACTGGGAACAGGCGCGCTTTGAAGAAGCTGTCTACGCCGAGCACGAGCGCCAGATCCGCGAGAGCAGCTACCTGCCCGGTTCAGTGTCCATGTTCCGGGTGCATTGAGAGCGCAACGGAAGAGGCCGCCGCAAGGCGGCCTCTCGCGTTCAGCGCGCTGCGTCATCGGCCAGGGTCACCATCGACCGGCGACATCACCTGGAAGCGGGCGCATCATGACGGTCCCGGCTCGCACATCGCCGGCCCAGCGCGAGCCCCAGGCCCACCCGGCCGGATGCGAGGTGTGTCATGCGCCTGCACCATCCCACGCCCACTCCCGAACCCTTGCCGTTCGACCACATGTACAGCGGCATGGCGGCGCGACGCAGCGCCGACGACCTGCCCCTGGCGGAAGCGGCGGTCGCCCAGTTCGACCAGTTGCTGCACGAGATCCATGCCGATGCCGCGCGCGTCAACGCCGACCGGCTGCAGCAGCTGTCGGCATGGCTGCTGAAGTTGCCGGCCGAGCATGCCCACGACGTCATCGACTCGCGCCTGCAGCGCGTGCACGAACTGCGCACGATGCTGGCCGACGAGGACTGGGACAGCGACGAGGCCACGCGCGCGCGGATCGGCAAGATGCTGGCCTACATCGACCGCGAGGACGACCTCATCGCCGACCGCACGCCGGTGCTCGGCCAGCTCGACGACGTGCTGCTGATCGAACTGGCCTGGCCGGCCTTTGCCGACGATGTCGAGGACTACCGCGACTACTGCGACTACTGCCGCATCGAGCACCCGGGCGGCCCGGCGCCGGACAAGCGCGCGGCCTGGGTCCGCGACCGCCTGGACGAGCTGGCGCTGTGGCAGCACATGCTGTGGGTGCGCGAGCAGCACTACGTGCCGTGGAATCTGCCGGCGCAACTGTTCCGGGTCAGTTGAGGGCCAGCTGCACGGCACGGCTCCTGCACGGCACGGCTCCTGCACGGCACGGCTGCTGCAAGGTGCGCATGCCGCACGGGGCATGGATGAGGCGGCGGGAGGCTGTCAAGGCTTGTACGCGCCGGCCGGACTGATAGGCTGGCCTGTGCCGCGCCGGTCGTGGTTCGACCGAGCCGCCCGACGTCCAGGACAGCATGACAGCACCCCGTTTCGTTCATCTCCACCTGCACAGCGAGTACTCCCTCGCCGACTCGACGATCCGCATCGCCGAGATGGTCAAACGCTGCGTGGCGCTGTCGCAGCCGGCGGTGGCGCTGACCGACCTGGACAACCTGTTCGCCACGGTCAAGTTCTACAAGGCGGCCGAAGGCGCCGGCATCAAGCCGATCATCGGCGCCGACGTGGGCCTGGCCGACGGCAACGAAACCGCCTCGCACATGACCCTGCTGTGCCGGGACCGCAACGGCTACCTGACGTTGTCGCGCCTGCTCAGCCGCGCCTGGATGGAAGGCCACCGCACCGACGGCGTCGCCCTGCGCCCGGAGTGGCTGCGCGAGGACAACGCGGGCCTGTTCGCCCTGGTCGGACGCCACAGCCTGGCCGGCCGCATGGCCGTGGGCGGCCGCCACGAACTGGCCGAAGCCTGGCTCGCCGACTGGCGCGGCTCGTTCGGCGAGCGCCTGCACCTGGAGCTGACCCGCACCGGTCGCGACGGCGAGGACGCGTTCAATTCGTTCGCCCTGCATGCGGCGTCGGCGCGCGGCATTCCGGTCATCGCCAGCAACGATGTGCGCTTCCTCGATCGCGATGGTTTCGAAGCGCACGAGGCGCGCGTGTGCATCGCTTCCGGCCGCGTCCTCGACGACCCCAAGCGGCCGAAGGACTACACCGAACAGCAGTACCTGAAGTCGTCGCACGAGATGGCGCAGCTGTTCGCCGATGTGCCCGACGCGATCGACAATGCCGTCGCCCTGGCCACCCGCTGCAACGTCGAGATGAAGCTCGGCGAATACGCGCTGCCGGCGTTCCCGGTGCCGAGCGAGCACACCATCGAATCGTGGCTGCGCAACAGCGCGCGCGAAGGCCTGGTCAAGCGCCTGGAGAAGGCGCCGCTAGCACCCGGCAAGACCCGCGAGGAGTACGACGAGCGCCTGGAGATCGAGCTCGGCGTCATCATCAAGATGGGGTTCCCGGGCTACTTCCTGATCGTGGCCGACTTCATCAACTGGGCCAAGGACCACGACATCCCGGTGGGCCCGGGCCGTGGTTCCGGCGCCGGCTCGCTGGTGGCATGGGCACTGGGCATCACCGACCTGGACCCGCTGCCGTACGACCTGCTGTTCGAGCGGTTCCTCAACCCCGAACGCGTGTCGATGCCCGACTTCGACATCGACTTCTGCATGGACCGTCGCGACGAGGTCATCGACTACGTCGCGCGCAAGTACGGCCGCGACCGCGTCAGCCAGATCATCACCTACGGCACCATGGCGGCCAAGGCCGTCGTGCGCGACTCCGGGCGCGTGCTTGGCCACCCGTACGGCTTCGTCGACGGCATCGCCAAGCTCATTCCGAACACGCTGGGCATCTGCCTCGACGATGCGCTGGGCGAATCGGAGGCGGCGAAGTCCGACAGCAACCTGATATCGCCCGAGCTGGTCCAGCGCTACCACGCCGAAGAGGACGTGCGCGACCTGCTCGACCTGGCGCGCAGCCTGGAGGACCTCACCCGCAACGCCGGCAAGCACGCCGGTGGCGTGGTGATCGCGCCGAGCCCGCTGAGCGACTTCTGCCCGCTGTTCGCCGAACACGACGGCGAAGGCCGCGGCAAGAGCCCGGTCACGCAGTTCGACAAGGACGACGTCGAAGCGGTCGGCCTGGTCAAGTTCGACTTCCTCGGCCTGCGCACGCTGACGATCATCGACTGGGCGGTGAAGGCGATCAACCAGCGCCGCGCCGCCGCCGGCGAGGCGATGCTCGACATCACCACGCTGCCGCTCGACGACAAGGCCAGCTACGAGCTGTTCGCGCGCGGCGACACGGTCGCGGTGTTCCAGTTCGAATCACGCGGCATGCGCGAGCTGCTCAAGCGCGCCCGCCCGGACACCTTCGAGGACATCATCGCGCTGGCCGCGCTGTTCCGTCCCGGCCCGCTGGGCTCGGGGATGGACCGCGAGTGGGTCGACCGCAAGCATGGCAACACCGAAGTCTCCTACCCGCACGAATCGCTGGAACCGGTGCTGTCGCCGACCTACGGCGTCATCGTGTACCAGGAACAGGTGATGCAGATCGCCCAGGTGCTGGCGGGCTACACGCTCGGCGGCGCCGACATGCTGCGTCGCGCGATGGGCAAGAAGAAGCCCGAGGAGATGGCCAAGGAGCGCGCCAAGTTCGAGGCCGGCTGCGCCGAGCGCGGCATCGCCGCGCGCCAGGCCAGCCCGATCTTCGACCTGATGGAGAAGTTCGCCGAGTACGGCTTCAACAAGTCGCACTCGGCCGCCTATGCGCTGGTGGCCTACCAGACCGCCTGGCTGAAGGTGCACTACCCGTCCGAGTTCATGGCCGCGGTGCTGTCGTCGGACATGGACAACACCGACAAGGTCACCTCCTTCCTCGACGAATGCCGGGTGATGGGGCTGACCGTGCTGCGCCCGGACGTCGACGAGTCGGCGTACATGTTCGAGGCCAAGGACGCAACCACGATCCGCTATGGCATCGGCGCGGTGAAGGGCGTCGGCCGCGGCGCCTGCGAAGCCATCGTGGAGGCGCGCCGCGCAGGACCGTTCGCGGACCTGCTCGACTTCGCCAAGCGCGTCGACAGCGGCAAGCTCAACCGCCGCGCGCTCGAGGCGCTGACCCAGGCCGGCGCGCTCGACAATCTCGGCAAGAACCGCGCAAGCCTGATGCTGCAGCTGCCGGAGGTGCTCAAGGCGACCGACCAGCTGGCGCGCGAGCGCGAGGCCGGCCAGGTGTCGCTGTTCGGCGGCTTCGACACCGCCGCGCCGGCGCTGCACATCGACCTGCCCGAGACCGACGAGTGGCCGCTGACGCAGATCCTCAACGGCGAACGCGACACGCTTGGCCACTACCTCAGTGGACACCCCTTCGATCCATATCGCGATGAAGTGCGTGCGCTCATCGGCAACGACCTCGCTGGCCTGGAGAAGATCTGGGAGAACCGGCCCGAGCCCGCACGCGGCAGCTGGCGCCAGGAAGTGGAGACGGTCGTCGCCGGCCAGGTCGTGGGCCTGCGCAAGAAGGGCGACAGCCAGATGTTCGTGCAGATCGAGGACGGCCGCGGCCGCATCGAATGCGCCTTCTTCAACGAGACCTACAGCGAGTTCGCGCAACTGCTGGTGCGCGACCGCCTGCTGGTGATCCAGGGCAACCTGCGCGAGGACACCTTCAGCGGCGGCTTCGCCTTGCGTGCGGGACGCTGCTGGGATTACGAGCAGGTCTGCACCCGCAACGCGCAGCGCTTGTCGCTGCGGCTGGACCTGCGCGAACCCGGGACGTGGCAGCGCGTCGATACGGTACTGGCCGGCAACCGCCCGGGGCAGACGCCGATCCGCCTCGACCTGCTGGTGCGCAAGGGCAGCGCCGGCATGCTCGATCTCAACGGCACACAGTCGGTGCGGATCGATGCGGAGCTGGCGTCGAAGCTGCGGGCGACGCCGGGGGTAAGGGCGGTGAAGGTGACGCTGGCCAAGCCCTGGTCGAACTGACGAGTCCATCGGTCACGAGTCCAGCGTCACCCCCTCCAACACCGTTCGTCCTTCGACTTCGGCCCTTTGGGCCTACGCTCAGGACGAACGGTGGATGGTCACAGGTTCAGCACAACCTTCCAGTCGCGACGCGCCTGCTCCATCCGGATGACAACCAGCTGCTTCTTCGGGTCGTAGCTCCAGTCCGCAATCGATTGCCCGTCGCGTCGAAGCGCCGACGGCTTGCGCGCCACTCCATACACCGTCACCTCCACATCGCCCCACCACGGCGCAAAGCCATCTTGTTCGATGCGCGACGTCAGCACCACGCCACGCTTCGACACCGCGCACCCGTACGCGACGCGCAGCAGCTTCCCTGTCTTGTAGGCCTGGCTCTCGCCATCGTCCTGGTACAGCGAACCGCTGCATTCGCCACCGGCCTTGGGCAGATACACCTGCAACTGCAACGGCCCGGCCGGCTTCTCGCCGGTGTGCTGCACCACCGCCTGCATCGGCACGATCGCGCCAGCGCGCGCATACACAGGCGTGGTCGCCGGTCGCGGATCGAGCTTGATCGGATCCTTCTGCGCCACGTGGCGACGCGACGTTCCGAATTCGTACCACTCGCCCGGCGGAAGCACGATCTGGTGAGCATCCAGTCGCTCATCGCTGACCGGCGCGACGAACAGGTCCGGCCCGAACAGGAAATCCCGATCGTTGCCGTAGAAGTTTTCCGCGCCCGGATACTGCAGGAACACCGGCCGCATGATCGGCAGGCCGTTGCGCGAGTTCTCCTCGGCCACGGTGTACAGGTACGGCATCAGCCGGTAGCGCAGTTCGATGGCCTCGCGGCGCAGCGCCTCGTGCTGCGGTCCATCGACCCAGGCCTCGTGCGGGCGGGTGTCGGTCGCGGCGTGGTTGCGAAACACCGGGTTGAACGCGCCAAGCTGGTACCAGCGCGTCAACAGGTCCGGCGGCGGCGAACCGATGAAACCGCCGACGTCGTCGCCGGCCAGCGCCATGCCCGACAGCCCAAGGCTCAGCAGGTTCGGCGTGCTCTGTGCCAGGTGGTGCCAAGTGGCGGAGTTGTCGCCTGTCCATGTGGCCGCATAGCGCTGCGTGCCGGCGTAGGCCGCGCGCGTCAGGACGAACGGGCGCTGCTCCGGCTGCAACTTCAACAGCCCTTCATACGTCGCGCGCGCATTGAGCATGCCGTAGACGTTATGGATGGCGCGGTGGTCACGCTGGCTGCCGTCGTCCAGGCGATGGACTGCATCAGGCGACATCGTATTGCCTGGCACGTTGAACACCGACGGCTCGTTCATGTCGTTCCAGTAGCCGGCCGCACCCATTGCGGTGAAGTCGCGGTACAACCCGCCCCACCAGTCGCGCACGCGCGACAGGGTGAAATCCGGAAACACCGCATCACCCGGCCACACCGGCCCGATGTAAAGCGAACCGTCCGGATTGCGGATGAAGGCATCGGCGGCCAGGCCCGAGTCGAACGGTGCATAGCCCGTGCCCGGTGCGTGCTTGATGTGCAGGTCGGTGATCAGCACCGTGCGCAACCCCTGCGCGCGCAGGTCGGCGATCATCTGCTCGAAGTGCGGGAACTGCTTGCGATCGACGGTGAAGGGCGCGTAGCCCTGCTGGTAATCGATGTCGAGGTAGATGGCGTCGCTGGGGATGCGGTGTTCGCGCAACTGCGCGGCGATCTCACGGACCTTGCTCTCGGGGTTGTAGCTGTAGCGCGACTGCTGGAAGCCCAGCGCCCACATCGGCGGCAATGGCGTGCGGCCGGTCAGCGCGGTGTAGCGCTCCAGGACGCGCGCCGGCTGCGGCCCGGCGATGAAGTAGTAGTCGAGCGCGCCGCTTTCGGCGCCGAACGAGAAGTAGTCCTCCGACTCCTTGCCGAAGTCGAAACTGCTGCGCGCGGTGTTGTCGAAGAACACGCCGTACGCGGTGCCGGCGCGCAGGCCGATGAAGAACGGGATCGATTTGTAGAGCGGGTCGCTGCTGCCCTGCCAGCCGTAGGCGTCGGAGTTCCACAGGGTGAAGGCGCGACCGCGGCGGTCGACGGGGCCGGCCTTGTCGCCCAGGCCGTAGTAGTGCTCGTCGGCCGGCATCGTCTTCCAGCTGCGCACGCGTGGGCCGTGCGGGCTGTCGGACCACGCCATCGGCATCTGCTGCGAATCGGAAAGCAGGACGTGACCGGCGCGATCGGCGAACTCCACCCGCAGCGGCCGCTTGCGGACGATGGCGACGGCATCGCCGGCTGTGACGGTGACCGCATCGGCCGTATCGGCGACCGCGACTGACGCAGGCGCCGCAGCGGCCACGACCGCCCATGAGGGCAGCGGATCGAAGCGTCCATCCGGCGCCAGCGTGACCCGGAAGACACCCTCGCCCACCGCGGTGACACGCAGCCGCGCCGGACCGGATGCGACGATCACGCCGTCGGCCCGCGGCTCGACCCGCTCGACCGCACCGACATGCCGCCAGCCCTGGGCAGCCACCGGCGCGATGCCGGTCATTGCGCACGCCATCGCCGCCAGGGCGGCCCACCCACGTCCCTTCATCATGGTTCCCACGACTCGCCTGTCCCGCTCCAGCGCGGCAGAGCGATTCAAGCATGTCCCCGCCGCGGCCCGGGGCCGCGAGGGGATGAATACGACTTCAATACCCGGCCGAACCTGGCCGATTGCCGCACCGCCACACGTCTCGGTACGGTCGCCCCGCCTCGGCTAGACTGTCGGCTTTCCGGCCAACGGCCCCCGCATGAACCCGAACTACCTCGATTTCGAGCAGCCCATCGCCGACCTGGAAGCCAAGATCCAGGAGTTGCGCCACGCCAGCAATGCCCCGGCCGTGGACGTGGATGCCGAAGTACATGCGCTGCAGGACAAGCTGCGCATCCGCACCGCCCAGATTTTCCGCGACCTGACTCCGTGGCAGGTCTCGCAGCTGGCCCGCCACCCGGCGCGCCCGTACACCAACGACTACATCCGCATCATCTGCGACGAGTTCCAGGAACTTGCCGGCGACCGCGCCTTCTCCGACGACGCCGCCATCGTCGGCGGCCTGGGCCGCATCAATGGCCGCAGCGTGGTCATCATCGGCCACCAGAAGGGCCGCGACACCAAGAGCAAGATCAAGCGCAACTTCGGCATGCCGCGTCCGGAGGGCTACCGCAAGGCGCTGCGCCTGATGAAGCTGGCCGAGCGCTTCAGGCTGCCGCTGCTGACCTTCATCGACACCCCCGGTGCCTACCCGGGCGTGGGCGCCGAAGAGCGCGGCCAGTCCGAAGCCATCGCCCGCAACCTGCTGGAGATGAGCGAGCTGAAGGTGCCGGTGATCTGCACCGTGATCGGCGAAGGCGGCTCCGGCGGCGCGCTGGCGATTGGTGTAGGCGACCGCACGCTGATGCTGGAGTACAGCACCTACTCGGTGATCTCGCCGGAAGGTTGCGCCTCGATCCTGTGGAAGTCGGCCGACAAGGCCAAGGACGCCGCCGAACAGCTCGGCCTGACCGCCAAGCGCCTGCTCGGCCTGGGCCTGATCGACAAGGTCGTGCGCGAGCCGATCGGTGGTGCGCACCGCAACCCGCGGCAGATGGCCACGCGCCTGAAGGCCGTGCTGCTCAACGAACTCGACACGCTCGAGGCGCTGTCGACGCAGGACCTGCTCGACCGCCGTTACCGTCGCCTGCGCAGTTACGGCGCATACGAAGCGGCCTGATCGAAAGCCTGATCGAAAGCCTGATCGAAAGCCTGATCGAAGCGGCCCGATCGTTTTGGCGCGACCTTCACCGGAGCCGGCTTGCCGGCTCCGGTGAACACGTCACCAGGCCCGCAGATATTGCTCCGGCGCGTGCAGCTCGGCTTCCAGCTCGCGCGCGGCGCGGCGCGGGAAATACGGGTCACGCAGCAGTTCGCGCGCAAGCAGCACGACATCGGCATCGCCGCGTTCGATCACCGTCTCGGCATGCCCCGCTTCGGTGATCAGACCCACCGCGCCCGTCGCAATGCCCGCTTCGCGGCGGATGCGCGCCGAGAACGGCACCTGGTAGCCCGGTTCCAGCGGAATCTTCGCGCCGTGCACGAGGCCACCGCTGGACACATCGACCAGGTCGACACCGCGCGTGGATACGATCCGCGCCAGCTCGATGCTCTGCTCGACATCCCAGCCGCCTTCGGCCCAGTCGGTGGCGGAAATGCGCAGCCATAGCGGCAACCGCTCCGGCCAGACCTTGCGCACCGCATCGAGCACTTCCAGCAGCAGGCGCGTGCGGTTTTCGAAACTGCCGCCGTAGGCGTCGTCGCGCCGGTTGGACAGCGGCGACAGGAACTGGTGCAGCAGGTAGCCGTGCGCGGCATGCAGTTCGATCAGGCGGAAGCCGGCGGCGTGCGCGCGCCACGCGGCCGAGGCGAAGTCGTCGACGAGGTTGTGCAACTGCGCTTCATCCAGCGCGCGCGGCACCGACGAGGTTTCGCTGAACGCAATCGCCGAGGGTGCAACCGGCGACCAGCCGCCATCGGCCTGGCTCACGGCAATGCCGCCCAGCCACGGCGGCGCCGTGCTGGCCTTGCGACCGGCGTGGGCCAGCTGGATGCCGGGCACGGCGCCCTGGCAGGTCGTGAAGCGGGCGATGCGTGCCCAGGCTTCGGCCTGGCGGTCGTTCCAGATGCCAGTGTCTGCCGGCGAGATGCGGCCTTCGGCCGAGACCGCGCTGGCCTCGGCGATGATCGCGCCCGCGCCGCCCACTGCGCGGCTGCCCAGGTGCACCAGGTGCCAGTCATTGGGGACGCCGTCGACCGCCGAGTACTGGCACATCGGCGCGACCACCAGGCGGTTGCGCAAGGTCAGCGAGCGCTGCTCGAAGGGATCGAATAAGCGGGCCAAAACCGTCTCTCCATGTGTCTGGGGTAGGTAGATGGTGCGTCCACGGCGACGGCAACACAGCACCAACGATGGGTTGCTGCATTCCAGCGCCGTGGCACCATCGGCAGATGCCGCCCGCACCGCCCCTGCCCCCGTTGCCTGCCGCCCTCCACGACCGCCCGGATGCGCCCTTGTGCGTGGGCTACAGCGGCGGCCTGGACTCCAGCGTGCTGCTGCACCTGCTGGCGAACACGCCCGGCGCCAGGCCGCTGCGCGCCGTGCACGTGCACCACGGCCTGCACCCGCACGCAGATGCCTGGGCCGAGCGCTGCGCGCGGACGTGCGCAGCGCTGGAGGTTGCACTGACCGTGGTGCGGGTGAGCGTGGTCGCTGACGGCGACGGCCCCGAGGCCGCTGCGCGCGCCGCCCGGCATCGTGCGTTCGCCGACGCGCTTGCGCCCGCCGAAGTGCTGGCGCTGGCCCATCACCGTGACGACCAGGCCGAGACGCTGCTGCTGCGCGCACTGCGCGGCTCGGGCAGCGACGGCCTGGCAGCGATGCGTCGTTGGCGGCGGTTCGGCGCTGGCCGGCTGTGGCGGCCGCTGCTCGACCACGGCCGCGCCGACCTGCTGGCCTACGCGCGTGCAAACGGGCTGGACTGGATCGACGACCCCAGCAACGCCGACACCGCGTTCGACCGCAACTTCCTGCGCCAGCGCGTGATGCCGTTGTTGCGCGAGCGCTGGCCGCACGCCGATGCGGCGCTGGCGCAATCGGCGGGCCTGTCGGCGCAGGCGCGGGACCTGCTCGAGGAAGGCGACGCACAGGCGCTGGCGGCTGCCGCCACCGCCGACCCGCACTGTCTCTCGCGCCGTCGCCTGCTGGCGATGCCGGCCGCGCGCCGCGCGCGCGTGCTGCGGCGCTGGATCGCCGGACTCGCCCTGCCCGCCTTGCCCGCCCAGGGTGTCGCCCGCATCGAGGCCGACGTGCTCGCGGCAGGCGAGGACGCCGAGGCCGAATTCGCCTGGCATGGCGTGGCGGTGCGCAGCTGGCGCGACCTGCTGCATGCCGGTCCGATCCGCCCGCGCTTGCCCGGACACTGGCGCAGCCCGTGGCACGGCGACACCCCACTGGCGCTGCCGCACGGCGGGCAACTGCGACTGGAGGGCGCCGTGGCGCTGGCCGCAGGTGTGGTGGTGCACGCCCGCCAGGGCGGCGAACGCATCGTCCAGCCCGGGCGCACCCATTCGCATGCACTCAAGCACGTGCTGCAGGACCTGGGCGTGCCGCCGTGGCTGCGCGAGCGGCTGCCGTTGCTCAGCGACGCCGATGGCCACTTGCTGGCCATCGCCGACCTGGCCTATTCGGCCCCGTTCGATGCCTGGCTGCGCCAGCACGGGGCGCGGCTGGCCTGGGACGACGCCTGACCGCACCGCGGCTGCGCGTAGCGCGGCTGCGGGAATGGCGATCGCGTGAACCGCGACGCATTGCCTACTGACCCGCTGCGGCAATTGACCCCCGCCGGGCGCGGTCGCAAACTTCGCCCATGTCGCGAAAAACCGCCAATGAAGCCGCTTCCTCCGCCTCGCCTGTCAGCGATTTCGAACAATCGCTGGATGCGCTCGAACAACTGGTCGAGAAGATGGAACACGGCGAGATGAGCCTGGAGGACTCGCTGGCTGCCTACGAGCGCGGCGTCGGCCTCTACCGCCGCTGCCAGAGTGCGCTGGAGCAGGCCGAACTGCGCGTGCGCCTGCTCAGCGACCCGCAGAACCCGGCCGCGGCCGAGAACTTCGCCGCACTGTCGCCCCAGTCGCCCAACGATGCCTGACGTCAGTGATGTCTGACCTGGCCGGCTGGCGCGAACGCGCCGACGCGGCGCTCGCCCGAGTCCTGCCCGACCCTTCGCTGCCACCGCATCGGCTGCATGCGGCCATGCGCCACGCCGTGCTGCTCGGCGGCAAGCGCATGCGGCCGCTGCTGGTGTACGCCAGCGGCGCGGCGCTGGGTGCCGGGGCGGACGCCCTGGACGCACCCGCGGCCGCAGTCGAACTGATCCACGCCTATTCGCTGGTGCACGATGACCTGCCGGCGATGGACGACGACGCCCTGCGCCGCGGCCAGCCGACCGTGCACGTCGCCTTCGACGAGGCCACCGCAGTACTGGCTGGCGACGCACTGCAATCGCTGGCCTTCGAAGTCCTGGCTGATGCCCCGGTATCGGATGCCGTCCGGGTCGCGTTGCTGCGTACGCTGGCGACGGCCTCCGGCGCCGCCGGCATGTGCGGCGGCCAGGCTCTCGACCTGGCTGCCACCGGCAACGGCGCCACGGTATCGGTGGCTGATCTCGAAACGCTGCACGCACTCAAGACCGGGGCGCTGATCCGTGCCGCGGTGCGCATGGGTGCACTGTGCGGCGGCGCATCGGCGAGCGAGTTGGACGACCTCGACCGCTATGCCGATGCACTCGGCCTGGCGTTCCAGGTGCGCGACGACATCCTCGACATCGAAGGCGACAGCGCCACCCTCGGCAAGACCGCGGGCAAGGACGTGGCGCAGGACAAGGCAACCTTCCCGGCGTTGATCGGCCTGGAGGCTTCGCGTGCACGATTGCATGAGCTCGGCGCGGCGATGACGGCGGCATTGGCGCCGTTCGGTGCGCGTGCCGATGCGCTGGCGGCGTTGGGCCGGCTCGCGATCGAGCGCGACCGCTGATCAGCGCATGACAACCCGGGCGCGGCGATCAGCCGCACCCGGTTGCAGGCCTTACTTCACCAGGCGCAGCGTGAAGGGATAACGGTAGCTGACGCCCTCGTTCGACTTCACCGCGGCAATGATGGTGAACACCAGCCACGCCACGCCGACGACCAGCCAGGCCGGGATCGCGATCAGGAAGCCGATGCCCAGGGTGATGAACACCAGCACCCACAGGGCGAAGAACACGATCGCCACGGTGATGTTGTAGTTCAGCGCTTCCTTGGCCTGGTCTTCGACGAAGGGCATGGTGTCCTTCTTGATCAGCCAGATGATCAGCGGTCCCAGGAACGTGCCCCAGCCGCCGATTCCGGAGGTGAGCACGGCGCCGGCAATGGCCGACAGGTGCGCGAACATCGCCCACTGACGCTGCTCGGCCGATACGCCGCCCAGGTTGCTTTCCGGCGGCGGCGGGGGCGCGGAGTACGGGCTGGGTTCGTTCGGGTTTTCGCTCATGAGTCTGCTCCCTTGACTGTTCAGGCCACTTTCCACTCGCGGCAGTGACAGGTCAAGCGCGCCCCTGCCCCTCGCCCTGAGCCGGGCGAGGGGGTAGCGCTCACTCCTGGGTTTCGCCGGCCACCGTCATCCGCCCGACCAGGATCGAGCCGGTGCGCAGGTGCGAGCGCGGGTCGACGTCGCTGCCGACGGCCTCGATCGCGGTGAACATGGATTTCAGGTTGCCGGCCACGGTAATCCCGTCGACCGGGTACTGGATCTGGCCGTTCTCGATCCAGAATCCGGCGGCGCCGCGCGAGTAGTCGCCGGTGACGGTGTTCACGCCCTGCCCCATCAACTCGGTGACCAGCAGGCCGCGGCCCATCCCGGCCAGCATGGCGTCGAGGTCGCCGGCGTTGGCCTCGACCTGGAGGTTGTGCACGCCGCCGGCATTGGCGGTGGTCTGCAGGCCGAGCTTGCGCGCCGAGTAGCTGCCCAGGATGTAGCGCTGGAGCACGCCGCCGGTGACCAGCGGCGACTCGCGCGTGGCCACGCCCTCGGCATCGAACGAGCACGAGCGGAAGCCACGCTCCAGGAACGGCAGCTCATCGATCGCGAACCAGTCCGGGAACAACTGCGTGCCGACCGAATCGACCAGGAAGCTGGCGCGGCGGTACAGCGCGCCACCGGAGACGGCGCCGAGCAGGTGCCCGATCAGCGAGCGCCCCATCTCGGCGGCGAACAGCACCGGGTACTCGCCCGTCGCGATCTGCCGCGGCTGCAGGCGCGAGGCGGCGCGCTGGGCGGCCTTGCGACCGATGGTGGCGGCCGACTCCAGATCGTCGGCCGACAAGCCGATGCTGTACCAGCCATCGCGCTGCATCGCGTCGCCGCGACCGGCGATCAGCGCGCAGCCCAGGCTGTGCTGGGTGCTGCGTTCGCGGCCGATGAAGCCGTGCGAATTGGCGTAGACGCTGATGCTCTCGCCGGTGCCGACCGAGGCGCCGTCGGAATTCTCGATGCGCGCATCCGACTCCCGCCCCGCCTGCTCGCAGGCCAGGGCCAGGTCGATGGCGCGGTCGGCGTCGATCACCCATGGGTGCCAGGAATCGAACTCGCGCAGGTCGCGCGCCATCAGCGCGGCATCGGCCAGACCTGCGGCGGCATCGTCCTCGGTGTGGCGGGCGATCGCGCAGGCCTGCTCGACAGTGGCGCCGAGGCTTTCCTCGCGCAGGTCGGCGGTGCTGGCACTGCCCTTGCGCTGGCCGAAGTAGACGGTGACGGCGATGCCGCGGTCGCGGGTGGATTCGACCGTCTCGACCTCGCCCATGCGGACATTGACGTTGAGCCCGGATTCTTCCGAGCACGACACCTCGGCCTGGGTGGCGCCGGCGGCGCGGCAGCGCTCCAGCAGGCGCTGGGACACCTCCGCCAGGGACTCCAGGCGGGCATGGCTGTCGCCGAGGGAGGCGGCGTATTGGGGAGTCAGTTCGTTCAATGGCTTATCCTTGTGGCCTGCCGTTCCGCGGGCCTGGGCCCGGGAACCTGTTTTTGCCCTCCGCGGCGCTGACGACTGCGCGCGGAGAGATGTATCGATATCCAGGAAGAAGTGTCATGCGTGGTAGAGACGAAGAATCCGGCGAGTTCCTCAGCCCCAGCCGTAGCCAGAACCGGCGCGAGGCGCTGGAGGTGCTGGCGCTGGGCGAGAAGCTGGTGGCCCTGACCGAGGCACAGCTGGCCAAGCTGCCCGTGCCCGACTCGCTGCTGCCGCACATCCGCGAGTGCAAGCGCATCACCGCCAACATCGCCCACAAGCGCCAGCTGGCGTTCCTGGCCAAGCAGATGCGGCGCGAGGACGACGAAATCCTCAATGCCCTGCGCGACGCCCTCGACGAGAACGGCGAAGCAGCGCGTCGCGAAATCGCCGCCATGCACCGCGTCGAAGCCTGGCGCGAGCGCCTGATCGCCGACGGCGACACCGCGCTGGCGCAACTGCTCGACGAGTACCCGACGGCCGACCGCCAGCGCCTGCGGCAACTGGTGCGCAACGCCATCGACGAGCGCAACCGCAACAAGCCGCCGCAGTCGTTCCGCGAACTGTACCGGGAGCTGCGCGGCGTGATCCTCGGCGCAGCCGACACCGGCGACGACGAGTCCGACGACGAATAGCCCCCCGCCGGCATCATCACGCCTGCGTGCCGCCCACCGTCAGTTGATCGATCAGCAGCGACGGCTGGCCGACGCCGACCGGTACGCTCTGGCCGTCCTTGCCGCACACGCCCACGCCTTCATCGAGGGCGAGGTCGTGGCCGATCATCTTCACCCGCTGCATCGTCTCCGGGCCGTTGCCGATCAGCGTGGCGCCCTTCACCGGCGCGGTGATCTTTCCGTCCTCGATCAGGTACGCCTCGGTCGCCGAGAACACGTACTTGCCGCTGGTGATGTCGACCTGGCCGCCGCCGAAGTTGACCGCGTACAGGCCCTTCTTGACCGAGCGGATCATCTCTTCCGGATCGTGCTGCCCGGCCAGCATGTAGGTGTTGGTCATGCGCGGCATCGGCAGGTGCGCGAACGATTCGCGGCGGCCGTTGCCGGTCGGCGCCATGCCCATCAGGCGCGCGTTGAGCGTGTCCTGCATGTAACCGACCAGGACGCCGTCCTCGATCAGCGTGGTGCAGTTGGTCGGCGTGCCTTCGTCGTCGACGTTGAGCGAGCCGCGCCGTCCCGGCAAGGTGCCATCATCGACGATGGTCACGCCCGGTGAGGCGACGCGCTGGCCCATGCGGCCGGCATAGGTCGAGGTGCCCTTGCGGTTGAAGTCGCCTTCCAGGCCGTGGCCAACGGCTTCGTGCAGCAGCACGCCGGGCCAGCCACTGCCAAGCACCACCGGCATGATGCCCGCCGGCGCATCGATCGCTTCCAGGTTCACCAGCGCCTGGCGCAGCGCTTCGCGAGCCAGCTGTTCGGGCTTGTCGCCATCGAGCAGCTCGGCGTAGCTGTAACGGCCACCGCCACCGGCGTAGCCGCTCTCGCGACGGCCTTTGTGTTCGACGATCACCTGCACGTTGAGGCGCACCAGCGGGCGCACGTCGGCGGCAAGCACGCCGTCGCTGCGCGCTACCAGGATGGTGTCGACGCCACCGGCCAGGCTCACCATCACCTGCTGCACGCGCGGGTCGGCCGCGCGCAACATGCGGTCGACGCGACGCAGCGCCTCGACCTTGGCTTCGTTGGCGTAACCGTCGATCGGATCTTCGGGCACGTAGAGTTCACGACCGCCGCCGCGCACCAGCGCATGCGGCGCCTGGGTCGAACCGTCGCGGGCGATGGCGCGCGCCGATTTCGACGCGGCCAGCAACGCCTGCGTGTTGATCTCGTCGGAATAGGCAAAGCCGGTCTTTTCGCCGCTGATCGCGCGCACACCCACGCCCTGCTCGATCGAATGCGCGCCGTCCTTGACGATGCCGTCCTCGACCGTCCAGCTCTCGCGGCGGGCGTGCTGGAAATACAGGTCGCCGAAGTCAATGCCAGGTCCGAGCAGGGTGCCGAAAGTGCGCTCAAGGCCACCGGCGTCGAGCCCGGAGGGCAGGAGCAGGCGGGTTTCGGCGATCTGGATGGGCAGGGTCATCGTGTCGGGGGGCTCGCGGGCTGTGGAATGAGAGGTGGAAAAAGCAGTTATACGCTGCACTAGATGCGGGCGAAGTGGTCGCCTTCCAAGGCTGCGGCGCCGGGGCCGCGGGCTCCGGAGGGCGCCGGCAGTGCGAACGGCACCGCCGCGGCTGGGCCTGCGGGCCGGCGACGCGTCGGGTCTGGCCCGGCCCTTCAGCGGGCCGGTGGCACGGTCTGTTCGGCCCGCCCCTGTTCGCTGCCGACCACCTCGACCTTGGGCTCCTTCCACGGCCCGGTGACGCGGTAGGTGCGCGAGGCCATCTGCCCCAGCGGCTTCTGCAGGACCGCATTGGCCGCTGCGCCGATCGCCGCTCCGACGGGGCCGGCGGCAATGGCGCCGGCCACAGTCAGCAGGTTGCCGGCCTTGGGCCGCACTTCGATGGTCTGGTCGAAACTCTGCGCGCGCAGGTTGGCGCTGCCGCTGATGCTGATCTGCGCGGCCGGCCCGTCGATGGAGATGGCGTCGCTGTGGGCAGTGCCGGCAGTAAATCGAAGCTTGCCGCCGGCACGGTTGAAGGCGAATCCCTTGGAGAAGAAGTCGCGGAAATCCAGCATCAGCCGCCGCGGCAACTGGGCCAGGCTGAGCAGGCCGAGCACGCGGCCGGCGCCGGGCTCGACTTCGAGCAGGCGACCGTCGCGGATGTCGGCATCGAGCGAGCCTTCCAGCGTCGCCAGGTTGAAGTCGGCGGGACTGCCGTTCCAGCCCGCGGCGAAATGCATCGTGCCGATACCACCGGCCAGTTGCTGGCTCATGCCGAAGCCGCCCAGCAACGTGCCCAGATCCTTGCTGTCGATCCGCACGTCCATCTGCGTGCGTGCAGCCGCGCCGCGCCCGCTCCACTCGCCGCTGACGTCGAGGCTCTGGCCGGTGCCGCGCATGCGCAGTTGTTCGAAGCGCATGCCGTTGCTGCTCGGTCGCGTGCGCAGGTTGGCTTCGCCCAGACGCGCATCGGCGACCCGCAGGTCGGCGATGTCGATGGTCAACGGCGGGATCCTGGCGGGATTGAAACCGTCGTTGCCTGCCGGCGCGGGCGCGGGCGGCGCCGTCGTGGAGGCGGCCGCGGTGGCGGCCCTCGGAGCGCGCCAGTAGACGCGATCGAACCGGCCCGCGATCGGTGCACCGTCGCCGGCGGGGATCAGCGCCGCGCCCTGCAATGCCGCGCCTTCCACCTGCACCGCGATTGCGCCTTGTGGGGCCGGAACCACCACCAGGTGCGTGTCGGCGAAGGCGCCACCGAGCAGGTTGAACCGCTGCGCGGTGACGTCGATGCGCTGCAGCGCGAGCCCGCCGCTGCCGCCGCCGTACATCATCGCGATCCAGTCGATGGCATCGAACACCGGCGCGCGGCCGGTGGCCACCAGGCCATGCGCCGGCGGCGCTTCGTCGACACGCCCGCCACCCAGTGCGACCCGTACTCCGGTCTGCGATTTGCCCGAGGCATCCTCGCGGCTGCGCGCGCGCACCGAGACCAGGTTGCCCAGGGTCACGCGGATGTCGTCGCTGCCCATCGGCAAGGGCGCATCGATGCTCGCCGCCAGCGCGTCGCCGGCGGGCTTGCGCAGCGGCGCGGGCAGGTTGAGCGCGGTACCGACCAGGTCCGAGCGCAGTTGCAACTGCGTGGGCACGGCGCGTCCCGACGACGCCTTCGGGATGGCGATGCCGACCGTCCAGCGCGAGCGGCCATCGACGTAAGGCTTGAGCCACGCCATCTCCGGCGCGCGATCCAGCAGGTCGGCAATGGCCATGTCGGCATCGAGACCGGCCTCGAACACGTGCGACTTGTCGCTCACGTACTGGTCGCCAGCCAGCAGCGACAAGCGCCCCGGCTGGCCGTCATGGCGTACGCGCAGATCCTTGGCGCCGAAACCGCCGCGCCCGTAGATGGCCGAGCCGTTGACCTGGTCGAACGCGAGCTTCCAGCGCGGGTCGGCGAGTTTGGCGTCCTTGAGTTCCACCGTCCCGCTGATCGCCGTCACTGCGCCATGGACCAGGGGCAAGGTCATGTCGAAGCCGACCTTGGCCGGTCCGCTTGCGACCACGTTCTTGAGCGTGTCGGCGTGGTCGTGCTGCAGCGGACTGGCGCGCAGCAGGTTCAGCAGTTGCGCGGCGTCGCCCCCGCCCTGCGCCTTGACCGTCAGCGCGCCACCGCCGTAATGATCGATGCCGGCGCGGATGTGGTCGATGGCGACTTCGGCCAGCTTGCCGCGGCCCTCGACGGTGAAGCCGTCGGCGATGAACGCGACATCGGCCTCGAGACCTTCCGCCGCCGGCCATTCCGGCTGGAACTTGACCACGGCGTCATGCAATTGGGCAACGGCTTCGAAGCGGCCGTTGCGATCGCGGAACGGCCAGTCGTCGAGGTCGCCCGACACCACCGCATGGCCATTGCGAAGCTGCCCGCCGACCAGCGCCGCGTCGAGCCAGCCGATCACGCGTGGCGACATCTTGTGATGGATCCAGAAACCCTTCGCGACCGGCACCTGGGTCTCGTCGATGTCGGCGGCGATGTCGATCCACGGCCGCGATCCGTCGCCCTGCCACCACAGGCCGCCACGCGCGGTCACGCCGAAGCCATCGCCCTTGATCGCCAGCGACGGCGTGCCGATGCGCCAGCCGGCGCCCTCGCGCCAGCCGCTGACCATGCCGTGCAGGGCGGCGGTATGGACGACGCCGAACCCGCTCGGCCAGTCGAACCGCATCGGCGACTTCGGGTCGAGCACCAGGCTGAAGCCGTCGGCATCGCCGTCGAACTCGCCGGCCAGTCCGCTCAGTCCCGGCGCGTTGCCGACCGCCTTGAACCCGAACGAGGCGATACGTGCATGCGTGCGCATCGGCCCACCACGCACGCCGGCCACTTCGATGCGTTGCAGCGACGCCTGCGGCGCGGTGTTGTGCAGCCACTGGCGAAGGCCAGGCTCGAGCCGGTCGCTCAGCGCCGCGGCCGCAAGCAGCGGGCCGGCATCGATCTGGTCGGCCATCAGCGCGAAACGGCTGCCGCCTGCGATCGCCAGGCCGTCGAGCTTCTGCGCATGGCCGGCACTGTCGATGCGCAGCTTCGGCGCGTCCGCGCGCCAGCCACCGTCCATCAGCCGCCAGCGCGCACGCGCCTCGATGTGCGGGAACATCAGGCGCGGCACCTTGCCGCCGGGCAATGCCTGGCCGCGCAGGCCGACGCGGTCGAGCGCGGCATCGATGATCACATCGGTGATGCGGTGGCTTCGCAACTGCGCCCACGCTTCGGCGCGGCCTTGGCCGGACTCGCTGCCGACACCGGCCAATTGCAGCAGCGGGCCCCATGCCGCCAGATCGGCGCGACGCGTGCCCAGGTAGGCCCTGCCATCGCCCTGCTGGCGGTCGAAGTCGAACACCGCGTCCAGCGGCGAGGCGGCGGCGCCGGGCACGCCGACGCTCGGCCAGGCGCGGACACCGGCGCGCACGCGCGGGCCGTCCACGCGCAGACGCAGGTCGATGCGCGGGATGCGCGCGTCGATGCCCAGCTGCGGCGCGATCACCGACAGCTTGCCGCCGATCACCTGCAGTTCGCCCAGGCCTTCCAGCGCCGACAGCGGATCGCGCGCGGGCTGCTCCTGGCCGGGCAGGCCGCGCACTTTCCAGCGCGCGTCGTCGCTGCGTTCCAGGGTCAGGTCGAGGCCACGCAGGCGCAGCTCGGAAAAGGCATGGCCAGGCAACAGGCCGGCGTAGACCGACACCAGCATCTCGGTGTCGCCCACGGTGAACGCCTCATCGCCGGCGCCGACGCGCAGATTGTCCAGGCGCAACAGCGGTCCGCGCCGGGTCCAGTCGGTTTCGACCTTGTCGAACGAGACTGGCCGGCCGGCGCGCTCGCTGAGCCACGCGGCGACGCGCTGCGGATTGCTTTCGGCCAGCGGCAGCAACTGGCTGGCGATCGCCAGCACCAGCGCGATCAGCACCAGCACCAGGGCGGTCGTGTAGGCCAGGCCACGGCGGGCGATGCGCAGGCGGCGGCGCATGGGGGTCGGCATCGTGCTTCAGCCTTCCGCCCTAGAGGAGAACCACATCGAACTGCTCCTGCGCATACTGGTCGTCGGCCTGGAAGCGGATCGACTTGGCGAGGAACTCTTCCAGTTCGGCCACCGCCGCCGACTCTTCGTCGGTGATGCGCGCGACCACTTTCGGCGAGGCGATCACCAGCAGCCGCTGCGCATCGAACTGGCGCACCTGGCGGACGATGTCGCGGAAGATTTCGTACGTCACCGTCTCCGGCGTCTTCAGCGTGCCGCGGCCGCCGCACTCATGGCAGGCCTCCGACAGCTGGCGCTCCAGGCTTTCGGTGGTGCGCTTGCGCGTCATCTCTACCAGGCCCAGCGGCGAGAACTCGTACACCGTGGTCTTGGCGTGGTCGCGCGCCAGCGACTTCTCGAGCTGGCGCAGCACCTGCCGCCGGTGCTCGGAATCGATCATGTCGATGAAGTCGATGATGATGATGCCGCCCAGGTTGCGCAGGCGCAGCTGGCGCGCCACCGACTGCGCAGCTTCGAGGTTGGTGCGGTACACCGTCTCCTCGAGGTTGCGCTGGCCCAGGAACGAGCCGGTGTTGATGTCGACCGTGGTCATCGCCTCGGTCTGGTCGATCACCAGATAGCCGCCGGATTTGAGCGGCACTTCCTTGTCGAGTGCGCGCTGGATCTCGTCCTCGACGCCATACAGGTCGAAGATGGGCCGCGCGCCGGTGTAGTGCTCGATCTTCTCGTCCAGGCCCGGCATGTACTGCGCGGCGAACACGCGCAGGCGCTCGCAGGTCTCGCGCGAATCGACGCGCACTTTCTCGACGTCCTTGCGCATCAGGTCGCGGACCGCACGCAGCGGCAGGTTCAGGTCTTCGTACACGCGTTCGCCGACGCGGGCGCTGCGCGAACGTTCCTCGATCAGGCCCCAGACCCGGCCCAGGTAGGCCACGTCCTCGGCCAGCTGCTCCTCCGGCTGGCCCTCGGCGTTGGTGCGCACGATGTAACCGTGGCTGTCGCCGGACGGGGCCAGCGAGGTGATGTGGCTCTTGAGGCGGGCGCGCTCGGCCTCGTCCTCGATCCGCGCCGAGACGCCGACCACGCGTGTGCGCGGCAGCAGTACCAGGTAGCGCGAAGGAATGCTGAGCTGGGTGGTGAGTCGGGCGCCCTTGCTGCCGATCGGGTCCTTGACCACCTGCACGATGATGTCCTGGCCCTCGCGCAGCAGTTCGGCAATCGGCCGCGTCGGCGTCGGCGGCAGCGGCGCCTCCTCGCCTTCGCTGGCGCCCTCGGCGACCGGCACGGGCTTGATGATGTCGGCCGCGTGCAGGAACGCCGCGCGCTCCAGGCCGATTTCGACGAACGCCGCCTGCATGCCCGGCATGACCCGCTGGACCTTGCCCTTGTAGATGTTGCCGACCACGCCACGGCGCCAGCCACGTTCGATGTGCAGTTCCTGGAGCATGCCGTTTTCGACGACGGCAACACGGGTTTCGCGGGGAGTAACGTTGACCAGTATTTCTTCGGTCACTTCAACACTCCGAACTGTCGCAGCAAGGTGGCGGTCTCGTACAGCGGCAACCCCATCACACCGGAGTAGCTGCCGGACAGGCGTGTGGTGAATGCCTCGGCCAGGCCCTGGATCGCGTACGCGCCGGCGCGCCCGTGCGGCTCGCCGCTGGCAACGTAGGCATCGATCTGCGACGGACTCAGCGTGGCGAAGGTGACTTCGGAAATCGAGACGGCCTGCAACTCGCGCGACGGCGAAACCAGCGACACTGCCGAGATCACCTGGTGGGTGCGTCCGGACAACCGGGCCAGCATCGCCGCGGCGTCGGCGTCGTCGGCCGGCTTGCCGAACACCTCGTCATCGAGCACGACCTCGGTATCGGAGCCAAGCACGACCGCGGACGGGTTGCCGACCACCTTGAGCAGTCCGGCCCCGGCCTTCTCGCGGGCGACACGGCGCACATAGGATTCGGCCGGCTCGCCGGGCTGCGGGTGCTCGGGGATGTCGAGGTCGAGCACGCCGAACTCCAGGCCAGGCTGGCTCGACAGGAGCCGGCCCAGCAATTCGTGCCGGCGGGGGGATTTGGAGGCGAGATAAAGCATCGGCGAAAGCATAACCCGCGCTGACTGCGCGACAGCGCACGCAACCTCATCCAACCCCGACCAGGCTCACGAATCGTTCACCGCACCATCCAGACCCTAGCCGCAACCACAAGGAGTTGTTCATGCCCCTGCCGTCTTCTCGCCCGTCTTCGCGGCTCGCCCTGCGCCCGCTCGTGCTGGCCGCCGCCCTCGCATTTGGAGCCTTCCCCGTCGTGAGCCCCGCCCAGACCACCCCGTACGTAGCGACCGACGGCACCCTGCTGTCGGTGTCGGCCCAGGCCGAGAGCCGTCGTGCGCCCGACATCGCAACCCTGTCCACCGGCGTTGTGACCCAGGCGGCCGACGCCAACTCGGCCATGCGCGCCAATGCCGAGCAGATGAACAAGGTCGTGGCCGCGATCAAGGCCGCCGGCATCGCCGAGCGCGACGTCCAGACCAGCGGCGTCAATCTCAACCCGCAATACAAGTACGCCGAGAACCAGCCGCCGACGATCACCGGTTACCAGGCGCAGAACACCGTCAACATCACCGTCCGCGACATCGCCAAGCTCGGCAGGATCATGGATGCGCTGGCCGCCACCGGCGCCAACCAGATCAACGGGCCGACCTTCGACATCGACGAAACCAAGAAGGGCGAGGCCTACGACGAGGCCCGCCGCGCCGCGGTCGAGAAGGCGCAGACGCGCGCGCAGATGTACGCCAAGACGCTGGGCCTGAAGGTCCGCCGCATCGTCAGCATCAGCGAGGGCGGCAGCTTCGCCCCGCCGCGGCCGATGCCGATGATGGCGATGGCGCGCGGCAAGGAAGCCTTCGACACGCCGATCGCGGCCGGCGAGAACACCCTCTCGGTCAGTCTCGACATCGTCTTCGAACTGGGCAACTGAGCGCCGCAGAGCTGAAGCTTCCCGCAAGGTCCAACGATCAGGCCCGCCCCGCGCGGGCCTGATTTTTTTCAGGGCCCGTAACCCCGCCGCCGCCATGGATGCGTTTGCCGCCAGTGCAGACCACACAGGAGGCGCGCCATGTCGAATGCAATCGCCCAGCACCACCAGGCCGGGCCGTTCAAGCCCGGTGAGCTCGATAGCAGCCGGATAGTCGCTGCAGCCGGGGCCATCGCCGTCAATGCGGTGGTGGCGATGCTGCTGATGGTCCCGTTGGCGCAGGTCGCACCGCAGCTGGAAGAAGACACCATCGAGATATTCGAACTGCCACCCAAGGCCACTAGAACAGAGCCACCGCCGACCGAACCGGTCAAGATCGAAAAGACCAGGCCCCAGCCCGCGCCGATGCGCTCAGAACGTTTGACCCCCGCGCGCAGCGAACCCATCGAGGCCGTGGTCGACGCCCAGCCCGGCGACGAAGCACTGCAACCGGTCGATCCGGTCACACCCGGCGGATCAACCGGCGAAACGATCGGCGAGTCGACGGGGCCTGCCACCGGCTCAGTACTGCAGGCATTGTCGGCGCCCGCGCCGGCCTATCCAGGTGAAGCGGTGCGTCAGGGCCTGATGGGCACGGTCGAACTGGAGATCCTGGTCGGCATCGACGGACGACCGCTGGAAGTGCGCGTGGTCCGCAGCAGCGGTCACCGCGTGCTCGACCAGGCCGCCCGGCGGGCGGTGCTGACGCAGTGGACGTTCCAGCCGGCGTTCCGCAACGGCCAGGCCGTGCAGGCACTGGGGCGCGTGCCGATCGAGTTCAAACTGGCGCGGTGATCAGGACGCGCGGGGTGATCAGGCGCGGTGATCAGGCGCGGTGATAGGGATGGTTCGCAAGCAACGCCGCCGCGCGGTACAGCTGCTCGGCGGCAACCAGCCGCACCAGCATGTGCGGCAGCGTCAGCGGCCCCAGCGACCACGACTCGTCACCGCGCGCGATCACTTCCGGCGCATGCCCTTCAGGACCGCCGATCAGGAACGCGAGGTCGCGCCCCTGCCCGCGCCAATGTTCCAGCCGTTGCGCCAGCTGCTCGGACGACCAGGTCTTGCCGCGTCCATCGAGGGTGACCACGCACGCGTTCTTCGGCAACGCCGCCAGCACGCGTGCGCCTTCGTCCTGGGTCGCACGCGCCGCATCGCGGCCCTTGCCGCGCAGGCCGGGCTCGATCTCGACCAGCTCCAGCGGCAGCCAGTGCGACAGGCGCTTGCGGTATTCGCCGAAGCCTTCGGCCACCCAGCGCGGGGCGTGTTCACCGACGGCGATCAATTTCGCTTTCATTGCAGAGATGGTACCGGCTGCGTGTCACGTTCCGGCGCACTGACATCGGCATGTCATCGCATGGCCATGCCCCGCACCTAGGTTGCAGGCTCCCCCAGCCCCGCAGGAGTCCGCAGATGGATGCATTGGATCTCTCCCGCCGCCAGGTCCTCAAAGGCGGTGCCGCCGCGATGACGCTTGGCGCCATGGGCAGCCTTGGCGCGCTGTATTCGCGCCAGGCGCTGGCCGCCGGCGACCCCACCCGGCTCGCCCCCATTCCCGGCCGTTACGGCCCGCTGGCGCCGGTCGCAGACCTCGCTACCGGCCTGCCGCTGCTGCAACTGCCGCGCGGTTTCAGCTACCGGTCCTTCGCCTGGGGCGGCGATGTGATGAGCGACGGCCAGCCCTGCCCCGATCGCCATGACGGCATGGCCGTGGTCGGCCTGCGCCGGCCCGGCTCACGCCCACGCGACAACAAGCACGCCTCCGGCCGTGGCCGCGGCCGCGGCAACGAACTGGTACTGATCCGCAACCACGAACGCGGCGCAGCCAGCCCGATCAACGCGCCAGGCATGTACGACCGCGGCGACATCGGCGGCGGCCAGGTCGCCGGCGGTGGCACCACCACGCTGACCTGGCGCCAGGGCCAATGGCGCAGCAGCGAAGCCAGCCTCGGCGGCACCCTGGTCAACTGCGCCGGCGGGCCGACGCCCTGGGGCAGCTGGCTGACGTGCGAGGAGATCAAGACCGACGCGGTTTCCAGCACCGGCAAGAAGCACGGCTACGTCTTCGAAGTGCATCCGGAGGCCGAACGCACCTGCGGCCGTCCGCTGGTGGAACTGGGACGCTTCAGCCATGAAGCCGTGGCGATCGATCCGCGCACCGGCATCGTCTATCTGACCGAAGACGACCGCAACAAGGCCGGCCTCTACCGTTTCATTCCCAACGATCGCGCCGGCCGCTACGGCTCACTCGAACACGGCGGGCGCCTGCAGGCCGCGCGCGTGCGCCGCCGGCCCAACGCCGACCTCACCGTGGCCGCGATCGGCGACGAATACGCACTGGAATGGGTCGACATCCCCGATCCGGACCTGGACACGATCGTCGCCCCGGCCGGCTTCCCCGACATCTCCGCCGGCGAAACCCTCAGCGGCCCGTTCGCACAGGCCTGGAGCGCCGGCGCGCTGCGCATGAGCCGCGGCGAAGGCATCTGGCACAGCTACGGCAAGATGTTCATCGTCGACACCAGCACCGGCGTCGACGCACAGGGCCGCAAGGGCCGCGGCAACGGCGCGGTATGGGTGCTCGACCTGCTGACCCAGCGCATCCGCGCGTTGTTCGTCAGCGGCAACCAGCTCGCCGCGCACAACCCCGACAACATCACCGTCAGCGCGCGCGGCGGCGTGCTGCTGTGCGAAGACGGCGGCGAAAGCCCCGACCAGTACGGCCCCGGCGCGCGACTGATCGGACTGACCCGCCAGGGCGAGTCGTTCTACTTCTGCAAGAACAACATCGAGCTGACGTCGACGCAGATCGGCAACGCCGGCAAGGTCATCCCCGAGGGCGACTACCGCGAAAGCGAGTTCTGCGGCGCCTGCTGGGATCCGTTGAGCCAGGCGTTGTTCGTCAACATCCAGACGCCGGGGATCACGGTGGCGATCACGGGACCGTGGGAGCGCGGGCACCTGTGATCTGCAGACCGGTCAACGTCAATGAAAACGGCGCCCACAGGCGCCGTTGTCCTTGACTCGATGAACAGCGACTCAGCGACGCCGGCCGTAGCCGACCTCGTACTCCTGGTCGTCTTCCATGCCCGGCGGCTGATCGCCGACCGTCCACAGACGCTCGAGCGCATAGAACTCGCGAACGCGCGGCAGCATGACGTGGACGACAACGTCGCCCAGATCGACCAGCACCCACTCGGCCTCGCGCTCGCCTTCCACGCCCAACGGCTGGACATCGAGATTCTTGGCGAACTTGACGACTTCGTTCGCGATCGACTTGACGTGGCGCGTCGAAGTGCCCGAAGCGATCACCATGTAGTCGGTGACGCTGCTCTTGCCGCGCACATCGATCTCGACGACGTCCTTGGCCTTGAGTTCCTCGACCGCGGCATGGACCGTCTTTAGCAGGAGATCTACCGGCGGCGGCGGGTCGGGCAAACGGGTCTTGATGACTTGTGCTTCGGTACTCAAGGGGCGATGGCTCTCGGCGCGGGGGGCATCTGGATTATGTCATGCAGATTATAACGAAGCTGGCGTGACGTCCCGGACGGCATAAAGACCGTGACGGACGATGTACTCGGCGACAGCCGCCGGCACCCAGTCCCGCCAGGCCTCGCCAGCGGCGATCCGGCGGCGCAGCTCCGTGGAGGACTCAGGCCGCTGCAGGGCCAGTTCAAACGCCGCGAAGCCCCCAGCAGGGGCTTGCGACAGATCCCGGGGCGGGTGCCAGCGTGCGGCGACCTCCGCATGAACCGGCGGCGACTGCTCGGCGATGGTGGCCATATCCAGATGCGACCCCGGCCGGGCCACCGCCAGGACATGCGCGAACTGGAACAATTCCTGCCAACGGTGCCAGCGATGCAGCTGCAGCAGCGAATCGCCGCCGACCATCCACACGATCGGCGTGTCCGGGCCCAGCTCCGCGCGCAGCTCACGCAGGGTGTCGACCGTGTAGGACGGCCCCTCCCGGCGCAGCTCGCGGCGATCGACCTTGAGCCCGGGCTCGCCGGCCACCGCCAGATCGAGCATCCGCGCCCGCGCGATCGCGTCGGCGTGGGTCGCGTCCTTGTGCGGCGGATCGGCGGCGGGAACCAGCTGGACCTGCGCATCGAGGCCATCGCGCACCGCGCGCGCCACCGCCACGTGGCCGCAATGGACCGGATCGAAGGTGCCGCCGTAGTAGACCTGCAGCGCCATGGCGAACGCTCAGCCGCGCGGTGCGACGAGCAGCCTGGCGGCGCGCGGCTCGGCCACGGCCAGCAGCAGGCGCTCAAGCGCCAGCCAGGCGTCGGTCGGCTCCTCGCCGATGCGCATGCGACCCTTGGCGATGCGGTCGACGCGACCGGCTTCGGCCACGAACGCATCCCAGCGCGGCGCCGCGTGGCGCTGCAGGGCGCGCCGGTACATCGGCTGCTTGGAATCCCAGATGCGCTGCGCCTTGAACTCGCCGGCGAGGTTGCCGCCACGCGCCTGCACTCGCGCCAGCGATGCGGCGCGCTGCAGTTCCATGACGACCATACCGAGCAATGCCGGCACCGCCTCGCCCTCCGCGCGCAGCCCGGCGAGCATGCGCGCGACCAGCGCAGCCTGCCCGTTCATCGCCGCATCGACCAGGCGGAACACATCAAAGCGTGCGGCATCGGCGACCAGCTCGGTCATCTTCGCGCTGTCGAGCGTGCTGCCATCGGACAACAGCGCAAGCTTGTCGATCTCCTGCGCGGCTGCGAGCAGGTTGCCCTCGACGCGATCGGCCAGGTTCTGCACCGCGTCGCGGTCTGCGCGCAGGCCGTGCTGGCGCAGGCGCCGTTCGATCCAGTCGGGCAACTCGTGCGGCTTGACCGCCCAGGCGATTGCGATCTGGCCGATACGACCGATCGCCTCGCTCCACTTGCCGCCGTGCTGTTTGCTCCATTCGCCGGCAGTGACCATCAGGACCACGTCGGCCGGCGGATCGGCGCAGAAATCGCTGATGACTTCAGCGCCCTCCTTGCCCGGCTTGCCGCTGGGCAGGCGCACTTCCACCAGGCGACGGCTGGCGAACAGGCTGGGCGCGCGGAAACTGGCCGAAAGACCATTCCAGTCCGGTTCGCGCTGGTTGCCTTCGGCCTCGAATACTTCGCGTTCGGCAATGCCCTGCCTGCGCGCAGCGGCGCGCACGGTGTCGGCGGCCTCGAGCACGCGCAGCGGCTCGGGCCCTGCGATCAGGTAGGCCGGACGCAACGGCGGCGGCGCAGCCTGGTCGAGGCCAAGCTGGGCTACCAGCTGTTCCGGTTTGAGTTCCATTGCGACGACGGCAGGCTCAGCGCGGCGTGCCGCCGCCACCTTCTGCCGGCGGGACGGGCGCGGCGGCAGGCGCCGGCGTGGTCCCTTCGGCAGCAGGCGCCGGCGTGGCCGCAGGCAACGCACTGACGTGACGGGCGACAGCATCGAGCCGGCGCAGCACGGAAGCCACCATCTCGCGGCGCATTTCACCCTGAAGGATTTCGCGTTCGCCTTCGGTACCGATCGACTGCACCGGGTTGGACACGTAGTCGCGCGCGAGCTCGACGGTCTGGCGCGGCACCGGCGTGGTGCCATCGGCCTTGCGCACTTCGAACGTCACCGCATAGCGCAACGAGTACTCCTGCGCGCGGCCGAGTTCGTCCAGCGCGATCGGGCGGTCGCCCCACTGCTCGCCGAGCAGGTCGAGCACGGTTGCATTGCTGGTGTCTTCGGTCGCCGGCACCGCACCGGCGCGGGTCAGCGCCTGCGCCAGAGAGTCGGCCAACGGGCTGTAGCGGTCCGACGACACCACCCGCACCGGACCCATGTCCGGCGGCAGCACGAGGGCGTTGCGCAGGTGGAAGCCACAAGCCGACACGGCCAGGGTGATCACCAGCGCGGCGCTGGCGGGGAGCATGCGACGGATCGGGCGCATCTGGCGGATCGGGTGACGGATCATGCGGGCAGTCTGGACGAGGCGTGCGTGGCCATCAATAGCGGGCGGCGGCTCGTTCAGCCTGTGACGACGGGCGGGCCCTCACCCCAACCCCTCTCCCGCGGGCGGGAGAGGGCCCAGGACGCCGATCAAGCGGCGACGATGTTGACGATCTTGCCCGGCACGACAATCACCTTGCGCACCGTCAGGCCTTCCATGTACTTGGCCACGTTCGGTTCGGCCAGGGCCAGGCGCTCGGCGTCTTCCTTGCTGATGTTCACCGCAACGTCGATGGTGCCGCGCAACTTGCCGTTGACCTGCACCGCCAGCGTTACCGCGTCGCGCACCAGCGCGGCCGCATCGGCCTGCGGGAACGGCACGTCCTCCAGCAGCGTCTCGGCATGGCCCAGGGCCTGCCACAGGGCGTGGCAGACATGCGGCGTGACCGGATTGAGCAACAGCACCATCGCCTGCAATGCCTCGTGGCGAACGGCCCGGCCCTGGTCACTCATGTCGTCGAACCTGGAGACGTGGTTGAGCAGTTCCATCAGCGCCGCGATCGCAGTGTTGAAGCTGTGGCGGCGGCCGTAGTCGTCGCCGACCTTCTGGATGGTTTCGTGCAGCTGGCGGCGCAGCGTCTTCTGCGCGGCGTCGAGCTGCGACGCATCCACTTGCGGATGGTCAGGCTGGGAGACGTGCTCGAGCACCTCGCGCCAGAAGCGGCGCAGGAAGCGCGACATGCCTTCCACGCCCGCCTCGTTCCATTCCAGCGACTGCTCCGGCGGCGCGGCGAACATCGAGAACAGGCGCACCGTGTCGGCGCCGTACTTGCCGACCATCAGTTGCGGGTCGACGCCGTTGTTCTTCGACTTCGACATCTTCTCGGTGCCGCCGATCACGACCGGCTTGCCGTCGGCCTTCAGCGTGGCGCCCGTGATGCGGCCGCGCTCGTCGCGGATCACCTCGACGTCGGCCGGGTTGATCCAGTCCTTCGAGCCGTCGGTGTTGTCGCGGTAGAAGGTTTCCGCGATCACCATGCCCTGGGTCAGCAGGTTGATCGCAGGCTCGTCGCTGTTGACCAGGCCCTGGTCGCGCATGAGCTTGTGATAGAAGCGGAAGTACAGCAGGTGCAGGATCGCGTGCTCGATGCCGCCGATGTACTGGTCGACCGGCGTCCAGTACTTGGCGCGTTCGTCGACCTGCTGCTCCGCGCCGGGCGAGGTGTAGCGCGCGTAGTACCAGCTCGACTCCATGAAGGTGTCGAACGTGTCGGTCTCGCGCTCGGCCGCACCGCCGCACTGCGGGCAGGTGGTCTGGCGCCAGGTCGGATCGGACTTGATCGGCGAGGCGACGCCGCTGAAGGCGACGTCTTCGGGCAGCACCACCGGCAACTGGTCTTCCGGCACCGGCACGTCGCCGCACTTCGCGCACAGGATCACCGGGATCGGGCAGCCCCAGTAGCGCTGGCGGCTCACGCCCCAGTCGCGCAGGCGGAAGTTGACCCGGCGCTGGCCGCTGCCGTCGCCTTCGAAGCGCGTGGCCAGCGCATCGAGCGCCTGCTGGAACTCCATGCCGTCGAACTCGCCGGAGTTCACCAGCCAGCCGCGCTCGGTGTAGGCCGACTCTTCAGCGATGCGACGCTGGAACTCTTCCACCACCTGCACCGCCGCCGTGGTGTCGTAGACATCGACCGAACCGGCGCCGCCGAGCGCGCTGCGCATCGGGTCGTCGTGGCGGGCCAGGTGCTGGCCAATCTCGGCCAGCGCGTCACGCACCTGCGCCGGCACGATGACCATGCGGATCGGCAAGACGTAACGCTGGGCGAATTCCCAGTCGCGCTGGTCGTGCGCGGGCACGGCCATGACCGCGCCGGTGCCGTAGTTCATCAGCACGAAGTTGGCGACGAACACCGGCAGTTCTTCGCCGGTGATCGGGTGGATGGCGCGCAGGCCGGTGTCGCGGCCGCGCTTTTCCTGGGTCTCGAGCTCGGCTTCGGTGACACCGCCCTTCTTCAGGTCGGCCAGGAACCCGGCCAGCCCGGCATCCTTCTGCGCCGCCGCCAGGGCGAGCGGGTGCTCGCCGGCGATCGACACGAAGGTCACGCCCATCAGCGTGTCCGGGCGCGTGGTGAACACGCTCAACGGCGCAACGGCGTTGCCGTCTGCATCGCGCACGTCGAAGCGGATCTCCAGGCCTTCGCTGCGGCCGATCCAGTTGCGCTGCATGGTCTTGACCGCATCCGGCCAGCCCGGCAGCGCGTCCAGTCCGTCGAGCAGTTGCTGCGCGTAGTCGGTGATCTTGAGGAACCATTGCGGGATTTCGCGCTTCTCCACCAACGCGCCGGTGCGCCAGCCGCGGCCGTCGACGACCTGCTCGTTGGCCAGCACGGTCTGGTCGACCGGATCCCAGTTGACCACCGAGTTCTTGCGGTAGGCCAGGCCCTTCTTCATCAGGCGCACGAACATGCGCTGCTCGTGCACGTAGTACGACGGCTGGCAGGTGGCGAACTCGCGCGACCAGTCGATCGCGTAGCCCATCTGCTTGAGCTGCGCCTTCATGTGGGCGATGTTGGCGTAGGTCCACTTGGCCGGCGCCGTCTTGTTCTTGATCGCGGCGTTCTCGGCCGGCAGGCCGAAGGCGTCCCAGCCCATCGGCTGCAGCACGTTGTGGCCGGTCATGCGCTTGTAGCGGCTGATGACGTCGCCAATCGTGTAATTGCGCACGTGACCCATGTGCAGCGCGCCGGACGGGTACGGCAGCATCGACAGGCAGTAGTACTTGGGCTTGTCGGAGCGCTCGTCGACCTCGAAGGCGCGGCTGTCGTCCCAGTACCCCTGGGCGGCGGCCTCGATGGCAAGCGGATCGAAGGCCCGGATGTCGGTGGCGTTCGGATCTGCGACGGTTTGAGCGGCTTCGGCGTCTGTGGACACGGGGGGCAAGGGAAAGCTAGGGGAAGACCGCCAAGCCTACCGCAGTGCACAAATGGCCGCTATTCCGCCCGGGCTGCATGGCCGCCCGAAGAGCCGGGGCCGCGCGGCCGCCCGACCAGGCGGCGGCCGCCAGACCGCCACCGCGTGACCGCCGCCACAGGAGGTTGCGACCAATGTCCCAGCGGCCCGGCCCGCCCGCGCGGCTACAGTAGTGGCTTCATCTGGGGAGATACCGAATGCGCCTGTCCACGCTTGTCCTGTCCTTGACCACCGCCCTGGCCGCCGCGCCGGCCGTCGCCGCCGGCGACAGTTACGCGCTGCAGTGCGGGCAGTTGTTCGACGCCCGCGCCGGCAAGGTGCTGGGCCCGCACACCGTGATCGTCCGCGATGGCAAGGTCGCCGAGGTGGTCAGTGGCCAGGCCGACATGGCGGGGCTGGAGCGCATCGACCTGTCCGGCCATACCTGCTCGCCGGGTTGGACCGACCTGCACGTGCATCTGGGCAGCCAGTCGAGCCCGCAGAGCTACTCGGAAGGCTTCCGCCTGGACGACGTCGATTTCGCGTTCCGCTCGGTCGGCTTCGCCAAGAAGACGCTGCTGGCCGGCTTCACCAGCGTCCGCGATCTGGGCGGCGAAGTCAGTCCGCACCTGCGCGACGCGATCAACCAGGGCCTGGTCGACGGGCCGCGGATCTGGGCGGCGGGCAAGTCGATCGCCACCACCGGCGGCCACGCCGATCCCACCAACGGCTACAACGACGCGCTGTCGCACCTGATCGGCCCGCCGGGCCCGACCGAGGGCGTGATCAACTCGATCGACGACGCGCGCCAGGCCGTGCGCCAGCGCTACAAGGAAGGCAGCGACGTGATCAAGATCACCGCCACCGGTGGTGTGCTGTCGTATGCAAAATCCGGCGACGCGCCGCAGTTCACCGTCGAAGAGGTCAAGGCGATCGTCGACACCGCCAAGGACTACGGCTACCGGGTCGCCGCCCACGCCCACGGCGAGGAAGGCATCCGGCGCGCGGTGCTCGGCGGCGTCACCTCGATCGAGCACGGCACCTACATGAGCCCGGAAGTGATGTCGCTGATGAAGCAGAAGGGCACCTGGTACGTGCCGACGATCTACGCCGGCCGCTTCGTTGCCGACAAGGCCAAGATCGACGGTTACTTCCCCGAGGTGGTACGGCCCAAGGCGATCCGCATCGGCGCGATGATCCAGGACACTGCCGGCAGGGCCTACAAGAACGGCGTCAAGATCGCCTTCGGCACCGACATGGGCGTCGGCCCGCACGGCGACAACGCGCGCGAGTTCATCTACATGACGGAAGCCGGCATCCCCGCCAACGTAGCGCTGCAGGCCGCCACGATCCGCGCAGCCGAGGTGCTCGGCGTCGACGACCAGGGCGTGATCGAAATCGGCAAGCGCGCGGACATCGTCGCAGTGCCCGGCAACCCGGTCGAGGACATCACCGCAGTGATGAAGGTCGACTTCGTGATGAAGGACGGCAAGGTGTACCGCCAGCCCGATTCGCGCGCCGACACGGCGTCTGTCGCGCTGTAAGTCTTCGAGGCTGACGTAGCTTCGGAACGGCGTCGCCCACAGGCTCCTGCCTTCGGAGCGGCGTCGCCCACAGGCTCCTGCCTTCGGAGCGGCGTCGCCCACCACGCTGGGGATTGCCCCGCCCCTTAGTCGGACATCCATGTCCGATGCGGGGCGCGACGAGGAGCCGTCATGTCACCGTCTTCTGGGCATCACGGGCTTCTCGTCGCATCTCCGCCGTTGTCACCGTCATCCCCGCGAAGGCGGGGATCCAGGGATGTTGGCTTTGTCCCCACGGCTACAAAAGCAAATGGATCCCGGCGTGCGCCGGGATGACGGCAGGGGCGGGGATTGCGGAGCAGTGGGCCATGGATGGCCCACGCCCGGCATAAAGACAGGATGTCGTCTGCCGGGCGTAGCAATCCCCGCCCCGGCGGACGGCGCCACCCCGAAGCTGACGCCCCAAGCTGGGCTCGCCCCGGCGGACGCCCGAAGCTGACGCCGCCCGAAGCCGACACCACTCAGAAGCCGAAGCGTCAGCGGCGACGCGACGCCATCCACACGCACAGCAACCACAGCGCCAACAGCAACCGCTGCGCCACCGGCCCTGGCAACCACGTGCTCGGCAGCACGTTGAACACCACTGCCAGTGCACCAGCCGCGAAGAATGCCCACCCCCACCCGCGCCAGCCCGGCGCAGACCTCACCCCCAGGCCCAGCAACAACGCACCCGGCGCGAACGACAACCACCACAACAGCCAGGCCGTCGCATGCCGCTGGCTTTGCGCGTTCTCCAGATCGGAGGCATCGAGCGGAAACAACCCCTGCGCCGCAAACGCCAACGCCGAAATCGCCAGCATCCACACGCCCACCGCGGCGATGCGACCGGCGCCCACCGGCAGCCGCCCGCGCAACCGGAAGGCCACCACCGCGGCCAACAGCCCCGGCACGATGAACGCCAGCAGATTGAACCCCGCCGCACCCGGCACCCCACGCGAACCGAGCAGCGCGACCGGATGCTGCAGGTGCGAAAACGCATCGAACACAGCGGCGAAGCCGAAGACGGCCGCGGCACACGACAGCACCGCCAGCGTGCCGGCATGGCGATCGAACAACGAGGCGGCGCGGCTTGGGGAGTTGGAATTCACGGCGGTCCGGCGGGTCGGGAATGCGGCGCTTCATGCTAGCGTGCCGACCGCCCGGCCATGCTTGCCAAGCACGCCGCCCGCCCCCATCTCCTGCCACTGACCACCGAGCCGACCCGAGCCGAGCTGATGACGACCGAAACCGCCTCCCCCCACGTCTTCGACGCCACCGCCGACAACTTCGAAGCGCAGGTCCTGCAGAAGTCCCTGCAGACACCGGTGCTCGTCGACTTCTGGGCCGAGTGGTGCGGCCCCTGCAAGACCCTCGGACCGATCCTGGAAAAGCTGGCTGCCGACTACAACGGCGCCTTCGAGCTGGCCAAGGTCGACGTCGACAAGGAACCGCAACTGGCCGGCGCATTCCAGGTCCGCTCGATCCCGACCGTGTTCCTGGTCAAGGACGGGCAACTGGTCGATGGCTTCCCCGGCGCACTGCCGGAAGGCCAGATCCGCGAGTTCCTCAAGCACCACGGTGTCGAGCCGGGCGAAGCGGCCGCTACCGAAGCGGTGGAGGCCCCGGCGCCGGTGCTGGACCCGCACGAGGAAGTGGTGCGCCTGCGCGCCGACGTGGCGGCCAATCCCGACACCGCCGAGCTGCGCCTCGAGCTGGCCCTGGCCCTGCTCAAGACCGGCGCGGTGTCGGAGGCCGAGCAACTGCTCGACGGCCTGCCGGCCAACCTCGCCACCGACGACCGTGCCCAGCGCGCGCGTTCGCGCCTGGAGTTCGCCTCGCTGCTCAAGGACGCGCCGCCGGCGGCCGTGCTGGAAGCCTCGATCGCCGGCAATCCCGACGACCTGCGCGCCCGCCATCTGCTTGGCGCCATCCACATCGTCGACGGCAATGCCGAGGCCGGCCTGGAGCAGTTCCTGGAGATGCTGCGGCGCGATCGCAGCTACGCCGAAGGCCTGCCGCGCAAGGCGCTGATCGACGCATTCCGGGTGGTCGAGGACGAGGACCTGGTGGGCCGCTACCGCCGCAAGATGTCGTCGCTGCTGTTCTGACCGCAACAACCATGCAGCGCATGAATCGGGGCGTCGCATCACCCGCACCACAGGAACCTGGAATACCGCACAAAAGTACTTCACCGTACGGAAATTGATGGTTGATCCAGGTCAAGGCAGTCGTCATTGTGGGAAACCACACTGCCGCGTTCCACGCCACGGTACTTCCAGATGACTCGTCCCAATTCATTCGACCGCGCGCAGCTGCTTGCATGCGCCGGCGGCACCATGTTCGGCCCCGGCAACGCGCGTCTGCCGCTTCCGCCGATGCTGATGTTCGATCGCATCACCCACATCGCCACCGAAGGCGGAAGCTACGGCAAGGGCGTGATCCGCGCCGAGCTCGACATCAACCCGGACCTGTGGTTCTTCGCCTGCCACTTCGAAGGCGACCCGGTGATGCCCGGCTGCCTGGGCCTGGATGCGCTGTGGCAGCTGTGCGGTTTCTTCCTGCCCTGGCTGGGCGAACCCGGTCGCGGCCGCGCGCTGGGCGTGGGCGAGGTGAAGTTCACCGGCCAGGTGCTGCCGGATGCAAAACTCGTCAGCTACGAAATCGATATCCGCCGGGTCATGCGCGGCAAGCTGGCGCTGGTCATCGGCGACGGCAGCGTGAGCGTCGACGGCCGCCAGATCTACACGGCCAAGGATCTTCGCGTCGGGCTGTTCACTTCCACCGAGGGCTTCTGAATGCGTCGTGTCGTTGTCACCGGCCTGGGTGTGGTTTCGTGCCTGGGCAATGATCGCCAGTCGGTCACGGACTCCCTGCGCGAAGGGCGCGCGGGCATCAGTTTCGTTCCCGAGTACGCGGAGAAAGGCTTGCGCAGCCATGTCGCCGGCGTTCCGCAGATCGACCTGGAGTCGCGGATCGATCGCAAGCTCAAGCGTTTCATGGGCGATGCCGCGGCCTACAGCTACATCGCCATGCACGATGCGATGACCGAGGCCGGCCTCGACCAGGAACAGATGCACAACGTCCGCACCGGCGTGATCGCCGGCTCCGGCGGCGGCTCGCCGCAGTGGCAGATCGAACTGGCGGACATCCTGCGCGAGAAGGGCATTCGCCGCGTCGGCCCGTACATGGTGCCGCGCACGATGTGCTCGACCGTATCGGCGACGCTGGCCACCGCGTTCGGTATCCGCGGCCTCAGTTACTCCATCAGCGCGGCATGCGCGACGTCCGCGCATTGCATCGGCATGGCCGCGGATCTGATCCGCCATGGCGCGCAGGACGTGGTGTTCGCGGGCGGCGGCGAAGAAGTCCATTGGGGCATGACCGCACAGTTCGACGGCATGGGCGCGCTGTCCACGCATCGCAACGACACCCCGCAAAGCGCCTCGCGACCGTACGACAACGACCGCGACGGCTTCGTCATCGCCGGCGGTGGCGGCATGGTCGTGCTGGAAGACTACGAACACGCCCGCGCCCGCGGCGCGCGCATCCTCGCCGAACTGGTCGGATACGGCGTCACCTCCGACGGCGCCGACATGGTCGCCCCCTCGGGCGAAGGCGCGGTGCGCTGCATGCAGATGGCGCTGGCCGGCTACGACGGCCGCGGCGTCGGCGCGATCGACTACCTCAACACGCACGGCACCTCCACGCCCCTGGGCGATGTGGTGGAACTGGAAGCGGTGCGCGCCGCATTCGGCGACAACGTGCCGCCGCTGTCTTCGACCAAGGCGCTCAGCGGCCATTCGCTGGGTGCTGCCAGCGTGCATGAAGCGATCTACTGCCTGCTGATGATGGAAGGCGGATTCATGGCCGCCTCGTCCAACATCGAAACACTCGATCCCCGCGCGGAGAGCTTCCCGATCCTGCGCGAGCGCCGCGACGCGGCCTGCGACACGGTGATGTCCAACAGCTTCGGCTTCGGCGGCACCAACGCCACACTGGTCTTCCGTCGCGCGGACTGACGCGCGGCTCGCGACACGCCGCCTGGCGGCCCGCTCCCTTCACCAGCACGCCTCGCGCGTGCTGGTCGTCGTTGCCTGGGGAACGAGGTGCATCGACGCACCGTTTTGACTCAGATCAAGGTGTCGACGCCCACCCGCGCCTACCTTGCCGACATCGGCCCGCCGCACCTTTCCGGCCTGGGCCGTCGTCAGTCAATCCTCTTCTTCCCCCAGGAATCGTCCATGAAGCACTTGCCTTCCACGAAGATCGTTTCCACTTCCCTGCTCTGCCTGGGCCTGCTGTCCGCAACCGGCCTCGCCCATGCCGCGGGCAACTGCACCATCGCGCTCAAGGCCGACGACGCGATGAAGTTCGACCTCAAGACCGTCACCGTTTCGGCGGCCTGCCCGACCATCACGGTCGAACTGGCGCATACCGGCAAGCTGCCGGTGGCGGCGATGGGCCACAACGTCGTGATCGCGACAAGCAAGGACATGGAGGCCATCGGACGCGACGGCATCAAGGCAGGCGCGGCCAACAACTACCTCGCCAAGGGCGACGCGCGCGTCATCGCCGCAACGTCGTTGATCGGCGCAGGACAGAAGACGACGGTGTCGTTCCCGGGCAAGAAGCTCACCGCCGGCGGCGACTACGCATTCTTCTGCAGCTTCCCCGGCCACTCGTTCCAGATGAAGGGCAAGCTGACGGTCACCAGGTAGACGCCATGCGACGCCTTCCACTTGCCATCACGTTGTCTCCCGCCATCGCCGCAACGCTGCTGTTGACCGGTTGCGGTAACGCAGGTACCGCGCAGAACACACCCGCCGCCGGAGTTCATGCCACCCACACCGCTCCTGCCGCTGATTCCGCCGCAGCGGCACTTCGAAAGCGCGCCGAGGGTGTTTTCACTCCCGTCCCGGAGAAGCTGGCCGCCGTGCGCGACCAGACCATCAGCCCTGCGAAAGTCGAACTGGGCAAGATGCTCTTCTTCGAGCCGCGCCTGTCATCGAGCCAGGTCATCAGCTGCAACAGCTGCCACAGCCTCAGCACCGCCGGCGCGGACAACGTCCCGACATCCATCGGCCACGGCTTTCAGCGCGGCCCGCGCAATGCGCCAACCGTGTTCAATGCCGTATTCAATGCCGCCCAGTTCTGGGACGGGCGCGCGCCCGACCTGAGCGAGCAGGCCAAGGGTCCGATCCAGGCCGGTGTCGAAATGAACAACACCCCGGCGCGCGCGGTGGCGACGCTCAAGGGCATTCCCGGCTACGCCAGGGCATTCGCACTGGCCTTTCCCGACAGCGGCAACAACGCCATCACCTTCGACAACATGGCGCGCGCCATCGAAGCGTTCGAGGCGACGCTGCTCACGCCCGATGCTCCGTTCGACCGCTTCCTCGCCGGCGATGACGGCGCCCTCGATGCAAGGCAGCAACGCGGCATGGGGTTGTTCATGGACGCCGGCTGCGTCGCCTGCCACAACGGCATCAATGTCGGTGGCCAGAGCTACCACCCGTTCGGCGTCGTCAGCAAACCCGCCGCCCACCTGTTGCCGGCTGCGGACACGGGCCGTTTCGCCGTGACCAGGGCCGAAGGAGACGAGTACGCGTTCCGGGCGGCGCCGCTGCGCAATGTCGCCCTGACCGCACCTTACTTCCACAGCGGCCAGGTCTGGGACCTGCGCGAGGCGGTCCGGATCATGGGCAGCAGTCAACTCGGCCGCCAGCTGGCACCGGCTGAAGTCGAGGACATCACCGCCTTCCTCCAGTCCCTCAGCGGAGTGGCGCCGCAGGTCACGCTCCCGATCCTGCCGCCGAGCGCTGACGCCACGCCGAGGCCACTGAACGGATGAACGGGGAGGCCTGCCCGGCGGCGGACGGGCCTTCCTCAATACGGCTCCGTATGGCAGGCTGGCCGCCCCACCCCGCTCCCGCTCCCGAATGAAAGCCAGTCACCTGCGCCTGGGCCTCAACCTCTGGCCGCCGTTCCTGTTCAGCGGCATCCGCGTCACCGCCCTCGCCGCTGACTACCGCCATGCCCATGTCGAGCTGCGCATGCGCCCCTGGAACCGCAACTACGTCGGCACCCACTTCGGCGGCAGCCTGTTCGCCATGACCGATCCGTTCTGGATGCTGCTGACGATGAACGCGCTCGGCAGCCGCTACTGGGTCTGGGACAAGGCCGCGGAGATCGAATTCGTCAAGCCCGGCCGCGGCACCGTCCATGCCGATTTCCGCCTCGACGATCGCGTTCTCGCCGAACTGCGCCAGGCCACCGCCACCGGCAGCAAGACGCTGCGATGGTTCAACACCGACGTGGTGGACAGCGAAGGCGATGTCGTCGCACGTTTGCGCAAACAGCTCTACGTGCGGCGCAAAACCGAGCATCGGGACGCGCCCGAAGTAGCTTAAAACAAGCCATTTCCGACAGAAACTGACGCTGTGCGTCATCACATTTGTCTTCACATCGCAGATGTGAGGATCGCGTCGTGAGCTGGGCGCAATGACGGCGTATGCTCCCGTTTCGCGACAGGGGGACGCGATGTCCGGATCAGCATCCAACATCGACAACACATCGCCATTACCGGAGATCACCGGCTTTCACCTGCACAAGGTGATCAACCACGGTGGCATGTCGACCGTGTATCTGGGCAACCAGATCGCGCTGTCGCGCGAGGTCGCCATCAAGGTGATGCTGCCGCTGGCGCTTGCCGACGAAGTCAGCCGTCGCCGCTTCGAGAATGAAGTGCGCACGATCGCGCGCCTCGAACACCCCAACATCGTCACCATCCACGAAGTCGGCCGCACCGTCGACGGACTGCCCTATTACGCGATGCCGTTCCTGCCGCGCGGCCACCTTGGCCAGCGCGATCTGAGCAAGGACGAGCCGCGCGCGGTCGAAGTCGCGCTGACGCTGCTGTCGGCGCTCGACTACGCCCATGCACGGGGCGTGGTGCATCGCGACGTCAAGGCCGAGAACGTGCTGTTCGACGACAGCGAACGCGTGCTGCTCGCCGACTTCGGCATCGCCCTGCGCCGTGGCTTCGGCCCGCGCGTGACTGCCGCCGGACTCGCCGTCGGCAGCACCGCCTACATGGCGCCGGAACAGGCGCGCGGCGAAGACGTCGATGGCCGCGCCGACCTCTACAGCCTGGGCGTGCTGTTGTGGGAGATGCTGACCGGTCGCCTGCCGTTCGAGGCCGCCGACGCGCTGTCGATGGCAGTGATGCACGCGCAGGATCCGATTCCGAAACTGCCGCAGCACCTGCATCACTGGCAGCGCTTCATGAATCGCGCACTGTGCAAGCAGGCCGCCAACCGCTTCCAGGATGCCGCGCAGATGACCGCGTCCATCCGCGCCGTGCAGCAGCGCAAGCCGTGGACGGCAGCGCTGGAAATGTTCGAACGCCTGCGGCCGTCGCGCCGCTGGGCGACGCCGATGTGGGCGGCGCTGGCCGTGGCCGCTGTCACGCTGGTGGTGCTGGGTTTCAGCATCGGCCGCGATGACGACGACGACAAAGCCACGCCCTCCGAATTGATCGCCACGTCGCCCACGGCGACGACGACCGACGATCCCACCGAGGCAATGCTGCAGCCGCTGCCGGAAGCGCCGTTGCAACGCGCGCTCGACGACGCCCGGCAGCAGATCGAACGCGGCCGCCTGACCGAACCCGACGATGCCAACGCCTTCGACAGCGTGCTGCTGGCATGGCACACCGACAGCACCCACCCGGATGTCGCCAAGGCCATCGACGACCTCACCCTCGCCCTGTCCGCGCAGATCGTGCGCAGCGTGCGCGAGGACAAGGACGCGCGCGCGATCGAACTGCTGACCCACGCCAACAACCTGGGCCAGCAGACCGGCACCGTCAGCTCCCCGGCCCAGTCCGAGCTGCGCATCCAGGCCGGCAAGGCGCTCGATGCCCGGCTCGAGCAGGCGATCAAGCGCCGCGACAAGCCCGAGGCGCAGCGCACCGTCGCGCTGGCCGACCAGTTCAAACTCCCGCGCAAACTCAATTCGCGCCTGCTCGCCCAGGCCAAGGCCATGCCCACCGCGCTGGCCCGCGGCGCCACGATCGATGTCACTTCGCAGGCCAGCGCCAAGGTCAGCGTGACGCTGACGCCGCGCCCGGTCTCGCGCCGCGAGTACGCACGCTTCGCCGCCTCCAACGGCCGCACCGCGGCGCTATGCCGCGAGCGTGCCTCGCTGCTGCGCATGATCGATCCGCGCGACTGGCAGAAGCCCGGCTTCACGCAGGACGAGAACGACCCGGTGGTGTGCATCTCGCTCGAAGATGCACAGGCCTACGCGCAGTGGTACAGCGCCCAGACCGGCCGCCGCTACCGCCTGCCCAGCGCCGAGGAAGCCGCCCACCTGCGCGGCGACAGCGGCAACCGCGCCCTGTCGATGTGGCTGCGCGACTGCGGCAGCAATTGCCAGCAGCGCCAGGTCGCCGGCGAATCCTGGCGCAGTCGCCAGGACCAGCGGACCCTGCTGGCCGAGCGCGGCTACGACGACGTTGGCTTCCGCCTGGTGCGCGAGCGCTGAAGCGCGCCAGCGCGGAACCGGGGCCCGTGCCCTACAATCCGCGCCATGTCCGAGCCCATCCCCGGCGGCCGCGCCGCCCCGAACCGCCCCAGCCTGCAGAAACTGTTCCTGACCGGCCTGCTCACGCTGCTGCCGATCTGGCTGACGTGGGTGGTGGTCAAGTTCGTCTTCGTGATGCTGTCCGACATCAGCCAGCCGCTGATGACGCCGGTACTGCAGAACCTGGCGGCATCGTCGCCGCAGTCGCTGTCGTGGCTGGTCGAACCGTGGGTCAGGACGGTGCTGGCGATGCTGGCGACGGTCGCGGTGATCCTGTTCTCGGGCGTGATGGCGCGTCGCGTGTTCGGCCAGCGCATGCTGGGCTGGTTCGAGGCGCTGATCCAGCGCATCCCGCTGGCCAGCACCATCTACAGCAGCGCCCGACAGTTGTTGAACATCCTGCAGACCAAGCCCGACGGCACCCAGCGCGTGGTGCTGATCGACTTCCCGCACACGCAGATGAAGTCGATTGGCTTCGTCACCCGCACGCTGCGCGAGCAGGGCACCGGCCGCGAGCTGGCCGCGGTGTACGTGCCGACCACGCCGAACCCGACCTCCGGCTACCTGGAGATCGTGCCGGTGGAGAAGATCACCCCGACCGACTGGAGCGTCGACCAGGCGATGAGCTTCATCATCTCCGGCGGCGCGGTCTCGCCCGACACGATCCCGTTCAGCCCTCCCGCCCAGCAGCACTGAGCATTCCTGGCGCCAGTTGACCCGGTACCATAAATTGGTACCATGCAGTGCATGACAAGGACGTCAGAGCTACGCCGACGGCACGCCTGCACACTCTCCGCGATCTTCGCCCGCCCGGTATCAGGAACGATCCGATGGGGTGAAATCGAGGCGCTGTTCGTGGCCTTGGGCGCGATCGTCGAGGAGCGCGAAGGATCGCGCGTGGCAATTATCTGGAAGCAACAGGTTTACGTATTTCACCGCCCCCATCCTCAGCCGGAAACAGACAAGGGCGCGGTTGCCAGCGCCCGCAAATGGCTTGAGGAAAACGGAGTGAAACCATGAGCACGACCAACATTCTTGAGATTCGCGGCCACAAGGCCGTGATCAGTTTCGATCCGGACACCAACCTCCTGCGCGGTGAATTCCTGGGCCTCAATGGCGGCGCCGATTTCCACGGCGACAGCATTGCCCAGCTACTCGATGAAGGCGAACGCTCGCTTCAGGCATTCCTCGACGTGTGCAGGGAGCGCGGAATCGATCCCGTAAAGCACTTCTCGGGAAAGCTCCAGCTTCGACTCAATCGAAAGACGCACGAGAAGGCTGCCGTCGTCGCGGCAGCGCGCGGCGTGAGTCTCAACTCGCTGATTGAATCAGCCGTCGAACACGAACTCGAAGCGGTAGCCTGACGCATGAGCATCCAGGGACGCACGCTGGACGACCGCGCGGTGTGGTTGTTCATCGTTCTTTGCGCATTCTTCTGCGTCAACGCGGTGCTGGCGGAATTCATCGGCGTGAAGATATTCGCGCTCGAGGACACGCTGGGCATCGCGCCGCTGGAATGGAACCTGTTCGGCCAGACCGGCTCGCTGAGTTTCACCGCCGGCACGCTGCTGTGGCCGATGGTGTTCCTGATGACCGACGTCATCAACGAGTTCTTCGGCCGCCGCGGCGTGCGCATGATCTCGTGGCTGGCGGCGGGGCTGATCGTGTACGGCTTCGCGTTCGCGTTTGCCGCCATCTCGCTCGCCCCGGCTTCGTGGTGGGTCAAGGCAGCGCAACCGCAGGGCGTGAGCGACTACCAGACCGCGTTCGCGGCGGTGTTCGGCCAGGGCCTGTGGACGATCGGAGGCTCGCTGGTGGCCTTCATGCTCGGCCAGCTGATCGACGTGGCGGTGTTCCACCGGATCCGCAACATCACCGGCGAGAAGCACGTGTGGCTGCGCGCCACCGGTTCCACCGCGGTCTCGCAACTGGTGGACAGCTTCGTGGTGCTCTATATCGCCTTCGTGCTGGGCCCGCAGAAGTGGCCGACGTCGCTGTTCCTGGCCGTCAGCACGGTCAACTACGCCTACAAGATGCTGGCCGCGGTCGCGCTTATTCCGGCGATCTACCTGGTACGTGCGGGCATCACGCGCTATCTGGGTGAGGCCCGGGCCACGCAGCTGCGCGAGGAAGCGGCGCGGGTCTAGGACGAAAGGGCCCCGGCAACCGCCCATTTCGTGACTTCCGACCTAAGCGGTCCCCGCCCGCCTCGGCCATGCTTGGGCATTCGGCCTTGCCCCGGGGACCCTACATGCCGTTGTTGCGCCCGCTTGCCCTCGCCCTTGCCCTGACCTTCGCCACCGCCGCGACCGCGCCGGCCTTCGCCGCACCCACGCCGGCAACCGCACCCCAGTCCGCCAAGGCCACCCGCCTCAACGCGCTCTACGAGCAGTACTGGGAAGAGCTGCTCAAGCTCAATCCGCTGCAGGCGACCTTCCAGGGCGACAGCCGCTACAACGACCAGTTGCCCAACACGCTGTCGGCGCAGTACCGCCAGCGGATGCACGACTTCAACACGCGCTGGCTCAAGACGGTGAAGCAGGCCGGCAGCGACAACCTCGCCGGCCAGGACCTGCTGAGCTGGCAGATCTTCGTGCGCGACCGCGAGAAGCAGCTGGAAGGCGAGCAGTTCCCGACCTGGCAGCAGCCGGTCAACCAGTTCTACAACTTCGCCGCCACCATCGCCCAGCTCGGCTCCGGCACCGGTGCGCAGCCGTTCAAGACCACCACCGACTACGACGCCTGGCGCAAGCGCGCCGCGCAGGTGCCGGTGCTGTTCGCGCAGGCCATCGCCAACAGCCGCGAAGGCATGAAGAACGGCATCGTGCAGCCGCGCGCACTGATGGTGAAGGTGATCCCGCAGCTCGATGCGCTGATCAAGGACAAGGCCGAGGACACGCTGTTCTGGGGGCCGGTCAAGGCCTTCCCGACCGGCATCTCCGACGCCGACAAACAACGCCTGACCGCCGAGTACAAGGCGATGATCGAAGGCCAGCTGATGCCGGCCTATCGCGAGCTGCGCGCCTTCATCAACGACGTCTACCTGCCGGCCACGCGCACCACCTCAGGCCTCGACGCGCTGCCCAATGGCGCGGCCTGGTATGCCTACAACGCACGCAACACCACCACGACCAGCCTGACCCCGGCGCAGATCCACCAGATCGGCCTGGACGAAGTCACGCGCATCCACGGCGAGATCACCACCGTCATCGCGCAGACCGGCTTCAAGGGCTCGATGAAGGAGTTCTTCAAGTTCGTCCAGAGCGATCCGCGTTTCAGCTTCAAGGACGAGCCGGCGCTGCTGGCCTACTACCGTGGACTGGAAGCGAAGATCAACGAGAAGATCCCGGAGCAGTTCTCGCTGACGCCGAAGGCGCCGTTCGAGATCCGTCCGGTCGAGGCCTTCCGCGCCCAATCCGCAGCCGGCGGCTCCTACCAGCGTCCGAGCCAGGACGGCACGCGCCCGGGCATCTTCTACGTCAACACCTACGACCTGCCCACGCGCAAGACCTGGGACGCCGAGGACCTGTACCTGCACGAAGCCATTCCCGGCCACCATTTCCAGCTGGCGCTGCAGCAGGAGCTGACCAACCTGCCCAAGTTCCGCCGCTTCGGCAGCGAGACCGCCTTCAGCGAAGGCTGGGGCCTGTACGCCGAGTCGCTGGGCCGCGACCTGGGCGTGTACACCGATCCCTACTCGTACTTCGGTTACCTTCAAAACGAGTTGTGGCGCGCGATCCGCCTGGTCGTCGACACTGGCCTGCACAGCCAGGGCTGGACCCGCGAGCAGGTGATCCAGTACATGCTCGACAACTCGGCCGAAAGCGAGACACAGTCCACTGCCGAAGCCGAACGCTACATGGCCATCCCGGCCCAGGCGCTGGCCTACAAGATGGGCGAGCTGAAGATCCAGGAACTGCGCCACCGCGCCGAGAAGGCATTGGGAGCGAAGTTCGACGTGCGCAGGTTCCACGCCGAGGTGCTCAAGGACGGCTCCGTGCCGCTTGAAATCCTCGAAGGCAAGATCGACCGCTGGATTGCTTCGGAAAAAGCAGGCGGCTGACGCCTCGCCTTACCCTTACCCCGTTCCCCATTTCGCAAGCGTGAGAGGGATCGGGGAAAACGTGTTCACAAGGAGATCCACCCATGAAGCTTCGCCCGCTCCTGCTTGCCGTCGCCGTCACCGCCGCGATCGCCGGCTGCAAGCCCGCCACTGAAACCGCGTCCGCCCCTGCCCCGGCCGCTTCCGCCGCCGCCACGCAGAACTCCCAGGCCAAGGCCGACCAGCTCAACAAGCTGTACGCCGATTACTGGGAAGCCAACCTCAAGTTCAATCCGCTGGCTGCCACCTTCCAGGGCGACCCGCGCTACAACGACCAGCTGCCCGACTATTACTCGGCGCAGTACCGCGAGCAGACCAAGCAGTTCACCAGCGAGTGGCTGGCCAAGGTCGAGGCAATCGGCAGCGAAGGCCTCAGCGGCCAGGATCTGCTGAGCTACGAGATTTTCGTGGAGGACTCCAAGGACACGCTGGAGTCCTTCAAGTACCCCGACTGGCTGGTACCGATCAACCAGATGCATTCGCTGCCGTCGCTGGCCGTGCAGCTGGGCTCGGGCACGGGCGCGCAGCCGTTCAAGACCGTCAAGGACTACGACAACTGGCTGGCCCGTGCCGGCAAGCTGCCGACGCTGTTCGACTCGGCGATCACCAGCATGCGCGAAGGTGTCACCGCCGGCGTGGTGCAGCCCAAGCCGCTGATGGTCAAGGTGATCCCGCAGCTGGATTCGCTGATCAAGGCCAAGCCTGAGGACACGCTTTTCTGGGGCCCGATCCAGCAGATGCCCAAGGACTTCTCCGACGCCGACAAGAAGCGCCTGACCGACGCCTACCGCGCGCTCATCGCCGATCAGCTGATGCCGTCGTACAAGAAGCTGCGCGCCTACATCAACGATGAGTACCTGCCCAAGACCCGCGACACGGTCGGTCTGGACAAGCTGCCCAACGGTGCGGCCTGGTACGCGTTCAACGCCAAGCAGAGCACCACCACGGACCTGACCCCGGACCAGATCCACAAGATCGGCCTGGACGAAGTTGCGCGCATCCATGGCGAAATCCAGAAGGTCATGGAGCAGGTCGGCTTCAAGGGTTCGATGCAGGACTTCTTCAAGTTCATGCAGACCGACAAGCGTTTCAGCTTCAAGGACGAGAAGGCGCTGCTCGAGTACTACCGCGCGCTCGAGGGCAAGATCAACCAGAAGATTCCGGAGCAGTTCTCGCTGATTCCGAAGTCGCCGTTCGAGATCCGTCCGGTCGAGGCGTTCCGCGCGCAGTCGGCGGCAGGTGGCGAGTACCAGACGCCGAGCGAGGACGGCACGCGTCCGGGCATCTTCTACGTCAACACCTACGACCTGCCGACGCGCAAGACGTGGGACGCCGAGGACCTGTACCTGCATGAGGCCATCCCGGGCCACCACTTCCAGCTCGCGCTGCAGCAGGAGCTGAAGAACCTGCCGGCATTCCGCCGTTTCGGTGGCGAGACCGCATTCGCCGAAGGCTGGGGCCTGTACGCGGAATCGCTGGGCAAGGACCTGGGTGTCTACACCGATCCGTACAACTACTTCGGTTATCTGCAAAACGAACTGTGGCGTGCGATTCGCCTGGTCACCGACACCGGCCTGCACAGCAAGGGCTGGACGCGTGAGCAGGTGATCAAGTACATGCTCGACAATTCGGCCGAGAGCGAGACGCAGGCAACGGCGGAAGCGGAGCGTTACATCGCGTGGCCGGGCCAGGCGCTGGCTTACAAGATCGGCGAGTTGAAGATCAAGGAGCTGCGTGCGAAGGCCGAGAAGGAACTGGGTCCGAAGTTCGACATCCGCGAGTTCCACGCCGAAGTGCTGAAGGATGGCGCAGTACCGCTGAGCATCCTCGAAGGCAAGATCGATCGCTGGATCGCCGCCAAGAAGGGCTGATCCCTCCACCCAACACAAAACAGGCCGGCTTCTCGCCGGCCTGTTTTTTTTCGCCCAAACTGAACAAACCCGCGGCCGGAGCGCGCTTGAATTCCAATTTTCAGCCGCAAAATACGTGGTTCAGCAATGCCTTACGACAATAGCCGGATGCTCAAGCCCCGAACCCTTCTCCTGGCCGCCGCCGCCCTGCTGCCGGCCACGCCCGGCCTTGCCACGCGCAAGGTCAATGCGCCGGCGGTGCTGAAGCTGCCGGCGGCGACGGAGGCCGCGCAGTTGCCCGCTTCGCCGTTGGCGCGTCTGGCCCCGGGCGCGGACCCGAAGGTGCTGGATCTGGCCCAGGCCGCGATGCAGTGCGCACAGGCCAGCGGCGTTGGCGCCACCGCGCGGCGGCTGGCGGTCATCGATTACAGCCGGCCGTCGCTGTTGCCGCGGCTGTGGGTGTTCGACCTCGCCGCGGGCCGGCTGCTGTATGAAGAGGTGGTTGCACACGGCCAGGGCTCGGGCGACAACCTCGCCACGCATTTCTCCAATCGCGATGGCAGCCACCAGTCGAGCCTGGGGCTGTTCGTCACCGCCGACACCTACACCGGCAAGAATGGCTACTCGCTGCGCATGCAGGGCCTGGAGCCGGGCGTGAACGACGCGGCGATGGCGCGCGCGATCGTCATGCACGGCGCTCCCTATGTCGATCCGGCGCAGGGCAAGCGGATGGGACGGCTGGGACGCAGCTGGGGTTGCCCGGCCGTGCGCAGTGCGGTGGCCAAGCCGATGATCGACCTGCTCAAGGGTGGCCAGTTCGTCTTCTCGTATTACCCCGACCAGGCCTGGCTGGCGCGCTCGGCGCTGCTCAATTGCCCGGCCGCGCGGCAGAAGCGCGATACCTTCGTGCGCCACGACGCCGCTCCGCGCGCCACGTCCGGCTGACGTTCCCGCAAGGCCGCATGAGGCCGCTGGCTGGCTCCCGCGGCCAGGCGCGGCTACGCTTTACCCAGTTCAAAGGATGGAATCGTCGATGTCACGCTCACTGCTTGCCCTGGCCCTGGCCCTGGCACTGACCCTCAGCGCGACCGCGCACTCGGGGGTGCCATCGTGGGGTGCGCGCGAATCGAGCCCGGCCACGCTCACGCCGGCGCAGCTCAAGCCCGGTGAGTGGATCTGGGGTGGCGACAATCGCGCCGGTCCGCTTGCGGTGGTGGTCAGCCTGACCGAGCAGCGCGCCTACGTGTACCGCAATGGCATTCCGATCGGCGTGACCACGGTCAGCACCGGCAGGAAGGGTTACGAAACACCGACCGGTGTATTCACGATCCTGCAGAAGGACAAGGACCACCGCTCCAGCAAGTACAACGCCGCACCGATGCCGTACATGCAGCGGCTCACGTGGGACGGTGTCGCCCTGCACGCCGGCGGCCTGCCGGGCTATCCCGAATCGCACGGCTGCGTGCATCTTCCGTCCGAGTTCGCGCGCCATCTGTTCGATTCGTCGAACATGGGCATGACGGTGGTCGTGTCGCAGGAAGGTGAGTCGCCCGAGGACATCGTGCACCCGGGCGCACTGAGCCCGATCGATCCGCACACCGGTGCCGAGGCGGCGATTCCGCCGCTCGAGAATGGACAGAAGTACCGCTGGCGGCCGGAAGTGTCGACCGAAGGTCCGGTGTCGATCCTGCTCAGCGGCGCCGACCAGCGCGTGATCGTCTACCGCAATGGCATCGAGATCGGTCGTTCGCGCGTGCTGATCCGCAACCCCGAAAAGCCGCTCGGCACGCACGCCTACATCGTCAAGGACGGCTTCCTGCCTGGCGACAACCCGCTGCTGCCAGGCACCCGCATGCCCAACTGGAGTGCGATCGGCATCCCCGGCGGCACGGACCCATCGGGCATGTTGCTGGGACCGGAGACGATCGATCGCGTGGTGATCCCGCACGATTTCGTCGCCGCGGTGCTGCCGCTGCTGAGCCCGGGCGTGGTGATGCTGGTGACCGACTCGCACATGACCGAAGAGTCGACTGGCGGCGGCACTCCGGTGCAGGTGCTGGATTCGGATCCGCCGGAGGCGTGATCGGACACCGTCACTCCCGCGCATGCGGCTGAGTGACCGTCATCCCCGCGAAGGCGGGGACCCAGTGACTTGCCGCTTCTTGCTCTGCGCGTACAACAGCAACGACGCTGGGTTCCCGCCTTCGCGGGAATGACGGGTTGTCGGCACGCCACAAAAAAGCCCCGGTCTCGCGACCGGGGCTTTTTGTTTTGCCTACCGCATTTCTTAGCCGCTGAAGCCGCTGCGCGAGCCGCGGCCTGCACCCTGGCCGCCGCTGCGATGCTGCTTCGGACCGGCATGCGCGTGACGTGCCGCCGGCTTGCCGTGCGGGCGATGGGCCGGCTTGCGCGGCTGGCTGGCGCCGCGCGGGTTCGGGATCGGTGCGTTCATCTGGATCGGACGGCTCGCCTCGAAGCCCGGGACCGAGACCAGCTCGATGTCTGCCTTGAGCATGCGCTGGATCTGGCGCAGCAGGCCGCCCTCTTCCGGTGCGACCAGCGACAGCGCTTCACCGCTGGCGCCGTTGCGGCCGGTACGGCCGATGCGGTGCACGTAGTCCTCGGCGACCATCGGCAGGTCGTAGTTGATCACCAGCGGCAGGTCGGGGATGTCCAGACCGCGCGCGGCGACGTCGGTGGCGACCAGCACGCGGGCCTTGCCCGACTTGAAGTCGCGCAGGGCTTTCTGGCGCTGCGCCTGGCTCTTGTTGCCATGGATGGCGACCGAAGCCAGGCCCGACTCTTCGAGCTGCTCGGCGAGGCGGTTGCAGCCGTGCTTGGTGCGGCCGAAGACAATCGCGCGATCGGTGTGGCGCGAAGCGAGGATCGAGACCAGCAGGTCACGCTTCTTGGCAACGTCGACCGGATGGGCGCGGTGCACGATGGTCTCGGCGATGGTGTTCTGCGCGGCGACCTGCACCTGCTTGGGGTGATGCATGAACTCGAGCGCAAGCTGCTTGAGCTGCGACTCGAACGTGGCCGAGAACAGCATCGTCTGGCGCTCGCGCGGCAGCTTGGCAAGGATGCGCTTCATGGCCGGCAGGAAGCCCATGTCGAGCATTCGGTCGGCTTCGTCGAGCACGAGCACTTCGATCGCGTCGAGCTTGACGGTGCCGCGCTCCATGTGGTCGATCAGGCGGCCCGGCGTGGCGACGAGCACGTCGACGCCGCGGCGGAACAGTTCGACCTGCGGGCCCATGCCGGCGCCGCCGAAGATGGCGGCGATGTTCAGGCGGACGTGGCGGGCGTAGCTGCGCAGGCTCTCGGTGACCTGCACCGCCAGCTCACGCGTCGGCACCAGGATCAGTGCACGCGGGCGACGGAAGCCGTTGACCGGGGTCTGCTTGGACATGCGCTGCAGCAGCGGCAGGCCGAAGGCAGCGGTCTTGCCGGTGCCGGTCTGGGCGCCGCCGAGCAGGTCGTGGCCGGCCATGGCCAGCGGGATCGCTTCGGCCTGGATCGGGGTGGGGACGGTGTAGTTCTGGTCTGCGAGCGCGCGCAGCAACGCGGGCGAAAGCCCGAGGGTTTCGAACGTCATGTGGTGGAACTCCTTGTGCTCGCGACGCCCGTCACGCCCACGCAAAAACGCGGACGCGCGATCGATTGTCGCGTTGATGGCTCCAGCGTTCCCTGATACCGCGCTGTGAGCGATCGAATTGGACGGCTGCCGGATGCTCCGGGCCGTGTCTGCGCGACGAAAGACGTGCGGGATAAAAGCCGTGTTGACTGGCCCAATGTCTGGACCAACGGCGGGCATACCTGGGAAACGTACCCTTGCGGGGAGGCAGCCGTGCGCTGAACGGGGCGGACTCTACGCGAAAGGCCGGTCCGGTGCCACCCCGGAGGGCGGGATCCGGGGCTGGAGGTTAAGGCTGGGGGGCGGGCTGCCCTCACCCCGACCCTTCTCTCACGGGCAGAAGAGCATCTCCGTTGGCCGCGAGACGCGATGGAGGGGGTTGCGGCGGTTTCCGGCCGTTTGTGCGACCCTTCGCCCAAGTCGTAAACGAGACCGGGCTCATGGAGCGAAATGCCGGATGGCTGGCCGGGCGGGTCCTGGTGGCCAGCGTGTTCATCGCAATGGGAAGCTACCGCCTGCTGGCCTGGGCCGGCGGCGAATCGATCGGCACCGGCGCGATCGTCGCCAGTACGGCCGAACTGGTCCTGGGCCTGCTGATCGCCGGCGGCTGGCAACTGCGCTGGACGGCCGCCCTGGCCGCCATCTCGATGCTGGTCGACGCACTGGTGTCGCATCCGTTCTGGTCGCTGGCCGGCCCCGAGCGCGGCGCGCAGTTGCTGCACTTCATGAAGAACGTTTCGATCATCGGCGGCCTGGTGCTGCTGGCGTTCGCCAATCGCCACCGGCGCCACTGACCTCCCGGACGCATGACCACTTCCCTGCTGCGCCAACGCGGCCAGAACGACAGCAGCCGCGTCGCCATGGTCGAGCTGTTCTTCGACCTGGTTTTCGTCTTCGCCGTCACCCAGCTTTCGCATTCCCTGCTGGCAGATCTCAGCGTGCAGGGCGCACTGCGCACGCTGCTGCTGTTCCTGGCGGTGTGGTGGCTGTGGATCTTCACGTCGTGGGTCACCAACTGGCTCGACCCGGACCGCGCGCCCGTACGGATCATGCTGTTCACGCTGATGCTCGGCGGCCTGCTGCTGTCGTCGTCGATTCCGGCGGCGTTCGGCGAACGCGGCCTGGTGTTCGCGGTTGTGTTCGCATCGATGCAGGTCGGCCGCACGCTGTTCGTCACGTACGTCATGCGGCAGCGCAGCGAGGTCCACTACCGCAACTTTGTCCGCATCTCGCTGTGGCTGTCGCTGTCGGCCGTGTTCTGGATCCTCGGCGGCCTGCGCGAAGGGCCCGATCGGGTCGGCTACTGGATTACCGCCGTCGCGATCGAGTACGTCTCGCCGCTGCTGTACTTCTGGGTGCCCGGCCTGGGGCGGGCGAACACGCACGACTGGGACATCGACGGCCACCACCTCGCCGAACGCTGCGCGCTGTTCGTGATCATCGCGCTGGGCGAGTCGATCCTGGTCACCGGTGCGACCTTCGCCGCGCAACCCTGGATCACACCGACGGTGATTGCATTCGTCAGCGCGTTCCTCGGCAGCGTGGCGATGTGGTGGATCTATTTCGACAGCGGCGCCGAGCGCGCCAGCCACCGCATTGCCCACTCCGACGACCCGGGCAGGCTGGCGCGGCTGAACTACACCTACCTGCACCTGCTGATCATCGGCGGCGTGATCGTGTGCGCGGTGGCCGACGAACTGGTGCTCTCGCACCCCGGCCATGCCGACACTGGGGGCATCGCGGCGATCCTTGGCGGACCGGCGCTGTACCTGCTCGGCAATGGCCTGTTCAAATGGGCCAGCAACGACCGGCGCTCACCGCCGCTGTCGCATTGCGCCGGTCTGGTGCTGCTGGCTGCACTGGCGCCCGCGGCGAATTCGCACCTGCTGTCGGCACTGGGACTGGGCGTGGCGACGACCGCGGTGATGGTGCTGGTGGCAACGTGGGAAACGATTGCGTTGCGCCGCGGCGCGTAACCCCCTCAGACCTCCAGCACCATCTCCGGCCGCGCCAGCACCGCTTTTACTCCGAACCGCTCGCCAATCTCACCCGCCAGCGCCTCGCGCGCCTTGTCCTCGCCATGCACCAGCGCCAGCGGCGGAGGCCCGTCGATCGCGCCGTACCACTGCATCAACCCGTGCTGGTCGGTATGCGCCGACAAGCCGCCGACGGTGTGCCGCTGCGCGTTGACGCGCACGTCGTAGCCGTGGATCCGCGCCCACTGCGCACCATCGACCAGGCGCCGCCCCAGCGTCCCTTCTGCCTGGTAGCCGACAAACACCACATGCGTCTGCCTGCGTTCGAGGCGATGGCGGAAGTGATGCAGGATGCGGCCCGCATTGGCCATGCCGGAACCGGCAATGACAATCGCGCCGCGCTCGATCCGGTTGATCGCCATCGACTCCTCGCGCGACACGGTGACGTGCAGGTTGGGCAGGCGGAACGGATTGGGTTTGTCCTGCCACACGCGCCGAGCGTCCTCGTCGAACAATTCGGCATGGCGGTCATAGATGTCGACCACCTTGGCCGCCATCGGGCTGTCGAGGAAAATCTGCCAGCGCGACATCTGCCACTCGTCCCAGTGCCGCGCGAACCAGTACAGCAGCTCCTGGCTGCGACCGACAGCGAACGCGGGAATCAACACGTTGCCGCCCTCGTGCCAGGCCTTGTCGAGGATGCCGCCCAGCTCGCGGATGGTCTCGGCGCGGTCGCGGTGCAGGCGGTCGCCGTAGGTGGACTCCATCAGCACCAGGTCGGCGCGGTCGATGCTGGCCGGATCACGCAGGATCGGAGTTCCCTTCGGGCCGAGGTCGCCGGAGAACACCAGCTTGCGGCCGTCGGCCCACACTTCAATGCTCGACGAACCCAGGATGTGGCCAGCTTCGCGGAACGCGATGTCGATGCCCGGCAGCGCTTCGCTGCGCTGGTCGTATGGCAGCGTGCGCACCTGCGCCATCGCCGCCTGCACGTCATCGCGCGTGTACAACGGCAGCACTTCCGGCTCGCCTTGGCGACGATGGCGGTTGGCGCGCTCGGCGTCGCCTTCGGAGATCGAGGCCGCATCCATCAGCATCACCGGCATCAGGTCGGCAGTGGCCTCCTGCGCGTAGATCGGCCCCTTGAAGCCGCGCCGCACCAGCAACGGCACGCGCCCGATGTGGTCGATGTGGGCATGGCTGATGACCAGCGCATCGAGCGCGGCCGGGTCGAACGGAAACGACTCGTGGTTGCGCCGCTCCGCCTCCGGGCTGCCCTGGATCATGCCGCAGTCGAGCAGCAGCCTGCGGCCGGCCGCCTCGACCTCGTGCAGCGAGCCGGTGACCTCGCCCGCCGCTCCATGGAAATGCACGCGCATCGCCGTTTCCTTTGCCCATAGGGGTGACAGGAGAAACCTAGCATGGGCATTGGCGGGCGCCGTGACCGCGGCCATCCCGTCGCCCGGCCGGAACGTCCACAATGGGCGTCCAACTGGTTTGCCGCGCACCCCGGACCCGACCCACGATGACCAAGCCCCTGCTGACTTCGGCCCTCGCCCTGGCCCTTGCCCTGGCCCTGGCCAGCGGCGCGCTGCGCGCCGCCGAGCACGTCGACCTGCTGGTGCGCGACGCCACCGTGATCGACGTCGTCGACGGCAAGCGCCACCCGCACCAGGTCATCGCCGTACGCGACGCCCGCATCGTCGCCATCGTCGACGACGCCCGCGCCAAACGCTTCGACGCCACGCAGACGGTCGATGCCAGCGGCAAGTTCGCTATCCCCGGCCTGTGGGACATGCACGTGCATTTCGGCGGCGGTGACGCGCTGATCGAAGAGAACCGCAACCTGCTGCCGCTGTACGTCGCCCATGGCATCACCGCGGTGCGCGATTGCGCAGGCGACCTCAGCCCCAGCGTGTTCGAATGGCGCGCCGCCACCGCCGCCGGCACGCTGCTCGGCCCGCGCATCTTCACCTCCGGTCCGAAGATCGAAGGCTACAAGTCCATCTGGCCGGGCGACATAGAGATCGGCACCGTCGCCGAATTGAACGCCGCCCTGGACAAGCTGCAGGGCTGGAACGTCGACTTCGTCAAGATCACCGACAACACGCTGTCGCCGGAGCTGTTCATGGCCGCGGTGAAGGAAGCCGGCCGGCGCGGTTTGAAGACCTCCGCGCACGTGCCCTATCCGATCACCATCGACGAAGTCAGCGCCGCCGGCCTGAGTTCGGTCGAGCACATCGACTACGCTTTCAAGGCCGGCTCGCCGAAGGAGAAGCCACTGGGAGAGGCCATTGCCCGCGGCGAGATCAACAGCCGCGATGCCTGGACCCAGTGGAACGCCACGTTCGACCCGAAGCTCGCCACTGCCACCTACAAGCACATGGCGCGGCGCGGCACTGCGATCACACCGACCCTCAACGGCAGCCAGGTCGTGGCCTATCTCGACCAGAACGACCATCGCCACGACGACTACCTCAAGTACATCGGCCCCGGCCTGCAGGCGACCTACACCTGGCGCGTGGAGCGCGCGGCCAAGGACGACACCGCCGCGATCGCCGCGCGCCACCTGCGTTTCGAGCGCAACGCCTCGGTGCTGCCGCTGCTGCAGGCCGCCGGCGTGACGATCCTGGCCGGCACCGACGCCGGTTTCCTCAACTCGTACAACTACCCGGGCATCGGCCTGCACGACGAACTCGGGCTGCTGGTGAAGTACGGCCTGACGCCGCTGCAGGCGCTGCAGGCGGCGACCATCAACGGCGCCCGCTTCCTCGGCCACGACGACAGCAACGGCACGCTTGCCGCCGGCAAGGCCGCCGACCTGGTGCTGCTCGACGCCGACCCGCTCCTGGACATCGCCGCGACCCGCCGCATCGACACGGTGGTGATGAAGGGGCGGGCCTACGACCGCGGCCAGCTGGACGCGATGCTGGCCGATGTAGAGGCGCGCGTGGCCGCGGAGAAGAAGTAAGCCCTTATCCCGCTGGCGGAAGAAGATGGGATGAGGGCGGGGCGCGGTTTGGGCATACTGGCCCGATGAACCGCCCCGACCTGCTCGACGCCAACGCCCTTGCCGCCCAGCCGGCAGACCGTGCCACTTCCCTGCCGGCGCGCTACTACGCCGACCCGGGCACCGTCGCGCTCGATCGCGAACGGATCTTCGACCGCGGCTGGCAGATCCTGGCCCATGTCTGCCAATTGCAGAACGCCGGCGACCACGTCGTCGGCGACTTCAATGGCCTGCCGGTGATCGCCGTGCGCGGCGCCGATGGCGAAATCCGCGTCTTCCACAACGTCTGCCGCCACCGCGCCGGGCCGCTGGCCGCGTGCGACGGCCTCGCCGCCAAGTCGCTGCGCTGCCGCTACCACGGCTGGACCTACACCCTCGACGGCGTGCTGCGCTCGGCTCCGGAGATGGGTACCGCGCCCGACTTCAACGTCGCCGACGTCAAGCTGCCGCAGCTGGCGGTGCGCACTTGGCAGGGTCTGGTGTTCGCTGCGGTCGATGCCGAACACGCGATCGATTTCGACGCGATGGTCGCCGGCATCGACGAGCGCGTCGGCGCCGACCGGTATCTGGAACGCTACGGCCACCACCGCCGCGTCGGTTACGACATCAACTGCAACTGGAAGATCTACATCGACAACTACCTGGAGGGTTACCACGTCCCGCACGTGCACCCCGGGTTGAACCGGTTGCTGGATTACCGCAGCTACACCACGCAGACCCACGACTGGTACTCGTTGCAGTTCAGCCCGCTGGAGAGTGGCGACGACCTCTACGGCAGCGGCGATGCGCTGTATTACTGGATCTGGCCGAACACGATGCTCAACATCGTCCCCGGCCGCCTGCAGACAAACCGCGTGATCGCCAGGGGCGTGGACAAGTGCCGGGTCGAATTCGACTTCTACTACGCGATGGACGAGTCCGAGGAAGCCGCGGCGCGACGCCTGGCCGACCTCAACTTCAGCGATGAAGTGCAGTTCGAGGACCTCACCATCTGCCAGGACGTGCAGCGCGGGATGGCGTCTGGTTCCTACCAGCCTGGCCGCCTGAATCCGTTGCGCGAGACTGCGGTGCATCACTTCCACGAGCTGCTGCGCCGCGTGTACCGCCAGGCCTGACGGGCACCACGCGAACTGCAAGGGGTCCTGGCGCGAGGCGACGATACCCTCCCGCATGACGGGACCAGACAAATCTTATGGGTTCGCCAGTGGGCGAAGGGGAAGGTCTGGGCGGCTGTTCCAACACAACGCTCGTTCACCAAGGAGGATGACGATGCATGTCGCCACACCCGCTCCTGTACGACCAGACCTCGTACGAGGCGCACCAACCGCATTCGCACACGCAGCGAACCTTGTTGCCAGGCTGCTGATTCCCTTCGCGCTGCTCTGCGGCAACGCAACGGCGGAGGAACACCGCCCCAAGTACCTGTACCGGTCCGAGAGTCGTCCGCCCGAGGAAATATTCCGCAACGGGTTTCTGGCCCGCGGCACTTCGAACAACGATCTTGAGGAGTACATCAACGCCGGCAGCAATCCCGAGAACGAATTCCGCTTCGTCTCGTTGACCGCCGCCCGGGAACTGAACTTTTTCCAGAATGCGATGCTGCGCTACTACGCGCAGGGTCCAGGACAGGCCCCGTTCGTTGGTTACCGATATATGGTTGAAGCCTCCAACCACGAGTACTCGACCATCCGGTCGCTCGAGAGCGCGGCGGTGCGTTTTCCAGAGTACGCAGAGCGGCTTCGGGCTACCGTCTCAAGATACCCGCTGCAGCAGGAATGGGTGGCCCTCGATCGGGTCGAGAACCACCGCATCGTGGAAGTGGACGTACTGCGCTACGTGGAGGGCAGCGTCCCGGCGAGATTTGAAACCATACAAACCATCCAGAACCCTTATCACGTACCGGGCGACAGGAACGGCGCGAATCCGGGCCCCTACACGTTCTATCCGGCGTCGGCGCCTGCGGCTGGACGCGCATTGAACAACACCCTGGTTTCCGGACCCGGCCTCCTGTCTCCGTCGTTCTTCCTGTGCTTCAAGTCATTCGATCGCAAACGTTCCATCCGTCCCGCGTGCCCCATCGACACCTACCCGGTCGATTCGACGGGAAAGTACCGCAACGAGTTCTTCAACGTCACGACTGGAACGTTTGAAACCGAGCAGACGCCGTGGATAACGAGGAAGCGGCAGAAGTACTATTCGATCGTCGAAGACACTGACATCTGCAGCGTGAAAGTAGGCGAGCTGGACGAGCAGGCGATCGTGATCACGTGCCGGACAGATGATCCACTAAAGCCCAACAAATTCTCACTGTTTGTCGGTGCGGGATGGGGGTCGACGACTTATGTGAACACCCGAATAGATTCGTCCCAGATCAAGAAGGTCATTTCGTCGGGCGCATATCGCAAGTACGTGCTCTTCGCGAAGGATATCCCCACTACCGAGGGACACAACTTCGAGTACCTGACCAACGGAAGCAGCATCAGTTCGATCTTCTCGGGGAATCGCGGCGGCTGGTGGACCGGCCTGACCCTGCGCCACCATTACCCGACACAGCCGGAATTCTGAGTACTCCGGTCATCCCCTTGTGGGCGGGGACCCAGCGGCGTTGCCCTCCTTCAGTCGCTGGGTTCCCGCCTTCGCGGGAATCACGGTCTCCCCTGGCTCTAGAGACTCTCTTCCGGCACCGTCGCGCTCGGCTCGCCCGCGCACCGCGCCTGCACTACCCGCGCCTCCCAGCGCCAGAACCCCCACGCGATCAGCAGGAACGTGCTGGCCACGCCGACCATCCACAGCATGTGGTCGCTGATCCACGGCGACAGCACGCCGGCGATCAGCGCGTTGAGCACCAGACTGGTGAAGGCCTGCATCGACGAGGCCGAACCGCGCTGGCGCGGGTACATGTCCAGGATCGACAGCGTCACGATCGGGAACACCAATGCGATACCGAACGCATTGAGCATCATCGGCAGCACCGCCCACGGCACGTGCGGCGTGTCGGTCCACAGGTTGTAGCCCAGGTTGAGCAGCATCGCCACGGCCGAACAGGCAAATCCAATCGACACCAGCTTCTCGCCACTGACCTTGCCGGCCGCGCGCCCGGACACGAACGCGCCCAGCACCATGCCGCTGATCATCGGCACGAAGAACCAGCCGAACTGGCGCTCGTCGAGCTTGAGGACGTCGAGCACGAACGCCGGCGCCGAGGCGATGTACAGCCACAGCGCGGCGAAGTTGAACGCACTGGCGGCGGCCAGCCGCTGGAAGCGCGGGTTGATGACGATGGCGATGTAGTCGCGCAACAGCCGGCGCGGCACCATTGGCAGGCGTGCTTGCGGCGGATGCGTCTCCGGCAGGGTCCGCCAGGTGACCACCAGCAGCACCAGCGAGAACGCCACCAGGAACCAGAAAATCGCCGGCCAGTGGCTCCAGCCCAGGATCCAGCCTCCGATCACCGGCGCCACCGCCGGCGCTACGCCGAAAATCATCGACACCTGGCTCATCAGCCGCTGCGCGTCGTGGCCGTGCAGCACGTCGCGGATCACCGCGCGACCGACGATCAGACCGACGCCGGACGACAACCCCTGCAGCGCGCGGAACACCAGCAGTGTCGTCAGGTCGGTGGCCAGCGCGCAGCCGACCGAGGCGACCGCGAACACCGACAGCCCGCCGAGAATCACGCGACGACGCCCGATCGCGTCAGACAGCGGCCCGTGCACGATGCTCATCGCCGCATAAGCGATCAGATAGACGCTGATGGTCTGCTGCATCGCCAGCTTGTCGGCACCGAACTGCGTGCCGATGGCCGGGAATGCCGGGAAGATCGTATCGATCGAGAACGGACCGAACATCGCCAGGCCGCCCAGGAGCAGGGCCAGCAGGCGGACAGAGATCGAAAGCGAGGGTGCGGGTGCAGCGGTGGGCATCTACGGATCTCTGGCGTGAAGGCAGCCGATCAAGGACCGGCGGCGGCACAACTCACGTACTGGCATTGGACGCCGCCGTATCGATCGGCACCTCGTCCGGCGGCCCCTTGAGTTCGACCAGATTGCCTTCCGGATCGAGCAGGTACTGCGACGGACCTTCACCTTCGGCACCATAACGCCGACCGAACTCGCCTACCTGCACACCATGCGATTGCAGATAGGCGACGATCTGCTCGCGGTCGAAGGGATCGGCGCGCAAGCACAGATGGTCCATGTTGCGCCCCTCGGCCCCTGGCCCGGCACCGCCCATGCGCCCGATCTTGCCCGACACGGCCACCAGGTCGATCAGGGAGTTGCCGGCACGCAGCTGCACCAGGCCCACTGCGTCCACGCGCCGCTCGGCAACGCAGCCAAGCACATCGCAGTAGAACGCCTCCATCAGCGCCGGGTCGCGTGCACGCAGCACCACGTGATCGAGTTGCAGCAACCGGAATGGAACAGCGCTCATATCGTGCTTCCTGCATGCGGGGGCGCAAAGCATACCCCTGACTCGTGCAGGGCGGCGTTGCGACGATGGCCAAACGAGAAAGGGCGCCGGTTTCCCGGCGCCCCTGCTCGTTTCCGCTTGTAGCCGGCAATCGCCGGGGCGATTACTTCGCCGCGACCTGCACCGGGCCTGCGCCGGTCTTCAGCCAACCGTGCGCCTTCACTGTGTACGGCTTGCCATCGACCATGCCCTGCTCGCTGTAGAAGTACTCGTTGGTCTCCACATCCACCGACAGGTCGGACTTGATGCCGGCATCCTCGGACGTGAAGTGCTTCACGCCATCGGCGCCGTCGCGGTAGCTCAACTGGCGATCCACCGTGCCCTGCTGCGTCTGCAGCCGGACGCCGGCCGAACCCTGGTCGAGGTCGACCGAGACCTGCGTCAGCTGTGCCTGGGCCCAGGCCTGGGCTTCGTCCGATTCCACCGTGACCGGTTCGGCCGATTGCAGGTGCCAGCTGTCGGCGCCGCTGCTGACCGCCCAGAAGCCGGCGGCACCCAGTCCGAGGACGCCCACCGCCATGCCGGCGTTACCGCCGCCGCCGCCGCTGGAGCTGGAACCCGTCACCGGCTTCACGCCGCCGTTGCCGTTGCCATTGCCGCCACCGCCACCCGTACCGCCGGTGCTGGGGGTGATGGTTTCCTTGCTGCCGTTGTTGGACGTCACCGCGGTGGCGTTTCCGTCGACACTGATCGAACCGGAGTCGATCAGCCCGGCGCCGGTGCCCGACGCGCCCGTCACGCTGACCTGGCCGTTGTCGCCACCGTGGATGGTGCCGACATTGGTGATGCCGGTCCCGCTGATGGAGCCGCCGATGACGCTGGTCGTGCCGCTGCCCGCGGCATCGATGTTGCCGGCGTTGTCGACACCCGAACCGGTCTCCGACGTGCCGGTGACCGCGGTCGTGCCGGTGCCGGCAGTGGTGATCGATCCGGTCGGATCGACTTCGACGCCTGCGCCGGTGACGGAGGTACCACCGACAATGGAGGTACCGCCCTCGGTGGTGGTCACCGCACCGTCAATCTCGGTGCCCGAACCGTTGGTCGAGGTGCCGGTGATGCTGGTATCGCCCGTGCCCGAGGTGCCCACTGTGCCGGTCGGACCGACTGCAACACCGGAGCCGTCGGTGGACGTACCGGTGACGGCGGTGGAGCCATCGCCCGTGGTCGTCACCGAACCATCTACGTTCGTGCCTGCACCCGTGCCCGAGGTACCGCCGATGCCGGTGTTGCCGGTGTCGGTGGTGGTGACCGAACCATCGACGTCGATGCCAGGACCGCTGGTGGACGTGCCGCCGATCGTGGTGTTGCCGTCGCCGGTGGTGGCCACCGTGCCGTCGATGTCGGTGCCCGAACCGGTCTGCGACGTACCGTCGACCGTCGACGTGCCGCCTTCGCTGGTGGTCACGGCGCCGTCGATGTCGGTACCCGGACCATTGGTCGAGGTGCCGTCGATGTCGGTGTTGCCGGTGCCCGAGGTGCCGATCGTGCCGGTCGGACCCACTGCGACGCCCGAGCCGTCGGTGGAGGCGCCACCCACCGTCGTGTTGCCGTCACCGGTGGTCGTCACCGCGCCGTCGATGTTCGAGCCGTTGCCGGTCTGCGAGGTACCGGTGATCGCCGTGTCGCCGGTGTCGGTAGTGCTGACCGAACCGTTGACGTCAACGCCCGAACCGCTGGTCGAGCTGCCTTCGATGGTCGAGGTGCCATCACCGGTCGTGGTGACGGTGCCGTCGATGTTGGAACCCGGGCCTGCAACGGAGGTGCCGTCGATGGCCGAGGTACCGGTTTCGCTGGTCGTCACCGAACCGTCGATGTCCGTGCCCGGGCCATTGGTCGAGGTGCCATCGATGCTGGTGTTGCCCGTGCCCGAGGTCTCGACCGTGCCGGTCGGCGTGACCGCCACCCCGGCGCCATCGATGGACGTGCCGCCAATGGTGGACGTACCGTCACCGGTGGTGGTCACCGTGCCGTCGATGTTGGAGCCGTTGCCGGTCTGCGAGGTGCCGGTGATGGCCGTGTCGCCGGTATCGGTGGTGCTGACCGAACCGTTGACGTCCACACCAGGGCCTGCCACAGACGTGCCGCCGATGGTCGCGTTGCCGTCGCCCGTGGTGCTCACCGTGCCATCGATCGCCGTGCCCGACCCGTTGGCGGAGTTGCCGTTGATGCTGGTGTCGCCCGTGCCCGTGGTGCTGACCACACCGGTCGGAGTGACCGCAACGCCGGTGCCGTCGGTCGAAGTGCCGGCAACGGTCGAGGTGCCGTCGCCGGTGGTGGCCACGGTGCCGTCGATGTTCGAACCCGCACCGGTCACCGAGGTGCCCGTGATGCCGGTATTGCCCGTGTCGGTGGTGCTGACCGAACCGTTGACGTCGACGCCCGTACCGCCGGTGGAGGTACCGGTAATCGTGGAGGTGCCGTCCACGGCCGTGGTCACCGTGCCGTCGATGCTCGAGCCCGTGCCTGTGGACGACGTGCCGTTGATGTTGGTGTCGCCGGTGCCAGCGGTGGTGACCGAGCCGGTCGGAGCGACCGCAACACCCGAACCGCTGGTGGACGTGCCGCCGATGTTGGCCGTGCCGTTGCCGGTGGTGGCCACGGTACCGTCGATGTTCGAGCCCGCACCCGTCTCCGAGGTACCGGTGATGCCGGTCACGCCGTTGTCGCCGGTGTTGATCACGCCGGTCGGATTGACGTCGACGCCGCTACCCGCGGTGGACGTGCCGCCGATCGCGGCGGCGCCGTCTTCGCTGGTGTTGACCGTGCCATCGATCTGCGAGCCCGAACCGTTGGTGGACGTACCGGTGATGTTGGTGTCGCCGGTGCCGGAGGTGCTGATCACGCCTGTCGGAGTCACTTCAACGCCGGAGCCGTCGACCGAGGTGCCGGCGATGTTGGCCGTGCCGTCACCGGTGGTGTTGACCGTACCGTCGATCTGCGAACCCGAACCGGTCTGCGAAGAGCCGTTGACGCCTGTGGTGCCGCTGCCGGACGTGGTGATCACGCCGGTTGCATCGACATCGACGCCTGGGCCGCTGGTGGAGGTGCCACCAATCGTCGACGTGCCACCTTCGATGGTGGTCACCGTGCCGTCGATCTGAGTGCCGGAACCGGTCTGCGACGTGCCAGCGACTGCGGACGTGCCTTCGTCGGTGGTGTTGACCGTGCCGTCGATCTGCGTGCCCGAGCCATTGGTGGAGGTGCCGGCGATGCTGGTGTTGCCGGTGCCCGACGTGTCGATCACGCCCGTCGGCGTCACAGCGACGCCTGAGCCGTCGACCGAGGTGCCGCCCACCGTCGTATTGCCGTCGCCGGTGGTGGTCACCGTGCCGTCAATCTGAGTTCCCGAACCGGTCATAGACGAGCCACTCACGTTCAACTCGCCTGAACCGGAGACAGTGGTTTCTCTATCAACCGGAATAAATACTCCGGTGCCACTCGTGGAAGTGCCTTCGATGTTGACAATACCTCCGGATACGCTGTTGGGAACGGCGCTCCCAAGCTGCACACCAGCCCCATCCTTCGAAGTTCCGGTCACGTTGAGTGAACCATTCTCCGAGACGTTGTAGCGTAAGAGAACACCTACGGAAGAGCCTTCCGAGGTCCCAATTACATTGGCCACGCTATTGCCGGATATGTTCATTACGCCAGTCGGGTTAAACCACACACCGCCATAAGGCCCGGCGGCAACTGTACCAACCAAATTCAGTCGCGCATTGTCAGTAAGAGAAAGGGTGCCACCATTCTTTACCTCTACGCCGATCCAAGTCTCTGATCTCCCTGTTGCGTCGAGAGAGCCATTCTCCGTCAACGACACTGAGCCCCAGAAACCGACACCGTTACCGCCACCCGCCGAAATACCATCAAAAGTGACCGCTGCATCGTCGGCGATGCTCAAGCTAGCGCCGCCACCTGATCCCGCGACACCCGTTCCATCACCAGACGAAACTCCGCTGGCGATCAATCTGGCTTTGTCAATCAAGGCGACGTTGCCGTCGAATACCACCGCGTGGGAGGTCGTTGAAGTCCCAGTGACGCTCATTGCACTATCGCCGCCAAGCGAGAGCAGAGTGCCACTGTTCTGGTAGAAGCCGCGCCTGGCGCCGGCGGAGGTGCCGGTGATGTCGAGCCTGGCCGCATTGCTCAGCGTGACGTTGCCGTACATCTGCACGCCATCGCCTGTGTTTGACGTGCCGTTCACCGTGAGCGCGCCGCCGGTCTGCGTGAAGGTGCCTACGTTGGAGATGACGACACCGGCACCGGTATTTGAGGCGCCATTGAGCGAGCCGCCGCCAATATTGGCCTGATTGCCGTTGAGCTGGATCGCGTTGCCGTTGCTACCACTCAATCCGTTGCCGAGCGTGGTGTTCGCCGAGGCCGTCAACAGGCCGCCATTGAGGTCAATCACGCTGGCGCTAGCGGTATGCACCGAACCCGCATGCAGCCCGCTCTTGTCCGCCTGCAGATCCAGGTCGAGCGCGCCGACGGTCGAGGTGATGCTGCCATTGAGCTGGATGCTTCCATCCGCCTCCAGCGTCAGCTTGGCATCACCGCCGGCCAGCTTGCTGATCGCAGCATCCGAATTCTGCACGATGTTGCCGGTGGCCGTGCCCGTGCTTGTGGTGGTGATGGTGACGTTGGTGCCGGCATTGATGGCGGCGTTGATCGCGCCGTTGTTGACCGTTGCTGCATTCGTCGCCGGCGTGAACACACCGACGGGATCTTCGGTTTCGTTGGCCGTTGCTGCCGTGCTGATGGTCACGTTGGTCGGGTCGATCAGCCACAGGCCGGACTGGCCGTTCGGTGCGGCGGCAGTGACGTTGCCTTGCACGCTCAGGTTCTTGCCCGACGTCTCTACGAAGCCGCCGTTGCCGCGCGTCGAACCAGCCTTGATCGAAGCGCCCTTGTCGACCTGGGTGTAGCTGGCGAAGTTGACGCCGTCGGTCAGACCGGCAGCGCCGGTGCCTCCGAGCTTGTGCAGGCTGTCACCACCCACGATCACCTTGCCGCCGGCCAGCTCGCCGCTGGCATCGATGCTGGCATTGCCGAACAGACCGACGCGGTCGCCCGACAGCACCACCGTGCCGCCATTGGCGCCCGTTGCATCGATGGTGCCGCGCACGGCGACATCACCCGTGTTACCCGCATCGGCCACGACCGTACCGGCGCGCGTCACGCCCGAAAGGTTCACCACCGACTTGAGCAGCGTGTCCTTGCCGCGGCCGGTCAGCAGCACGCTGCCGCCGCGGGCGTCGATGTTGCCGGTGTTCTCCACCAGCGCGTTGGCGGTGGCATCGGTCAGCTTCAGCGAGATGCCCTGGCCGTTGGACAGCGCGACGGTCGCGCTGTCGCCTGCGGCGAGCACGACCTGGCTGCTGCGGATGTCGCCGCCGTTGCGCACCTGGTCACCGACCAGGGTTACAAACCCGGCCGCGTCAATCGCACCTTCGTTGACCACGCCGGCGTTCTTGCCGGTGGCCTTCAGGTCGATCGCGCCGCCGGCCATGAACTGGTTGGCATCAATGGCCTTGGTCGTCGCCAGCAGCGAGCCGACGTTGACCGTGGAGCCCTTGGCGAACAGCACGCCGTTGGCGTTCTGGATCAGCACCTGGCCGTTGGCCAGCAGCTGGCCCTGGATGTTGGTCGGCACCCCGCCCGTGACGCGGTTCAGCGCCTGCGCCTGCGCGTTGGGCTGGTTGAACTGGACCGTCTTGTCCTGGCCGATGTTGAAGGTGTTCCAGTCGATGACGGCGCGCTGGCTCGCCTGGTCGATGGTGAGCATGTTCGCATTGGGCTGGCCGATGCTGGCCTGGCCGGCAACGACATTACCGCCGGTCGGCAGCTGCTGCGCGTGCAGCGCGCCCGAAGCGAGCAGGGTCGCCAGTGCGAGTGCGGTCATCGACGCGACGACCGGTGCACCGTTGCCGGAGCCCTCGCCACTGTGCTTGCCCTGGCTGGTTACGTACTCCGGCACCGGGATCAGCATGCCCAGGCGTGTGTCGAAGATGAGGCGGTAGCGGTTCTTGTTCATTTGCGATGACTCGGCAGATAAGGGTGGCGTGTCCGGTCACGGGGTGACCAGGCAACGGGATGAGGTTGTGTGGCCTCGCTTCGGCAACTAGCGGAAAGCGGCCCCGTGGGCAGCAGCACAGGTGCGCATGCTAGGCAGGCGTTTCCGAGGGGATATCAGATTTGTCTTAGTTGTTTTTGGCGATTTGCGCGACGTGGTTCTGGCGCGTTTCCCGACGGGAACTCAGACAATTCTTAGATGGTGCGCTGACCGTGTTTGTGCGGCATTGGCCCCGGTTTGCGCGTCAGGCGAGGCCTGCGATGGGCCGCTTCAACGCGTGCCAAGGCTTACCGACAGCCAGTACTGCAGGGCTCTTGCGTCCTCGTCGATCCACGACGGGCTGGCCGAACCGAACGGTTTCGCCACCGACACCGACACGGTGATGCCCTTCGGCGTCAGCCAGTCCAGGCTCAGGCCCGGGCCGGCGAGCGTGCGCCAGTTGGTCACGTTGTCCACGCCGATGTAGCTGCGCTCCCAGAGCGGCCACGGGTCGTGGTTGACGCGTCCACGCGCGACATCGACGAACGCGCCGGCCTGCAACTGGTGGCCGGTCGCCAACGGGAAACGCCGGTACACGCCGACGTTGGCGATGAACGCGTCGTCGAACGAGGCCTCGTCGGTGCGGTAGGCGCGCACCGCGTCGGGCCCGCCTGCCAGCAGCTTCTCGCTCGGGTCCAGGTTGCGGCTGGCCCATTGCACGTTGGTGCGCCCGGTGATGAACAGGTCGCCACCACTGCCAATGAGCCAGCGGCCGAATGCGGTCACGTTCGCTTTCGCGTAGCCACCGGCACGCTGCACCACGGCGTCGGCCGGGTCGTCGTTGCGCTGATGGCCGGCGGTGAGGGCGCCCTGCACGCTCCACAGGTTGGTGCGCAGCTGCTGGGCGCGGTCACCGTTGTCGGCCTGCAGCGAGAACCGCGCGGAATCGATGGTGCCGTGGGTGGCGAAGTCGAAATCCTTGAAGGTGGTCTGGGTCCGGCTGTGCAGGAGCGATGCGCCGAGCCACACGTTGCGGTCCAGCCCACGCGTGACGGGGTACGACAGTCCCAGCTGCGCCGTACTGGCGATACCCTCCACGGGCGTGCCGGCGTTGATCGTGTACTCCTGCCGCACCAGGCCGCCAACGGCGCGCAAGCCGTTGGCCGTCACGGGGATGGCGCCATCCAGCGAGCCGGTCCACATGCCTTCGCGCGTCACCATCAGGGTGGCGGCGTAGCTTTCGCCAAGGCCGAAGTGGTTGTTGCCGGAACCGGTCACGCCCAGCCGATACGCGCCGGTGGATTGCATGCCCTTGTTGTCGACGATGAAGTCGGCCTGCGCGGGCTTGCCGCGCTGCGCGACGCTGAACACGACATCGACCTCGCCCACGCCGGCGCCCGGCGAGAATTGCGGCGCCTGCTCGATCGCAACGCCGGGCAGGTCCTGCAGGAGCTGTGTGGAGCGCTCGAGACGGATGGTCTGCAGCAGGCAGACCTTGGCGTCGGTTGCCTGATCGCCGCAAAGGGCGTCGGCTACGACGCGTCGCAGGCGGTCCTCGTGCATGCGCGAGGTGTTGTTGACGACGATGTTGCGAATGCGCCCGGGGTAAGCGGTGAACACCGGCGCGGCGCCGGCACTGGCACGACGCCAGTTGTCGTCGGTCATCAGCACCTGCGCGATGGGGAATCCGCCCTCGCGCAGTGCGCGGGTGAGCTGTTCGGACCAGCGATCGATGTCTTCGATCGTGCGAGGCGGCGCGCCCAGGCCGCTCACGGCGGTGTGCAGCACGCTGGTCGCCTTGGCTTCGTCATCGCTGCCTGCGGGGACGACGCGGAAATCCGGTGTCGCTGGACCTGCTGACACGGCCCCGGCCACACCCAGCAGGGAGGCGACCAGGGCGGCCAGGCCGGTCCGGCCCGATGCGCCGCCACGGAAGCCGTTCGCGGCATGGAAGGCGGGGCGGTAGCGTTTGTTCACGATCGGGATCCAGGAATGCGAAGTGCCCGTTGAGCGGGGGCTGCAACGCGGGGTGCATCCTAGGTCCCTGATTCGCAGGGGATATGAGATTTGTCTGAGTTCTCGCGCGATGGCGCCGGACCCCGCGTTCGGGGCGCTGCGGCCGGGGTCGGACAGGTAACCCGCCAGCCCCGGGCCATGCCCTATAATTGCCGGCACAAGCAGACGGTGGGAGAAGCGGACCAGCCTGAACGGCCGGATCCGCTGCCGAAGGCGCAAACGCCCGGAATCGCTCAGGCCCCATTACCGCCGTCGGCTCAAACTCTGGAGAGACCGGAAACCCCTTGCGGGTCACCCGGCGCCGAAGGGGCAAGAAGCCAAGCGGGGTTCACCTCCCCCGACCCCGCGCTTCCAAACTCTCAGGCAAAAGGACAGAGGGGCACTCCAAGTGCGCTGCGCGCGCACGCCCGGCTCCCATCGAGCCAAACCGGATGCCCTGCATGAGCCAGAAGACCCCTGCTTCCTCCGCCGTGAGCTTGTTTGATCTCGAGCACCACGACGCGTTCCTCGAGCGCCACATCGGCCCCAACGACGCAGAAATCGCTCAGATGCTTGGCGTGGTCGGCTTCGACTCGCTCGATGCGATGACCGACGCGATCGTGCCGGCGCAGCTTCGAAACACGATGAACAAGTCGCCATCGCCGCTGGCCCTGCCGGCGCCGATCACCGAGGTCGAGGCCATCGCCAAGATCCGCGCGATCGCCGACCAGAACCAGGTCTTCCGCAGCTTCATCGGCCAGGGCTACTACGGCACGCACACGCCCAACGTCATCCTGCGCAACATCCTCGAGAACCCGGCGTGGTACACGGCCTACACGCCGTACCAGGCGGAGATCTCGCAGGGCCGCATGGAAGCGCTGATCAACTTCCAGACCATGTGCGCCGACCTCACCGGCATGGAGATCGCCAACGCGTCCCTGCTCGATGAAGGCACCGCCGCCGCCGAAGCCATGACCCTGGCCAGGCGTTCGTCCAAGTCGAAGTCCGATGTGTTCTTCGTTTCCAGCGGCGTGCATCCGCAGACGCTGGAAGTGCTGCGCACCCGCGCCGAGCCGCTCGACATCGAACTGGTCGTCGCCGACGACGCCGAAGCCATCAGCATCGACAGCTTCGGCGTGCTGCTGCAGTACCCGAACACCTTTGGCCAGGTCAATGACTACAAGGCGCTGGCCGATGCCGTGCACGCGCGCGGCGGCCTGGTCGCCGTCGCCACCGACCTGCTCGCGCTGACGCTGATCGCCGCCCCCGGCGAATGGGGCGCCGACATCGTCGTCGGCAATACCCAGCGCTTCGGCGTGCCGTTCGGCTTCGGTGGCCCGCATGCGGCCTTCATGGCCTGCCGCGACGCCTACAAGCGCTCCATGCCGGGTCGTTTGATCGGTGTGTCGATCGACGCCGAGGGCAAGGCCGCCTATCGCCTCACGCTGCAGACGCGCGAGCAGCACATCCGCCGCGAGAAGGCCACGTCCAACATCTGCACCGCGCAGGTGCTGCTGGCGGTGATGGCGAGCATGTACGCGGTCTACCACGGCCCCGAGGGCCTGACCCGCATCGCCCGCCGCACCCATCGCCTCGCCGCGATCCTGGCCGGCGCGCTGCGCCAGGCCGGCCTCACGGTGGGCCCGGACTTCTTCGACACCCTGCACGTGGTCGGCGTCGACGCCGCCGCGTTGCATGCCAAGGCCGAAGCCGCGCGCATCAACCTGCGCCGCATCGACGGCCAGAGCGTCGGCATCAGCCTCGACGAGACCACCACCCGCGCCGACGTCGTCGCGCTGGCCGCGCTGTTCGGCGCCAGCATCAGCGCCATCGACGCAGTCGACAGCGCCACCGCCGACGCCCTGCCGGCCGGCCTGAAGCGCAGCAGCGAGTTCCTGACCCACCCGGTGTTCAACACGCACCACAGCGAGCACGAGCTGCTGCGCTACATGCGCGCCCTGGCCGACAAGGACCTGGCGATGGATCGCACCATGATCCCGCTGGGCAGCTGCACGATGAAGCTCAACGCCACTGCGGAGATGATCCCGGTGACGTGGCCGGAGTTCGGCAACCTGCACCCGCTGGCCCCGACTACGCAGGTGCAGGGCTACAAGGCGCTGATCGACGGACTGGAAGCGATGCTGGTCGAGTGCACCGGCTACGACGCCGTCAGCCTGCAGCCCAATTCGGGCGCGCAGGGCGAGTACGCCGGTCTGCTGGCGATCCGCGCCTATCACCGCTCGCGCGGCGAGGATCATCGCGACATCTGCCTGATCCCGGAATCGGCGCACGGCACCAACCCGGCCTCGGCGCAGATGTGCGGCATGCAGGTGGTGGTGACCAAGTGCGATGCCAACGGCAACGTCGACGTCGACGACATCCAGCGCGCCGCCGAGAAGTACAGCGAGCGCCTGGCCGCGCTGATGATCACCTACCCGTCCACGCATGGCGTGTTCGAGGAAGACATCGTCAAGATCTGCGAGATCGTGCACACGCACGGTGGCCAGGTCTACACCGACGGCGCCAACATGAACGCCCTGGTCGGCGTCGCCAAGCCAGGCAAGTGGGGCTCGGACGTGTCGCACCTGAACCTGCACAAGACCTTCTGCATCCCGCACGGCGGCGGCGGCCCGGGCGTTGGCCCGTGCGCGGTGAAGTCGCATCTCGCTCCGTTCCTGCCGCGCACGTTCGGTGGCGAAGGTGACGTCGGCATGGTGTCGGCGGCGAGCTTCGGCTCGGCCTCGATCCTTCCGATCAGCTGGATGTACGTGACGATGATGGGCGCCGAAGGCCTGCGCAAGGCGACGCAAGTGGCATTGCTCAACGCCAACTACATCGCCACCCGCCTGGCCCCGCACTACGAGACGCTCTACACCGGCCGCAACGGCCTGGTCGCGCACGAGTGCATCCTCGACCTGCGCCCGCTCAAGGACGCCACCGGCGTGTCGGCCGAGGACGTGGCCAAGCGCCTGATCGACTTCGGCTTCCACGCCCCCACCCTGAGCTTCCCGGTCGCCGGTACGCTGATGGTCGAGCCGACCGAGTCGGAATCGCAGCACGAACTGGACCGCTTCATCGACGCGATGATCCAGATCCGCGACGAGATCCGCGCGATCGAGGACGGCAAGCTGGACCGCGAGGACAACCCGCTCAAGCACGCGCCGCACACCGCCACCGCGGTCACGGCCAGCGAGTGGACCCATGCGTACCCGCGCGAGCTGGCGGCGTTCCCGCTGCCGTCGCTGCGCCTGCAGAAGTACTGGCCGCCGGTTGCGCGCGTGGACAACGTTTACGGCGACAAGAACGTCATGTGTGCGTGCATTCCGGTGGATGCGTACAAGGATGATGTGGTCGAGGCGTAAGGCTTCGTTGCTGCATGAAAAAGGCCCCGCATTGCGGGGCCTTTTTTGTTGGCCGGTCAACGTCGTCGGACGGGGGCTGACAGGGTGGCCAGCATGGAGCCGACGCGGGCCATGGCGCGGGCGTTGTCGGCGATGTCGCAACGCGACACCGGCCACACGCGCGACAGGCGCATGCGGGCGACACAGGCGATCGCCTGCCAGCGATCGCCGCGATCGTTACTGGCGCGCATCGCGACCGGTTCGCCGGCCAGCGTGCGCTGCGGCGACACGCCGCGGCGGGTGCGTGCACCCGGCACGCCCAGCGCGGTGCGCGAACGCACCGTGCGGTACGGCTTGTCCTGGGCGTGATCTGCGTAGACGTGATCGGCGTAGACGTACACCGTGGGCAGGTCGAACACGCGCGGCTCATCAGCCGACGCCAGGGTTTCATCCGACGCCGCAGCCGTTTCCGGTTCCGGTTCCGGTTCCGGTTCCGGTTCCGGTTCCAGCGTGGCGACAACGCGCACGCCCGGCAGGTCATGGATCGGCAGTGAACTGGACGTCGTCTGGGCTGTCCCATCCTCCACGGGCTGCGCGTAAACCACGCGCGTCGCGATCGAATGGGTGGCTGCGACCATCGCCAGTGCGGAGATCAGGGTCATCACGTTCATGGTGGCAATTCCTTTGTTCTTGACCGGACGGCGATGCCCTGCCCGCTTCCCTGGGCCGGGGGCCGCTATGGCCATGCGTTGCGATTGCGATGAAAAGGTGCTGCTGCGTCTTCATGCCGGTGGCGTCGATGTCGACTGCGCACCGGCATGAATCGGCAGCCGGGTCATGCAGGCGCCATGGTCGGATCGAGTACCGACTGCACTTCGACGACTGCATCAGCGGGGAACCCGGCACGCTGCGCGTGTTCGCGGATCAACGACTCGTCACTGGCCAGGTAGATGCAGTAGGTCTTGTCGTTGGCCACATACGAGTGCAGCCACTGCACGCCGGTGCCGAGCTGGTCGAGCACCTCGTTGGAGCGCTGGGCGACGTCGCACAGGGCTTCGTAGGGCTCTTTGCCGATGCCGCTGATGTTTCTTTCGATGACGTATTTCCTGAGCATGGTGGTTCTCCGGTGGGTGGCGCCTGTCACGGGCGCCTGGGTTGCCGGCTTCAGGCCGGTGATTTCTTCGTGCCGAGCGCGTGCGGCTTGACCGCGTGGACGTTGACGCCATAGGCATGCAGGCGACCGTGGAACTTGCGGTCGATGCCGGTGCCGGCGAAGGCCTCGAAGCGCTCGCACACGCGCGCACGCTCCAGGCCGCTGTCGGTGATGAACTGCAGCAGCGTCGTTTCGGTCGAGGCGCCACCGATGCAGGCGGCCCACAGGTCGGCGTTGGCGCGGGCGCCTGCGGCCAGCTCGCGGTCGACCGCCACGTCGCCCAGGTAGAGGGCGCCGCCGGGACGCAACACGCGCATCACCTCCGACATCACCCGCGGTTTGTCCGGTGCGAGGTTGAGAACTCCGTTTGAGATCAGGATGTCGACACTGGCGTCGGCAACCGGCAGGTCCTCGAAGGTGCCCTCATGCAGTTCCACCCGATCCAGCAGCCCCGCTTCCGCCGCCGCCGCGATCGCGCAGGCGCGCATGGCCGCCGTCAGGTCGATGCCGATCGCCCGGCCCCGCGGACCGACCGCGCGTGCGGCCAGCAGCAGGTCCATGCCGGCGCCACAGGCGTGGTCGAGCACCACGGCGCCGGCAGGGATCGTGCCAATCCGGAACGGATTGCCGACACCGGCAAAGCGCTCGGTGCACACCGTCGGCAGTGCCGCCAGCGCCGCCTCGTCGTAACCCAGCCGCTGCACCGCATAGGCGGCGCCGGTATGGAAATGGAAACCGCTGGCCGGGTCGCGGGCGACGCGCTCGTAGACAGCGCGGACCTGGCGGCGCAGGCGATTGCTATCCAGGGCAAGCGGGCAACGGCTCATGGCGGTCTCCCTGTTCCTCTCGGAAGTGCCGTCGGCCAATCCGGCGGCATGGGGACCAATCTAGAAAGCGCGCGTATCGATCCGATGTCCTCCCGCGGCGGGTTTGTAACAGCGGGTAACGACGGCCGATACTTGCAGTGCAGTAACTGTGGAAGCAGGAGCCGGTGATGGCGCATACGCCCTGTGTGCTGGTGGTCGACGACGATCAGGCGACCCGCGAGATGCTCGTGGAGGCCTTGAGCACGCATGACTTCCGTGCGCTGCAGGCCGGCGACGGCACCGCCATGCGCGCAGAACTCGAACGCGAGGCCCCGGACATCGTCCTGCTCGACATCCGCCTGCCCGGCGAGGACGGCCTGAGCCTGGCGCGGTTCCTGCGCGAGCGTTACGACGTGGGCATCATCATGGTCACCGGCTCGGGCGACGTGATCGACCGCATTGTCGGGCTGGAGATCGGCGCCGACGACTACGTCGCCAAGCCATTCGACCCGCGCGAGCTGCTGGCGCGCATCAAGAACGTGCTGCGGCGCATCCAGGCCCGGCCGGAAGCGCCCGTGGCGAGCAGTCCCGGCCGTCGCGTCCCCTTCGGCCGCTGCACGCTCGACCTCGATGCGCACCAGGTGTTCGACGCCGACGGACTGGAAGTGATGGTCACGCACATGGAGTTCGACCTGTTGCGCGTGCTCTACGAGCACCCTGGCAAGGCGCTCTCGCGCGACCAGATCCTGACCCTCACCCACAATCGTGAATGGGAGCCGTTCGACCGCTCCATCGACATCCGCATCGCCAGGCTGCGGCGCAAGGTGGAGGTCGACCCCGACAACCCGCGCGCGATCCGCACGGTTCGCGGCGTCGGCTACATGTTCGCGCCCTCCACGTAACCGTCGCGGGCGGAATTGTTTCTGCCGCGTAACAGTGGGCCGCGGCGACGTCGCGCACTCCTATACTCGATCCACGCCTGCTGCGGAGCACTGTCATGACGCCCGGCGACCTTCCCTCCCGGAATGCCGCGCTCGATCTCGCCGCCGAACGCGAGCGCGCACTGCGCGACAGCGAACTGCGCCTGCAGCAGGTGCTCGACAACACCTCGGCGGCGGTGTTCGCCAAGGACCGCGGCGGCCGCTACCTGTTCGTCAATCGCGAGTTCGAACGCCTGACCGGCCAGGACGCGACGGCGATCATCGGCCGCAGCGACCGCGACCTCTTCCCCGCCGAACAGGCCGCGGGCCTGCGCCGCAACGACATGCGCGTGCTGATGGAGGCGCGCGCGATGGAGTTCGAGGAGAGCGGTGTCTTCGCTGGCGAACAGCGCACGTACCTTGCGGCCAAGTTCCCGCTGCTGGATGTGGATGGCATGCCGTACGCCGTCTGCGGCATCGCCACCGACATCACCCGGCGCAAGCAGATCGAAACGGCACTGAGCAGCTCCGCGCTGGCGGTGTCGAGCGCGCGCGGGCGCGATCTGTTCGTGGAGCTGTCGCGGTACCTGGGTGCGATCGTCGACGTCGACGTGGCCTTCATCGCCGAGATGCGCGAGGAGGACCCGGGCATGATGCGGGTGCTGTCCTTCGTCGCCGACGGCGCGCCGCGCGAGAACTTCGACTACGCCCTGGCCAATACCGCCTGCGACACGGTCGTCGGCCATGGCTTCCGCATCTACCCGGCGGGACTGGGCAACCTGTTCCCGCTCGATGACGACTTCATCGAACTGGGTGCCGAGGGCTATGCCGGCTATCCGCTCACCGACACCCAGGGCCGGCCACTGGGGCTGATTTCGATCGTCTCGCGCCGCCCGCTGGAGCAGGCCGAGTTCATCGAGTCGGTGATGAAGATCTTCGCCGTGCGTGCATCCGCGGAGATCGAGCGCCAGCGCGCCGATGCCGCGCTGCTGGCCTCGCAGGTCAGCTACCGGCAAATCTTCGAGGCCAGCGAGGACGCGATCATCGTTTACGACCAGGCCGCCGACCGCATCGTCGACGTCAATCCGAAGGCCTGTTCGACCTCCGGCTACAGCCATGAGGAACTGCTGCACATTGCCGTCGACAAGCTCGGCTCCGGCGAGCCGCCCTACACCGGAGCCGACGCCGCCGCGCATCTTGAGATCGCACGCGAACACGGCTCTGCACGCTTCGAATGGCGCCGTCGCAACAAGGACGGCAGCCTGCACTGGGACGAGGTGTTCCTGAAGTCGGCCAACATCGGCGGAAAGCCGCGCATCCTGGCCTTCATGCGCGACATCACCGAACGCAAGCTCGCCGAAGAGGCCGCGCAGCGCAATGCCGAGCACCTGCGCGCCACCGTCAACGCGGCGCTGGACTGCATCATCGCCATGGACGAGCACGGCACCATCATCAAGTTCAATCCGGCCGCGGAGACCTGCTTCGGTTACCGCGAGCGCGAGGCGCTCGGTCAGTCGCTGGCCGAGCTGATCATCCCCGAGCGCTACCGCGAGCGTCACCGCCAGGGAATGCAGCGCTTCCTGTCCGGTGGTCCCGGGCCGTACCTGCAACGGCGACTGGAAGTCACTGCGCTGCGCGCCGACGGCAGCGAGTTCCCGGCAGAACTGGCCATCGGCGTGGACGAGAGCCCGTCGGGGCGGATCTTCATCGGCTACCTGCGCGACATCACCGAGCGCATCGATGCCGAACAGAGCCGCTGCCGGCTCGAGGCGCAGCTGCTGCAGGCCAAGAAGATGGAGGCGCTGGGGCACCTCACTGGCGGCATCGCCCACGACTTCAACAACCTGCTCGCCAGCATCATGGGTTATGTGGCCCTGGCTTCCGAGCGCAGCGTCGGCGGTGGCGACGCTCGCCTGGGCGGCTATCTGGAACACGCGCTGCAATCGTGCGAGCGCGCACGCGATCTGATCCAGCAGATGCTGATGTTCAGCCGCGGCCAGAAGGGCGAGCCGCGCGTGCTCGATCCTGCCCAGTGCATCGAACAGAACCTGGCCGTGCTGCGCCCGAGCATTCCGTGCGATGTCGACGTGGACGTCGATGTGGTGGTTGGCGTCGGCGCCGTGAGCTTCGATCCGGTGCAGTTTGGCCAGGTCATGCTCAACCTGTGCCTGAATGCCTGCGATGCGATGCAGGGCGCGGGCCGCTTGCAGATAGTGCTGCACGAAGCGAAAGAGGACGGGCGGCTATGCAGCGCCTGCCAGCAGCCGGTATGCGGCAACTACGTCGAAATCGCCATCGCCGACACGGGCCCGGGCATCGAGCCGGCCGTGCTGGAGCGCATATTCGATCCGTTCTTCTCCACCAAGCCGCCGGGCAAGGGTGCGGGCATGGGCCTGGCCACCGTGCACGGCATCGTGCATGAGCACGGCGGCCATCTGCTGGTCGAGTCCGAGCCGGGGCGCGGCACCACGTTCCGGGTGCTGTTGCCGGTGTGCGAGGTGGAGGCGGACGAGGTCGTGAGCCAGCAACGTGCGAGCACGCCGTCGGCGCATCCGCGTCTGAAAGGGCGCGTTCTGGTGGTGGACGATGAGCGCAGTGTCGGGGAGTTCATGTGCGAGCTGTTGTCGGGCTGGGGTGTGGAAGCCGATTTCATTGCCGCTCCGGCGCAGGTGCTGGAGCGTGTGCGGCAGTCGCCGGCGCACTACCAGTTGCTGATCACCGATCACTCGATGCCGTCGATCACCGGCATCCAGTTGGCGCAGTCGCTGCAGTCGGTCGCGCCGCAGTTGCCGGTGCTGCTCTACACGGGCCTGGCCGACCGCGTCGGCGATCAGGCGCTGCCGTCCAACATGCTGCGCACGGTCCTGCGCAAGCCGATCGATCATGCACAGCTTGCGCGCGAGCTCTCTTCGATCCTTGAGGCTGCGTCTTGAGCCCCTCCCGCTTGCGGGAGAGGGGTTGGGGTGAGGGATAACGGGCCGCTTGGGCCCGTTGTTCTTTTGTACGCGTGGTCAGTGGGGGAGGAGGTGGGGTGCATTCCGTGAACCTCCGCTTCGCTCCGTTAATCGTTCACGGAATACACCCCACCCCCTCCTTGCCGAAGTTGCAGCCGTTTCATTGACTTCGCGTGTTGGCGGTCTTGCGCTGTCCGCGTGATGTGGCTGCAAGGGTCGGACTCGGGCTGGTTGGATACAAGGCGGTGTCCGTGCCCTACTCATTCGCGCGTCCGCTCGGTGAGCTCGGTCCCGAACGCCCGCGAAAGGATCCAGTGGTTCAAAAAGAAAAGACGCGCGCCCGTCATTCCCGCGAAGGCGGGAACGACGGCTTTCCGGACGAAGACCGGGCAATGAATTACTGAAGCGTCGTTCGACGGGCCGGGGATTGATCCGCAGCGGGACATGGATGTCCCGCGCCCCGCATCGGACAAGGATGTCCGACTAAGGGGCGGAGCAATCCCCGGCCCGGCGGACGCCGCCACGTCGGAGTGGGCGCGATGCAATCACAACGAGGACGCATACCTTCAGCACACCCTCACCCCAACCCCTCTCCCGCGCGCGGGAGAGGGGCTCGATGCGGGCGTCAGCTGCCGTGCTTCTTCAACCAGGCATCCACGTCCGGCAGGCGCTCGTTGCGCACCTTCAAACGGTACGTCACGTTGGCGACCGCGGTGTCGGCGTCGCGGCGGGAACCGGCGGCCAGGTGCTGTTCGGCGTACGCCTGGACCTTGCCGATCATCGCCGGATCCAGCGACTGGTTGGCCAGGCCCGGGTAGTAGCGGCTGCGCGAGGACGAGTCGACGCGCTTGTCGATATCGGCCAGGTGCGCGATCGCGAAATCGAACGCCAGGTCCGCGTGCTGCGAGGCGACGGCGCGGATCATGCCGGCGCTGTTGGTCGCACCCGGTTCGTCGGTCAGGGCCAGATCGAGCGCGCGCTGCGCCAGCGCCTGGTCCTGCGTCGAGGACAGCATCTGGTACAGCTCGTCCTTCATCAGCGGCGTGGTTTCAGCCTTCGCTTCGGCGTGCAGCTTGTCCCACGTTGCGGCATCGGCGTGATACGCGACAACGCCGAGGATGGTCTTGCGCAGCGCCGCCGGCATGGCCGCCGGATCCTTGTCCTGCGCGGCGTAGCGACGGCGCGCCTCGGCCACCACCTTGTCGTCGCCCAGCGCGCTGAGCGTCTCGATCAGGTGCGTGCGCAGGATCTTGACCGGATCGGACTCGCCCTGCTTCTCGTTCCAGCCAACGCGCGCGAACACCGGCGCCAGCTGGGCGATGGCGAAGCGGCGGAAGCGGGTCTGGCGCGCGACGTCACCCTGGTAGTAGTCGTTGAGGCCGTCGAGCTTGCCGGCGATATCCTCCCAGATCTGCGGGTCGGCGCCGGCCGGCGTGGCCTTGACCAGATCCAGGTAGTTGGCCGGCGACTGCAGACCGCCCATGCCAAGCGCCCAGGTGTCGCTCATCAGGCCGAGCTGGTCGATCGGCTCGAGCTTGGCGAAACCATCGCGGATCGATGCGAACTGCTGCGCCGAGTACAACGTGCGGTAGTAGCCGCTCTGGCCGGCATTGACCACGACCGGGCCACAACCGGGCACGTCGAGCGAACCGGAACCGCCCTCGACTATCGTGCGCACCGGCTCACCGCCCACGGACTGCGCGATCACCGGCACGCGCCACGACAACGGCTGCTTGCCGGGACGGTCCTTGGTGAACTCGCCCTGGCTCAGCTTGAGCGTGGTCTTGCCGTTGCTGCAGGTCGCCGACTCGACGGTGATCATCGGGATGCCCGGCTGCAGGGTGAAATCGTGGGCGATATCGAGGATCGGCTTGCCGGCGGCGGACTGCACCTGCTTCCACAGATCGTCCGACACCGTGTTGCCATAGGCATGCGCCTTCATGTAGTTGCGCACGCCCTCGCGCCACGCGTCTTCGCCGACGTAGCCTTCGAGCATGCGGATCACCGCGCCGCCCTTCTGGTAGGTGATCGCGTCGAAGGCCTGGCTGGCCTGCTCGACGGTTTCCACGTGCTGCACCACCGGATGGGTGGTGGCCACCGCATCGCGGCTCATCGCGCCTTCGCGGCCCGACACGGAGTACAGGCGCGTGTTCCATTCCGGATGCAGCTTCTGCGTGGTGCGCGAGGCCATCCAGGTGGCGAAGCCTTCGTTGAGCCACAGGTCGTCCCACCAGCTCATAGTCACCAGGTCGCCGAACCACTGGTGGGCGATCTCGTGCGCGGCGACGGAGAACACGCGCTGCTTGTCGGACTGTGTCGAGAAGCCCGGGTCGAGCAGCAGGGTGTGTTCGAAGGTGAAGATCGCGCCCCAGTTTTCCATGGCGCTGAAGAACTGGCTGGCGCCCGGCGAGGCGACGTTGTCGAGCTTGGGCAGCGGGTAAGGCGTGCCGAAGTAATCGTTGTACTCGCGCAGCACATCGACCGAGGAAGCCAGCGCGAAGCGCGCCTGGTCGACCACGCCCTTCTGGGTGACCACGCCGACCTCGGTGTCGCCCATTTTGGCGGTGGCGCGGTCGAACTCGCCGACGCTGAAGAACAGCAGGTAGGTCGACATCTTCGGCGACTGCTCGAAGCGCACGCGGGTCATGCCGTTGCCTGCATCGGTGGTCGCGGTGGCCGGCATGTTGCTGACCGCCATCTCGCCGCTCGGCACGGTTGCTTCGAGAGTGAAGGTGGCCTTGTGCGACGGCTCGTCCCACGAGGGGATCATGCGTCGCGCATCGGAATTCTCGAACTGGGTGAACAGCGCGCGCTTCTTGCCGGCCCTGGTGTCGTAGTCGATCGCGAACAGGCCGTTGGCCTGGGTGCCGATCTTGCCGGCGTAGTCCATCGCCAGGCGATAGCTCCCCACGGCGAGCGGCTTGTCGAAGGTGAAGGTGGCGGTCTGTGCGTCGGCATCGACGGCGACCTTCGGCGTGGCGGACTTGCCCTTGCCGCTGGCCGGCGTCAGCTTGACCGAGGCGAAGGTAATATCGATCGCCTGCAGGGTGATGCTCGCGGTCGGCTCGAGCACGTCCAGGGTGATCGTCACCTGGCCGTCGAACGTCAGCGACTGCGCATGCGGCGTGATCGCCACGTCGTAGTGCGTCGGCCGGACGTTGCGCGGCAATTGCGTGGTGGTGGACGACTGGACAGTGGACGTGGACATCGGTGCAGCAGCCATGGCGGTGACACAGGTGCCGGCCAGTGCCAGCGCGATCGCGGAAACCAGAAAACGACGCATCAACTTCCCCAAATGAATAGCGGTATGAACGGCCCTCGCGGGCCTGTACTGGGTTGGCGGCGGCGGTTGCTGCGTCCCATGCGGCAACTTGCCCCAGACTGGCTGTGCCGGTCCTGCCCACTTGGGAGCTGAGCGCAAATCGGCCCGGCTGACCAGCATCGGAAGTCATGCCCGAAGGACCCTGGTTCACATTGCGGCAGCGCCAGCCGGGCAGCGCCAGCCGGGCAGCCTGCCGGGCAGCCCGCCTGGCCGCCGCCACGCGCCCTTGACGTCGTTGTGCGGTAAACATGGCGTGCCGCCGCGGGTACGGGGTCGCGGGCGGCTCGGCCGTGCGCCCCCGGGGATGCCAACGCCAGGACATACATGAGCACAGCAAACGGTCTTGCTTCGCGGCCCGGTCCAGTCCGGCACCTGCGCGCGGTGGTGCTCGCCATGGTGCTGCTGGCGGGGGTTTCGCTGGCGTCGTCGGCAACTGCCGCGCTGCCGACGCTGGACGACGTCACCGCCCCCGCCGATGCGGATGCCGCCCCGCCGCCGGCGGCCGAAGCCACGGTCAAGTTCTTCAACCGCGACATCCTGACCCTGCGCAGCACCTTCCTCGGCCGTTCGCCCGAGCTGCGCGCGCGCACCGCCGAAGCCAACATCGAGCGCGTGGTGCAGTTGCCGGGGACGCCGAAGGTCGAGTTCCAGAACATCCCGCAGGGTTCGATGCTGATGCTGGGCGGGCAACTGGTGGGGATGGTCACGCCCGACGATCTGGACGCGCTCAACCACGAGACGATGGACCAGGCGCGCGCCCGGATCGCGCGCAACCTGGGCCAGGCCGTGGCGGCCGCCGAGCGCGACCACGCGCCGCGCCAACTGATCAACGCCATCCTCAAGTGCCTGATGGCAACGGTCATCGCCGCGCTGGTGATGCTGGTGCTGCTGTGGTTGCGCCGGCAGGTCGAATCGCGCTTCCAGCGCTGGATCGAAGGCCGGGTGCAAACGCTGCGCCAGGAATCCACGCGCCACGTCGTCACCAGCATGCGCACCTTCGTCAACTGGCTCAAGCGCCTGGTGTTGTGGCTGGTCGCGCTGCTGGTGCTGGAGGAGTGGCTGCGCTATGTGCTGGGCCAGTTCGGCTTCACCCAGCCGTGGTCGCAGCGCATGACCGGCTGGATCGTCGACCTGTTCTCGTCGTGGGGCCAGGCCATTGCAGCGGCGGTGCCTGGCCTGGTCGCGGCGTTCGTGATCCTGTTCCTGGCCCGCGTGCTGACGCAGACCCTGGGCATGACGTTCCGCGCCGTGCAGAGCGGTCGCTTCCAGTTGTTCGGCATCGACGACCAGCTCGCCGAACCCACGCGCAAGCTGCTGGTGGCGGTGATATGGCTGTTCGCGGTGGCCATGGCCTACCCCTACCTGCCCGGTGCGCAGACCGATGCATTCAAGGGCCTGAGCGTGCTGGTCGGCCTGATGATCTCGCTCGGCGCGTCGAGCATCGTCGGCCAGGCTGCGGGCGGCTTCACCCTGCTGTATGCGCGCACGATGGCGATCGGCGACCTGGTGCGGATCGGCGATGTTGACGGCCAGGTCCTGCAGATCGGCCTGTTCACCACGCGGCTGCGTAACCTGATGGGCGTGGAGATCAGCATCCCCAACAACGTCGTGCTCGGCGGCCAGCTGCACAACTACTCACGCAATCCCGACGGCCCCGGCCTGTGGCTGGAGACCGGCGTGACAATCGGCTACGACTCGCCGTGGCGGCAGGTGCACCGGTTGCTGCTCGACGCCGCTGCCAGGACCGCGAAGATCCAGCAGACCCCGGCGCCTTACGTGCTGCAGACGGCGCTGTCGGACTTCTATGTCGAGTACAAGCTGCGCGCGCGGATCCTGGAGCCGTTCCTGCGGCCGTTCGTGCTGACCGAGCTGCACTCCCACATCCAGGACGAGTTCAATGCGGCTGGCGTGCAGATCATGTCGCCGAACTACGAGGCCGATCCGGAGCTGCCGAAGATGGTTGCGCCGGCGCACTGGGAAGGTGTGCCGTTGCAGGAGGGCGCGGCGCCGGCTCACCGGCCGCACAAGCACGAGTGACGCCGGTTGCGCACGCGTGCAGCCTCAGCGCTGCACGTCGAACTTCACCTCGACACGACGATTGGGCAACAGGCATTCGTGCAGCGACTTCGCCGGAACGCCTTCGCAGGTCTGCACCGGCTCGCGGTCACCGCGCCATTCGTAGCTGATGGCGTCCGCCGGGATGCCCTGCCCGACCAGGTACTCGCGCACGGCCATCGCGCGGCGTTTCGACAGATCTTCGTTGTACTGCCGGTTCGGACCCTGGATGCGGTCGGCGTGGCCAATCAGGCGCACCGAGGTGACCTTCAGGCTCTCGTCCTTGACGCGCGCCAGCGCCTCGGTGACGGCGCGCATCGAATCGGGCCGAACCTGCTTCATCGAATCGCGATCGAAGTCGAACAGCAGGTTCGCGGTCAGCTCCATGTTCTGCGGCACCGGCGTGCAGTTGCGCGCCAGCGCCTCGGCGTCGTTGACGTAGTCCTCCGCCATCTGCACATAGGGCTTGGCGTGGCGCCAGCCTTGCTGGTTGAACTCGTTGCCGGCGTGGACCAGCTCGACCTCGCCGCAGGCCATCGCCTGCTGCGCGCATTCGTAGCCGGGCGTGCCGTAGATCGCGCCGAAGCGTTTCCACAGATCCTCGCGCAGGCGGGCGGCGTTGTTCACCGCTGGCGTTTCGTTCGGCAGCGGCGTCACGCCCTGCTCCATCGCGGTGATCAACTTCGCAGACTCGTTCAGCGCACCCTGCGGGAAATCGCTGCGGTCGTTGCGGCTGTACTCGTGGAAGGACACGTCGAGCCAGCACTGCGCCTTCGACAGGTGGTAGTCCCGTACCGGCCGGCCGCCGTCGTTGAGCGCCTGGATGCGGTCCTGCGTGGCCTGGTAGGTTGATTCGTCGCGGTAGATCGATTCGTCGGTGATCCGTTTCGGGGCCGGGGTCAGCTGCGTGTCGCCGGCCTGCGCGTCCGTAGCCTGCGCAAGCAGGGGCGCCGGCGCGATTGCCAGCAGCAGGCCGATCAACAGTGGCGTCGATGCGATGGTCATGTCCGTCCTCACTGCTCCGGCTTGCGGTAGCGGTCGTCGTCTCTCAGGAACAGGTCTTCGTCGAACTTGAAGCGCAGGCGGACGAACGCGCCCTCGTCGGTGTACTCGTAGCCGGTCAGGTCCGGATCGCCGACGAAGCCGACGAAGTTGTAGCCCGCCGACAGCCACAGGTTCTGCTTGAGCAACCGGCCGACCTCGACGCCGTACGCGTACTGGTTGGCGTCGTTGTCGCCGAAGAAGCTGGACGCCAGCACGCCGATGTCCCAGTTCTCGGTGATGTCGTAGATCACGCGGCCTGAGACCAGCACCCCGCGGAAGCGGCTGTCCACGCGCTTGCCGTCATTGAAGGAGAACCGGTCCTCCTGCCACTTGGCCGCGACGCGTCCGGTCAGCCACCACGGCCGCAGCGGGTGCCAGTCGGCATGGGTGGAGAAGATGTGGGCGCGCGTGCGCACGTCCTGGCCGATGTCGCCGCCGGTCAGGCTGCCGTTGACGATGCCGCTGTCGTCTTCCTCGAGCTTGTACTCGTAACGCGCCAGGGCATTGATGCGGTTGCGGTCGGTGTCGCGGTAGGCCACGCCGAGCTGGAAGCGGTCCTGCATGACGTCGCCGCGGGCCTGGTAGTTGGTGGCCAGCAGGTAGTTGCGCGCCAGCAGCGTCCAGTCGCGGCTGATCTTGCGTGCGTACAACAGCTGCAGCAGCGTGGTGTCGAACTCCTCGTCGACGTTGGCCGTGGAGTCGACATCGCCCGAGATGCGGTACTCGATCCGCGCCGCGCCGCGCCACAGCGGGTTGGCGCTGTAGTCCAGCCCGAATGCCAGCGCGGTGGCATCGCCGGTGTCGCCATCGTAGATGCGCACGTGCTCGGCGTCGGTGGTCAGGCGCAGGCCTTCCTTGATGTCCCAGGAGTTGCGGATGCCCGAGGCCATCTGGATGTCGCGGCCGCTGATCGCATCGCGCATGCGGTATTCGCTGAACACCTGCGTGTCCTTGATGTAGGTGCTGTCGATGCCGAACACCAGCGCGTCGCTTTCGCGGTCGTTGGTGGTGATGCCATAGGCGCTGGTCAGGCCAGTCTGGCGCTCGTAGCGGCCGTACAGGCGATTGCGCTCGCGCAGGCGGTAGTCGACGCCGAGGGCGACGCGGTTGCGATCCTCGCCGTTGACGTCCTGCTCGTACTCGCCACCGACCACGAACTTGTCGTTGATCACGTAGCCGACGCCGGCATGCACCGTATCGGACGACAGCTCGGTGCCGACCGGCAGGTCGGACGTCGGCACGCTGCCGTTGCTGCGGATCACCGGCAGGCCGGTGGCCGGATCCAGCGGCTGCTGGCCATAGCCGAGCGCGCCGCCGCCGGCACCGGAGGCGAAGCCGCCGCTGAGTCCGCCACTGGAACCGAACGGCGGCGAGATCGACCACGGCGAGGTGATGCCGATGGTCTCGTCGATGGTACGCACGCCGAAGTCGAGGGTCAGCCGCTTGGTCGCGTCGATGCGGATGCCGGCGCCGGCGGCGTCGCGCTCGCCGCCCTGCGGGTTGCGGTCCTCGCTGCGCAGGGCCTCGACATACAGTTCGAAGCGCTGACCGACCGCGTATTCGACTTCCACGCTGTACTCGCCGCGACCGCCGTACAGCGGCGAGGCAGCGTTGTTGAATTCCGGATCGGTGCGCGCGCCGAACACGCTGACGTCGAGGTTCTTGCCGTCGTGGCCGAACTCGAAGCGGTAAGCATCGCCCTCGACCTCGCCGCTCAGGCCGCTGAGTGCCGGCGTCGCGTACTGGTTGATCGGGTTGGTGTTGACCTCGCTCTGCGTGCGCGCGGCCTCCAGCACCATCCAGGTGTTCTTGCCGAAGCGGTAGCCCGGTTGGCGCTGGCCATCTTGAACTCGGCGAACGGGTTCTCGTCCTGCACGTACGATCCGCCGATCTCGAACTTGTTGGTGATGCGCCACTGCACGTCGGTGCCGTAGACCCAGAACTTCTCGGTGCCCTGGTCAAGCTCGTAGGTCACCCGCAGCGAGACCGGGTTGAGTTCGGTGTCGAAGCCCGGCAGGAAGGTATTGAGCAGGATGCGCCCGGAGAACGGCTCGAAGCTGTAGTCGACCAGCCGCCCCAGCGGCCGCACGGAAATGATCCGCGAGGGCTGGTTGCGATCGCGAACGATCACCTCGACGCGCTCGCTGCCTTCGAGCACGGCGTTGTTGCTCAGGCCGTACGGGCCGCTGCCCTGGCTCGGGAACTCGTCGATCACCTGCCGCAGCGAATCCTCGAACGCGAACACGTTGCCGCTGACCTTCTTGCTCTCGAAGTGCCAGCCCAGGCCGGTGGCGGTGCGGTTGTAGGTGCCCAGGCTGCGCATGCGGATCTGGCCGCGGTTGCCCACGCCGGTCTGCACGGCCAGCGTCTCGCCGCTCTGGAAGTCGCCATACATCAGGTAGCTTCGGTTCTTGTCGATGCGCACGTACAGGCGCTCGGCCGACTGCGCGTCGAAGCCACGCAGCGAGGAATCGCCGTAGACCGGATAGAACTCCTCGGGCTGGATGTCGCGCAGCAGGCGGCCGCGCACGTCCTTGTCGGAGTCGTAGGCGGCGGTCAGCAGGTACTCGCCCTTGATCCGGCCCTTGACGAAGAACGCGGTGCGCGCGGCGGCGTTGGCCTTGCCGTTGTTGAACTCCTTCTCCCAGCGGCGGATGTCCCGATCGAAGCCGTCGTCACGGCGCACCGGATCGATCGGGCTCCTGTCGCGGAAGTTGATGACGCCCTCGATCAGGCCGGTGGCGAGCAGTTCGCGCATCTCCGGCAGGAACGCCAGGGTGTTCTCGGCGGTCTGGCCGCCGGAGGTGATGCGCAGGATCACGTCCTGCGGCACGTCCGGGGCGAGCAGGTCGAACTCGGCGCGGCCGTTGTCGACTGGCAGCTGGATGCCCGGCGTGTAGCGGTCGGCATCCAGGTGCGCCGGCCCCAGTTCGTCGGTGCGCGCGCCTGGCAGCTTCACCCGGCCGCCGCTGTATTCGATGGTGGCGAAGGCCTGCCCGGCCAGCGGCTTGCCGTCCTCGCCGAGCAGTTGCACGACCACGTGCACCGGCGACTGGCCGTCGGCTGGCACACCGTCGCGGTCGACATCGACCGCCACCGTGGCGACGGACGAGTTGACGCTGTAGTCCACCTGGCCCGACTGCACCGGCACCGCCTGCGGCAACGAGTCCGTGGTCTGCGGCGATTGCGGATACAGCGGTGCCGGGTCACCCAGCGCCGGCACGAAGCGCGGCACTTCGCTGTTGGCAGCGGCTTCGACCGGCGTCAGCTGCGGGTTGCTGGACAACGGTTCCGGCGGCGTCGTCGATTGTGGCTGCGGCGACGCCGGTGTCGGCATACCTCCGGTGGGCAGGGCCGAGTCGACGGCCGGTGTGTTCGCGGCCGGTGTCGTCGACGGGATCGGTGCCGTAGCGGCCGGTGCCACCACGCCAGCGCCCTGCCCTTCCCTCGCCCCACGCGGTGCGACGATCGAAGGCTGCTGGTTGGCCGAACTGGTCGCCTGCACTGGCGCACGCAGCGGCTGTGTTTCGAACTGCAGCGAGGCCTGGCCGACTTCGCTCTGCGGTGCGGCCACTTCGCCCTGGGTGCGACGAGCCTTGACCTGCTCGAGCACGGCGTTGGAACCGCTGCCTTCGATGAAGTCGGCGCGGTGCAGTTCGCCATTCTTGAGATCGATGAACAGGCTGTCGGCATCGCCGAGGTTGCGGTTGCTGCTGGCAACCAGGCGCGATCCGACCGGCAACGTGCTCTCGTCAACCTTCAGCGTATGGCTCTTGGGCGGCAGGCCGCAGTAGCTGTACTTGCCCTCCGAGTCGCTGACCATCCAGGTGCCGTCCTCGAAGTACATCCGCACGCCCGGGATGCCGAGCTCTTCGTGGTCCTGCATCTGGTTGTTGTTGGTGTCGACGTAGATCTTGCCGAGCACGCAGCCTTCGTCGGTGAACACGCCGCCGGTGACGCGCACGCGATACTGCGCCTGGTTCGACGGCACCACGCCCGGCAGCGGCTGCAGCGTATCTGGATCCACGCAGCCACCGGTGATCGAGCAGCCGTAGGCCTGCGCGCGGTTGATGCCGTCGCCCTGCATCGAGCCGACGCCGATGCGGACGCGGTACGTCAGGATGATCTGCTGGCCCACCGAGATCGGCCCGGTGGTGAAGACCAGTCTCGGGCCGGGCTTGCCCGCCGGATCGGCGATGCCGTGGCCGTCGGCACGCGCGGTGCCGTCTATGTAGGTGAAGCCCGGCGGCAGGTTGTCGACGACGTTTACCGTCTCCATCGGCGAGCCAGCAGTCTGGCGGATGGTGATCGTGTACATCAGCGTGTCGCCGACCTCGACGATCTGGCGGTCGCCGGTCTTGCTGATCACCAGGCCCGGGGCGGACGACGGATCGAGCGGGATGTGGTTGTGGACGATGCTGGCGGTGGCCGAGCCTGCATTGAGGGACAGGTAGTACGTGGTGCCCGCGCCGATCGGCGCGCTCGGCGCGGTCGCCTGCGGCTGCACTTCGAACGTGGTGCCGACCGCGCCCGGCGGGCTCAGTGCATTGGGCTGCGCCGGGATCACCGCCGACGGGAAGGTGAAGCCGCCCGGCGGGGTCACCCGCAAGGTGTAGTCGCAACGCGCAGGCGCCGACGGCGCGAACAGGAACTGGTAGAAGCCGTTGGCATCAACCGGCATCGAGATGTTGTTGCCATCGATGCTGTAACCGCCCGCGCCACCGTTGAGGATCGAGGTCGCCGGATCGAAACCGGCGCACACGCCCGTCGGTGCCAGCGTGACGACGGAACCCGGCACCGGATCGCGACTGACCACGTCGTAGACCACGCCGCCCGGATCGACCGGCAGGCTCTGCTGCGGCAGTTCCGCGCCCGACTGCAGGACCACTTCGAGCTGGCTGATGTTCTGGTCGGTCACGCGGCAGGTACTTGCCGTGCCGCCGGCGATGGCAGCATCCGGGCCGCACGGCGCCGGTGGCCCGCCGGCGGTTTCGCCGGTGACCGGGAAGCCCCACAACACGCCGGAGGTCGGATGGCGGAAGCGAACGTAGTGGCGCACGCCCGGGATCAGGTCGCGGATTCGGTACGTGCCGTCGGCCGCGGTGGTCGCATCGGCGATGACCGTGTTGGTGGCCGGATCGACCAGCTCGACGCGCCAGCCGTCGAGGCGGCGGTCACCGCCGTCCAGGTGCGTGTCGTCGCTGCCGCCGTCGAACCACACCGTGCCGGAGACCGCAGATGCCAGCTGGATGGGCGTGGCAACGCGGCAGGCGTTCTGCGTGATCGCCGGGTCGCAGTCCGGCAATCCCGCCACGTCACCATTGAACGCGGCACGCTCGGCGGCCGACGGCACGTGCGCCTGGTCTTCGCCGCCGCCTTCGACAAGCACGGCGTTGATCACCGGCGAACTGGCCAGTGCCGCCTCGGCAACCCTCGCCTGCACGACGATCGCATCCGGGTTGACCTGGTCGCGCGCGATCACGGTGCTGCTGGTGCAGCTCAGTTGCGTCTCGCCGACCGTGCCGGTGCAGGCCCAGCCATTGCCGGTCGGCGTCGCGGCCAGGGTCAGGCCCGGCGGCAGGCGATCTTCGACCACATAGTTGCCGGCGGTCGGCTTGGGCCCGGTGTTGCGCACGCGGATGCTGTAGGTGCCGATGTTGTTGACGGTGAACTGCGCCGGCGCCGCGGTCTTGCTGACCTTGAGGTCAGGCGAGTCGGCGATCTCGCCGAAGTTGGCGCCGACCGCGGCCGCGCCCGGCGTCAGCACGATCGAGCTGATCGCCGATGGCAGCGTGCCGCGCGGTGTCGCCGTTCCATCCGGCACGCCATTGACCGTGCCCGGCGTGGTCACGCCGTCGGTGGTCAGCGGCGGCTGGTCGGGCTCGGTCACGGTGTAGGTGCCCGGACGCAGCGTGTCGAAGATGTAATCGCCATTGCCGTCGGTCGCGATGGAACCGTTGACCACCAGCGCCATCGCCAGCGCCGGCAGTGGCGCGTTGACGGTCTGGCCGAGGTCGTCGTTGCCGGTGAGCGTGACGATCACGTTCGGGATGCCCGGCTCGCCGGCATCAAACGCACCGTTGAGGTTCTCGTCGATGTAGACCTTGCCGGCGATCGATGCGCCTGGCGCTTCGCCGAAGTTGTAATCGGTGGCTGCTTCGTTGAGGTTGAGTCCGATCTGGTCGATCTTCGACGGCACGGTGTTGGGTGCGGTGGCGACACCGCCCGAGCTGCCCGGCACGGTGATGCCATTCACGGTGCCCGCCGGCTGGTTGGGCTCGGTCAAGGTAATGACCTGCGACGGCGGCAGCCCGTTGAAGATGTAGCGGCCCTCCGCGTCGGTGGTCTGGGTCAGGTCGAAACGCTGCCCGGTCGGCGTGATGCCCGCGAGCAGGATCTCGACTCCGGCGATACCGGTTTCTTCGGCATCGATGACGCCGTCGTTGTCCAGGTCCAGCCAGACGCGTCCCGATACCGAGCCGGTCGGGAATTCGCCGAAGAAGTTGTTCAGATGCGAACGGCCAGGCGTCAGCGCGATGGCGCGGATCTCCGAAGGCAGCTCGCCCGTCGCCGTCGATTCACCGACGCGGGTGCCGTTGATGTCGCCGTGGCGAGTGACGCCATCGGTGGTGTTCGGCGGCTGGTTGGGTTCGGTGACGCGGTACAGGCCGGGCCGCAGGTTCTCGAACTGGAAGATGCCGAACTGGTTGGTGTTCTGGGTGATGCTGACGGACTGCCCAAGGTCGTCGGTGCCGCTCAGGACCATCGACACATTGGTGATTCCGACCTCACCGCCATCCTGGGTCCCGTCGCGGTTCACGTCGGTGTAGACGCGGCCGATCACCTGGCCCGGCGGGATCTCGCCGAAGTTGTAACCCGTGGCTGCCTGGCTGATCGCCAGCGATATGCCGATGACCGTCGACGGCGTCGTCGCCGCACCGGTGGCCGTGCCGCCGCCGGTGCCGGCGACGGTGGTGCCGCTGAGCGTGCCAGGAGGCTGGTTCGGCTGGGTGACGATGTACGTGCCCGGCGGCAGGCTGGTGAACGACCAGGTGCCGTCGGCAAGCGTGATGACGCTGCGCGTGATCGCGCCGCCGCCGCTGACGATGCCGCCAAGCTGGATCTGCTCGTTGGGCAGGCCGTTCTCGCCGGCGTCGATCACGCCGTTGTTGTTGTCGTCGAGCCAGACGCGGCCCGAGATCGACCCATCGGCGATCTCGCCGAACAGGTTCTCGACCGAGGCGCCGCCTGCAGGCAACGCAATGTTCGAGATCGCCGACGGCACGGTCGCGACCGGCGTCGCCGTGCCGCTGGGCGTTCCGTTGATGGTGCCTGCGGTGGTGATGCCGTTGTTGGTGCCCGGCGGTTGCGTCGGCTCGGTCAACGTGTACGTGCCCGGGCGCAGGTCCGGGAACGTGAACGCGCCATTGGCGTCGCTGTTGACGCTGGTGTTGACGGCCGCGCCGGTGTCGGCAGTACCAGCGAGCGTGATCGCGACCGTGGCCACGCCCGCTTCGCCGCTGTCGAACACGCCATCATTGTTGAAGTCGTAGAACACCCGGCCCGCGATCGAGGCCGGCTGGATCTCGCCGAAGTTGTAGCCGGTGCCGGCCACGCCAGCCGTGGTCACGACGCCGCTGATCGCCGACGGCGTCGTCGCCAGGTCGGTGGCGGTGCCGCCGAGCGTGCCCGGCACGGTGAGGCCATTGAACGTGCCCGCTGGCTGGGTCAGTTCGGTCAGCGTGTAGGTACCCGGCTCGAACCCGGCGAAGGCGTAGTTGCCGTCGGCATCGGTCGTGGTCTCGCGCAGCACAGGCAGGCCGCTGGAGTTGATGCCGGCCAGGCGGATGCCGATGTTGGTGATGCCGCTCTCGCCGGTATCGATGACGCCATCGTTGTCGAGGTCGAGCCAGACACGGCCGCTGAGCGCGACGTCCTGCGGGTTCTCGCCAAAGTTGAAAACGGTGCCCTGCCCGTTCCCGACTGCCAGGTCGATGGTAGAGATGCGGTCCGTGGTGAGCGGGTCGCCGCCAACCGCAGTGCCGCGTACGCAACCGGTTGCACACGGCGCGCCGCTGACCAGGCCCGGGTTCACCGACAACGGCGCGTTGTTGAAGTTGCCTGCCGGCAGCGGCTCGCGCAGCGTGTAGACGATCAGCGGGTCGAGATTGACGAAGCTGTATGCGCCGTTGCCATCGGTGGTGGCGGTCTGCAGCACCGCGCTGGTGGCGGCATTGAGCAGTTCGACCGTCGCGCCGACGATCGGCAGGTCGGTTCCCGCGTCGCGGGTGTTGTTGAAGTTGACATCCGAATAGACGAAGCCCGACAGGCTGGCGTTGATCAGTTCCGGGAAGTTGTAGCGGACGCCCGCATCCTGGCGACCCACGGGAATGGTCGCGAAACTCGAGTTGGGCGTGCCGCGTGCATAGGTGCCGCCCAGCGAAGGCGCGTTGGCGCCCGTGGCCGGCGGATCGACTGGCCCGTTCACGAATCCGGCAGGCTGCGTCTGCGTGATTGCGTAACCGCTGGCATCGGAAGGCGAAAGTTCGCCGAACGTGAAGTTGCCGCTGCCATCGGTCGTCGCGGTCAGGCTGATCGCATTGCCATAGACGTCGGTGCCGGCCAGCGCCAGGGCCACGCCTGGAATGCGCGGCTCGGTGCCCGCGTCCTGCGGCACGCCGCCGTTGGTTCCGGTGCGGTCGCGGTCCTCGAACACGGTGCCGGTGATTGACGAGGCGATCACGCCCAGCGGCACCGTCACGGTGTCGTTGCCGTTGATGTTGTCGACCTGCTGGGTCGAAACCGTAGCGGTGTTGCTGCTGGTACCGCCTGGAGGCACCGCATCCCAGCGTGCCGGCACCAGGATGCGGACGCGGCCGCCGGTTCCGGGGACGAACGTCAGGTCGCCCACCGAGCAATCGATCGCGCTGCCGTTGAGCGTGCAGGTGCCGGTGCCGTTGGGAACCTCGTCGCCGCCCGGCGGATCGGGGCCGACCTTCTGCCACGTGATCGGGCCGGTGACGATCACGCCCGCCGGCAACGTGTCGACAATGCGCGTGCCCGGCCCGTTCAGCGGATTGGTGCCACTGCGATCGAGGGTGAGGCTGGAACCCGGACCGTTGTTTACCGCTTCGATCACATAGAAGAACGGTTCGCGCACCGTGACCGGATCGACCGTCGGCGGCAGCGCCACGGCCGGGCTGGCGGCCGGCGTCTGCGTGACGGTGGTCTTCGACACCGCCAGGTCGGTGCGGGTGCGGATGCTGGTGTTCTCGTTCTCGCTGTTGTTGCCTGGCTGCGTGTCGCCTTCGTTGGCTGCGGAGGTGGCGCTGTCGACCAGCGTGTCGCCGGTCGCCGCGGGCGGAGACAGATACTGAACGTGGATGTACAGGGCGCTCTCGGCGTTCACGCCTATGACGCCGGCCTGGTTGGTCGGGAAGCCGGCGCCCGGCATCACGCAGTTCAGGGTCAGCGTCGCCGGTCCCGTTACCGGATTGGTTCCGGAAACAATCGTGCACGCCGATGCGTCGTAGGGGCCACCTGCGGTCGCCGATGCGCCGTCGTAACGCACCGTAGCCCCCGCCTGCGGCGAGATCACGTCGGTGATGTTCACCCCGGTCGCCACCGAGGGGCCACCGTTGTTGACGACGGTGATGCGGTAGGTGACGAAGTTCTGGCTGGTGTCGGTCGGGTCGTAGCCCATCGGGTCGACGCCGCCGGTGAAACCGATATCCACCTTGTTGGTGATCAGGTCGACTTCACCTGCCGCGAACGTCAACGCCGCCGCCTTCACATCGTCCGCATTGGTGGCAACGGTGTTGAACTCGAAGTCACCGGAGGCATCGGTGCCGCCGCTCGGGTCCGCGGCGCCGTCTGCGTTGCGGTCGAAGAAGAACGTGGCCGTGTCGGGGAATGCGCGCGCCGGGTTGCCGGTCAGGTTGAAGATCGGAATGATCTGCACGCTCAGGCTGTTGGTCTGGCCGCTGGCCATGTCGAGCGGCGTGCAGGTGATGGTGACCTCGCCCGCCGGCCCGCCCTGGGTGTGGAAGCGTGGCCCCTCCGGCGAGGGCACGGTTGTCACGTTGGGGCCGCCGACGGCGGTGCACGCGGTCGTACCGGCACCATCACGCGTCGCCGAGACGACCACGAAGCCCGAATCGTTCGGCGGCAGACCGATGACATCGCGGAACACCACCGCCGGCGCGGTCGAAGGGCCCTCGTTGCGGTAGTCGATGCGCGAATCGCTGGGCACGCCCACCTGGCCCGTCGCGCCGGTGGTGATCGTCTTGGCCGTGGTCTGCACATTTGCCACGCGCGGGATGCGGACAAAGTCCGACGCGCTGTTGTTGCTGTCGTCAACTTCGCCGATCGCGCCGGGAATCGCCGGATCGACGGCGACGCCGGCGGTGTTGCACCACGATCCGGCCGGCATCGCGACCGAGCCGCACGTTCCGGCCGGCCGCAATGCGCTGTCGTCGAGCGGCCCGTTCACGGTGACGGTGATTGTCGCGCTGGCACCCGCGGCCAGGATCGTCGAGCCCGAGCGGCACACCACGCTGCCGCCGCCATCAACGCTGCAGGTCCAGGCCGGCGGGCCGACCACCGAGGCGCTGCTGCGACCGGCGATGAATCCGGGGATCGGATCGTTGACGACGATGGCCGGCGTACCGTTCGGGCCGGCATTGCTGACGACGATCGTGTACGTGAAGCTCGTGTAGGTGACCGGCAGCGTGTTGTCTCCGGTGCCCGGTCCATTGGTCTGCTTGGTGATGCTCAGGTCGGCCGCCTGCACGGTGCTGCCGCTGCCGTCGCCGGAGCAGTCGTTGCCCGGGTTGCCATCCACGTTGGCGCCGCCGGAGGTGATCGGCTCCAGCGATCCGCCCGAACCGCCGGTGCAGGCGTTGTTGGTCAGCGTGCCGGCTTCGCGGGCGCGCGTGGTGATGGTCAGCGGCGGCGCACCCTGCCCGGCCGGCAATGGCAATGCCGACGAATCCAGCGTGCAGGTCACGACCTGAGGCACACCCGGGCCTACATATATGGCCGGCGCCGCCGTGCAGGTCCATGGCGGCGTGGGCCCGCCACCCAGGAACTGTTCGCCCGGCGCGAGCGTGTCAACCACCACCAGCTGCCCGGTAACCGTGTCCGGCCCCTGGTTGGTGACGTTGATGGTGGTCGTCATCTGGCTGTCTAGATCGGGCTCGGTGCCGTCCCAGACATTCACCAGTTCAGGCTGCTTGTTCTTGGTCAGCGCCAGGTCGGCGCCCGGAGTCAGCACCGTGAAGGTGACACTGCTGCTGTTGTCGTTCGGGGCCGGGTCGGCCGTGCTCGAAGTGACCGTGGCGACGTTGGTCTGGTCGCCACTGCTGCCCGGGCCGCTCGACGGCACCGTTGCGGTGATGGTGAACGTGTCGCTCGAGCCGGCGGGATAGGGGCCGTTGTGATTGCAGGTCCGCTGGCCGCCGAGGGGTCCGGTGGTACACGTCCATCCGGCGGGTTCGTTGCCGCCGGTGATGTTGAAGCCCGGCGGCATCGGATCGGTGAAGCTGACGTTCTCGGCGGCGCCCGGGCCTTCGTTCTCCACGACTATGGTGAACGTGACGGTCTGGCCCGCGGTCGCCGGCGCCGGGCTGACGCTCTTGTTGATGCGCATGTCGGCGCCTTCGCCGATGCCGACGGAAACGTCATCGACGTTGTTCGTCGGATCCGGATCGGGCGTGCCGACCGCCGTGACGTTGGCGCTGTTGACCACGCTGCCGCTGGTCGAGGTGACCTGCGCCTGGAACGTGTAGGTGGCGGTCTGGCCGGCCGGCAGCGTGCCGGGGAAGGTTCCGTTGGGTGCACTGGTGAACACCCAGCCCGTGCCGCTCGCGCTCCCGTTGACATAGTTCAGGCCGGTTGGCAGCGAGTCGGTAACGCTGAAGTTGGTCGCCGCGCTTGGGCCGTTGTTGGTGACGGCGATGGTGAAGGTGACGAAGCCGCCGGCCACGGCCGGATTGGGCGAGGCCGACTTGGCCATAGACAGATCGGCCGAATCGATCAGGGTGGTGCTTTGCGAGGCGCGGTTGTTGTCGAGGTTGTCATCGCCTGCGAAGAACGGATCGGTGTCCGGCAGGTCAGCCAGGGGAATGTTCGGATCTGGCAGGGGTTGCTGCCCGACGGCGGCATTGATGGTGATCAGTCCAGGCGGCAGCGCGCCTGTGTCCACCTGGATCTGGAAGGTGACAGGATCGCCACCGGCCAACACGCCTTCCAGGCTTCCCAGGTTGCACTCGATACGCGTGGGCACGACGGCGTTGACCGTGCAGAACGGCGGCAGGCTGGTCGCGGTGGTGCCCGGCGGCAGATCGAGCAGGACGTAGGCGCCGTCCGCGACATCCACATCGGCATTCTCGACGGTGATGCTGTAGGTCACCACACCGCCGGCGGGTGTGGGATCAGATCCGGTGTCGGACAGGTCGGAGACCTGCAGGTCCACTGCGAACGCCGGCAGGCTCGCCGCACACAACACCATGCTCATCAGCAGCGAGCGCAAGCCATGGATCGCAACGCGCCAGACTGGCTCGCGATTGTGTTGCGATGCGCTTCGCCGCAATCCCACCATGCGAGCCCTCTGTCGCCGATCGTTCGTCCTGAATGTTCGACTTGCGTGACACCGCCGACGTCCGCGGCGATGCCCGAACTGCATGCAGCCCCCACACAAACGCGCGACAACTCACTGACATTGCCTCTGTCGCGGAGCGTTCGCGCATCCGCAACAGCGATGAACAGTTCCTTAAGGTTGATCGCGCTGCGTGCAAACAGCGTGAATGCGATCACGCATTCGCCTCGAACATCCGCTCTCATCCCTGATCAGAAATGTGAAGGCGCACGTTGAATACAGGGCACGGTTCTGGCGACGTGATTCTTCTGTGAGAGTCATCGCGCGTCGCCGCTAGTACGATCCGTGCACCGGCACGACCGGATGGCCAAGGACTCCGTGATGATGGCGCTCCGAGCGGCAGTTGCTTTCACACTCTGCGCATCATCGATCGTCTGCCCCGCCCACGCGCAGGACGCAGACGAACTGGCGAAACAGCTTTCCAATCCGGTAGCCAGCCTGATCAGCGTGCCACTGCAACTCAACTACGACGACGGCATCGGGCCTTCCGATGACGGCAGCAAGACCTTCCTGAACGTACAGCCGGTGATTCCGGTCTCGATCAGCGAGGACTGGAACCTGATCTCGCGCACGATCATTCCGATCGTCTACCAGGACGACATCTTCCCTGGCTCCGGCAGCCAGTTCGGCACGGGCGACGTACTGCAGTCCTTCTTCTTCTCGCCCAAGGCACCGACCCGTTCGGGCTGGATCTGGGGCGTCGGACCGGTACTGAACCTGCCCACCGCAAGCGACGACCTGCTCGGCACGGAAAAGTGGGGCGCAGGGCCGACCGCCGTCGTGCTCAAGCAGACCCATGCCGGCTGGACCTTCGGCGCACTGGTGAACCATGTCTGGTCGTTCGCCGGCGATGAAGATCGCGCCGACATCAGCAGCACGTTCCTGCAGCCGTTCGTGTCCAGGGGCCTGGGCCAGGGCCGCACCGTCACCGTCAACCTGGAATCGACGTACGACTGGAAAGGCGAGCAGTGGACCGTGCCGATCAACATCGGTTACAGCAAGGTCAGCAAGATCGGCGAGCAACTGGTCAGTTATCAGGGCGGCGTGCGCTATTACATCGAGGCCCCCGACAGTGGTGCCGAATGGGGCCTGCGGTTCGCCTTCACTCTGCTCTTTCCGAAGTGACCAAGGCAGGCTCATGGAATTTCTGACATTTACCCGCCTTCCGTTGTGGGTCATCTCGCTGGCGTTCTTTGCGGGGATGGTGCTCGCGCGAGAGGTCGGAAAGTATCTGCGTGACCGACGCGCAGCGCGCGAAGGCGGCAGCGACGGCGATGCCTTCGCCATGACCTCGGTCCTGGGCCTGCTGGCGCTGCTGATCGGTTTCACCTTCTCCATCGCGCTGGCGCGCTACGAGAGCCGGCGCGAGCTGGTGGTCAGCGAAGCCAATGCCCTGGGAACCACGTGGCTGCGCATGCAGCTGCTGGACGGGGGCGAACGGAAACAGATGGAATCCCTGCTGCGGCGCTACGTGGACACCCGCATCGCGTTCGGACACGCCCGCACGGCCGACGAGGAGGTGCGGCTGTACAAGGCGACCGAGACGCAGCAGACGCAGTTGTGGAACTCGCTCATGGCAGTGGTTGCGCCGTTCCGTGACACCCCGCGCGCGGCCCTGCTGATCAGCACGACCAACGAATCGATCGACCTGGCAGCCGAACGCTTCGCGACGCGGCAGGCGCACATCCCTCCCAGGATCCTGCGCTTCCTGGCGCTCTTCGCCCTGCTGGCCGCGGGAATGGTCGGCTACGAACGCGGCTCCCAGCGCAGGGCCACGACGCTGATGTTCGTGCTGCTGACGCTCGCCGTTACGCTGGTCATCGATCTCGACCGACCCTCCACGGGCGTCACCAACGTTCCGCAAGGCCCGATGCTTGATCTCAGGGAGTCGATGGCACCTGCGGGTGCGTGACGCGCCCAGGCGGCAGTTCCGCGAACACCATCACTCACTCCGTCTGTGCTGCCAGCAGTTCCAGCAGCGCCAGCGCATCCGGAATGGCGTGCCCGGCGGCGGTATTGTCGAAAATCACCCACGGCGACTCTGCCATCGACACGCGCGACACCTGTCCAGCGAGACGCGAAAGCTCGTCCTGGGAATAGGCGCTGTAGTACATCTTCGGCGACCCGTGCAAACGCCAGTATCGGAACGGTCCCTCTGCCGGTACGCGCGCCTCATCGCACGGTGGCGGGTCGGCCGCAACCATGCCCACGTCGAACTCGGCCAGGCTATCGCGCGCCTGCGCCGTGAACCAGCTGGAATGGCGCGGCTCGCAGACGCACCCACCCGTCCACCGCTCCCTGAGCGTGCGCAAGAAGGCACCCGCATCGCGCGCATGAAAGTCGAGGCTTGGCGGCAATTGCAGCAGCAAGACCGACAGACGATCTCCGAGTCCGGTCACTTCCGCGATGAAGCGATCCAGCAATCCCGCGGTGCCACGCAGCCGTGCAACGTGGGAAATGTTCTTTGGCACTTTGGCCGAGAACCGGAACGACGCCGGGACGCTCGCTGCCCAACGCTCGTACGTCCTGCGTTGATGGGGCCGGTAGAAAGAGGAGTTTATTTCGACGGCGTCGAACACCGTCGCATAGCGCGAGAGAACGCTGTCGCCTTGGCCGAACGCGTCGCGCTTCGCGACAGGAATGGACCAGCCGGCGCAACCAACGCGAGCGTGCGGAACCTTCCGGACAAGACGGGTGGACATGGAGAACTGCTCCTGGGCCGCCTGCAGGGGCAAGATCGCACCTGGGCAGCCTGACTTCAGTCAGGTTCGCACCAGGCGATGCGCGCGTTAAGGCGCGCGCGTTAAGGCGATAGACACACCATTCACTCCGCCGTCGCCAACATCACGACAAGCCCGGAGTCGACTGGAGTGGAGCAATGGCGACGAAGAAGAAGACCACCCCTCGCAAACGTCCCGGTGCAGTCAGGAGCGACGCCAGATCCGCTGCCGACAGACGCGGCAATGGCGACGAGCTGCACCAGCGCAGCGGCGGCACGCATCCGGCGCTGACCACCAACCAGGGCATCCCCGTCTCCGACAACCAGAACTCCCTGCGCGCCGGGCATCGTGGCCCGAGCCTGCTGGAGGACTTCGTCCTGCGGGAGAAGATCACCCACTTCGATCACGAGCGCATCCCCGAGCGCATCGTGCATGCGCGCGGTTCCGGTGCCCACGGTTACTTCGAACTGAGCAGGTCCCTGCAGCGCTACACCACGGCCCGGCTGCTGACCGAGGTGGGCGTGCGCACGCCTGTGTTCACCCGGTTTTCCACGGTGGCCGGCGGCGCCGGTTCGGTGGACACGCCACGCGATGTCCGTGGCTTCGCCGTCAAGTTCTATACCCAGGAGGGAAACTGGGATCTGGTCGGCAACAACATTCCGGTGTTCTTCATCCAGGACGCGATCAAGTTTCCGGACCTGATCCACTCGGTGAAGATGGAGCCTGATCGCGGTTTTCCCCAGGCGGCGTCGGCGCACGACACATTCTGGGATTTCATATCGCTCACACCCGAAGCGATGCACATGATCATGTGGGCCATGTCGGACCGGACCATCCCGCGCTCCTTGCGGATGATCGAAGGCTTTGGCATCCACAGCTTCCGTCTGATCAATCGCAAGGGCGAGAGCACCTTCGTGAAGTTCCATTGGCGCCCCCGGCTGGGACTGCAATCCACTGTATGGGACGAAGCGGTGAAGCTGGCCGGCGCCGACCCGGATTTCCACCGCCGCGACCTGTTCGAATCGATCCAGTCGGGAAATTTCCCGGAGTGGGATTTCGGCGTGCAATTGTTCACCCAGGAGCAGGCCGACCGCTTCCCATTCGATCATCTCGATGCCACCAAGCTGATCCCCGAAGAACTTGTGCCACTGCAGATCATCGGACGCATGGTGCTGGATCGCTGGCCAGACAATTTCTTTGCCGAGACCGAACAGGTCGCCTACTGCCCGGCCAACATCGTGCCGGGTATCGACTTCAGCAACGATCCGCTGCTGCAGGGACGCCTGTTCTCCTATCTGGACACGCAGTTGCTGCGCCTGGGCGGGCCAAACTTCCACCAGATCCCGATCAACGTGCCCAAATGCCCCTTCGCCAATCTGCAGCGCGACGGACACATGCAGATGGCGGTGCCGCATGGCCGCGTAAGTTACGAGCCCAGCTCGCTGCAGCCCGACACGCCAAGGGAGACGACCGCAGGCTTCAGCAGCCACGCAACTCCCGCCGAGGCGGAGGACAAGGGAAGGATCCGAGCCGACACCTTTGCAGACCATTACAGCCAGGCGCGCCTGTTCTTCCGCAGCCAGACGCCACCGGAGCAGGCGCACATCGCCTCGGCTCTGGTATTCGAACTGTCGAAGGTGGAGACAGTCCACGTGCGTGCCGCGATGGTGGGTCACCTGCGTCACGTCGATCCGGAACTGGCCAGGCGCGTTGCCACCGGGCTGGGCATGGCGCAACTTCCTCCGGCGCCGGTGGCCGCCGTGGCGCCGATCGACATGAAGCCTTCCCCTGCCCTGCAGATCATCGGCAAGATGAAGGACACGCTGGTCGGCCGCGTCATCGGCATCCTGGTCAACGAAGGCTCCAGTGCCAACACGGTGCGCAACCTGCGCAAGGCCGCAGAAGACGCCGGAGCCCGGGTGAAGATCGTCGCGCCCAGGGTCGGCGGCGTCACCCTGGACAATGGCAAGCCGCTCGCCGCCGATGGCCAGTTGGCAGGCACGCCGTCGCTGGTGTTCGACGCAGTGGCGATCGTGTTGTCGGACGAAGGTGGCGAACTGTTGGCGCAGGAAGCCGCCGCGGTCGACTTCGTCCGCGATGCTTATGGCCATCTCAAGGCCATAGCCTTCGACGTGGGCGCAACCGCCCTTTTGCAGGCGGGCGGCATCGACGAGGATGCCGGAGTGGTGATGGCAAACGATCGCGAAGCGTTCATTGCCGCCGCCAGGACCCGGCAATGGGATCGGGAGCCGCTGCTGCGTACGCTGGCCTGACGTGTTCCTTGAAACAAAAAAAGCCCCGCATGCGCGGGGCTTCTTCCTGTGCTCGGGCAATTCTGATCACGCAACTCGATCAGGCAAACGGATCCTGCAGCACGATGTTCGCGTCGCGGTCCGGACCGGTCGAGACGATCGCCAGCGGGCAGCCGGCCAGCTCTTCCAGCGCGCGCAGGTAGGCGCGTGCGGCAGCCGGCAGCTTGTCCCACTCGGTGACGTTGTGGGTGTTCTCTTCCCAGCCCGGGAACTCCAGGTACACCGGCGTGCACTCTTCCCAGCCGGCCGCGTCGAGCGGTGCGTACTCGGTGCGCTTGCCGCGGTACTCGTACGCGATGCAGATCTTCAGCTTCTCCATGCCGTCGAGCACGTCGAGCTTGGTGATGCACAGGCCGGTGATGCCGTTGACGGCCACCGCGCGACGCAGCGCGACGATGTCCATCCAGCCGGAGCGACGCGGACGGCCGGTGGTGGCGCCGTATTCCGCGCCGCGATCACGCAGGCCCTGGCCGACGTCGTCGTCGAGTTCGGTCGGGAACGGACCGCCACCGACGCGCGTGGCGTAGGCCTTGGCGATGCCGAGCACGTAGTCGATCGCGTCCGCGCCCACACCGGTGCCGGCATACGCGCCGCCGACGGTGGTGTTGGACGAGGTCACGTACGGATAGGTGCCGTGGTCGATGTCGAGCAGCGAACCCTGAGCGCCTTCGAACAGCACGCGCTTGCCCTGCTTGCGCAGCTCGTGAAGGATGCCGGCGACGTCGGACTTCATCGGCTCGACGTACTCACCGAAGGCCAGTGCCTCGTCGAGCGTCTGCTGGAAGTCGACCGCGTCCACGCCCAGGTACTTGGTCAGGACGAAGTTGTGGTAGTCCATCGTGCTGCGCAGCTTCTCGGCGAGCTGCTGCGGGTAATGCAGGTCGGCGATGCGGATGCCGCGACGCGCCACCTTGTCCTCATAGGCCGGACCGATGCCGCGACCGGTGGTGCCGATGGCCTTGCCGCCGGCGGCCTTCTCGCGGGCCTGATCCAGGGCGATGTGGTACGGCATGATCAGCGGCGTGGCCGGGCTGATCTTCAGGCGCGAACGCACTTCGACACCGTTGCCCTCGAGCTCGCCGATTTCCTTCTGCAGCGCGGCCGGGGACAGCACCACGCCGTTGCCGATCAGGCACAGCGCGTCGGGGCGCAGGATGCCGGACGGAATCAGGTGCAGGACGGTCTTCTTGCCGCCGATGACGAGGGTGTGGCCGGCATTGTGGCCGCCCTGGAAGCGCACGACGGCGCCGATCTCCTTGGTGAGCAGATCGACGATCTTGCCCTTGCCTTCATCGCCCCATTGGGCACCGAGAACGACGACTGACTGACCCATTGCCAAGCTCCTGACTCCGTTGCATTGAGGACCGGCGCAATGCCGGGCTGCCGCGAGGACCCGCAAACAGCAAGAAAGCCGGAGGGGCGCAGGGCCCCGTCCGGCTTTTGTGCATTATCCGGGTTTTGGGGTACCGGGGCCACCCCGAAAGCGGGATTGGACAGATTCAGACGGGTGGACCGTCACCTCGCCTTCACCCCAATCCCCACCCCGGCCCGAGCGCATGGCGCCAATCCGACGACCTGGCTTTTGATTTAGAGCCGCACCAGCCACAAAGACAGCAGCCCCAGCCCCACCACCACCGCCCCGACCACCCGCAGGTGCCGGTCCGGCAGCGCGTGCAGCTGCTCGGCGGCACGCTTCCAGCCGCGCGGTGCTATGAAGAGGAACAACCCCTCCAGCACCGCCACCAGGCACAGCGCCGACAACAGCTCCAGCACCATGGCTCAGGCGCGCCCGGTCAGTGGTCCGACTTGAGGTATTGCAGGAACGGATCGTCGCGATCGAGCACGATCACGCCCTCGCCGTCGGCGAACGCCTTGCGGTACGCCTCCAGGCTGCGCTGGAACGCATAGAACGACGGATCCTTGTTGGCCGCCTGCGCATACAGGCGCGTGGCCTCGGCATCGCCCTCGCCGCGCAGCTTCTGCGCATCGCGCTCGGCCTCGGCCACGATCACCAGCTTCTCGCGATCGGCCTGGGCACGGATCGCCTGCGCCTGCTCGACGCCCTCGGCGCGCAGCTGGCTGGCCACCTGCAGACGCTGGCTGCGCATCTGGTTGTAGACCGAACCGACCACGTTGCTGTCCTGCGGCAGCTCGATGCGCTTGATGCGGATGTCGACGATCTTCACGCCCAGCGTCGCCGCGCCGGTATTGATCGCGACCAGCTGCTTGCCGATCACCGAGGTGCGGTCACCGGAAACCACCTGCTGCAGCGTGCGCGCATTGATTTCGTTGCGCAGCGAGTCCTTGATGATCGGCGCCAGGCGCTCGACCGCGGTGACCTCGTCGCCGCCGGTGGCGCGGTAGAACGCACGCGAATTCTCGATGCGGCCCAGGGCGAAGAAATCGACGCTGACGTTCTGCTTGTCGGCCGTCAGGTAACGCTCCGGCTCGGCGTCGAGCACTTGCAGGCGACGGTCGAACACGCGCGCGGTTTCAACCAGCGGCCACTTGAAATGCAGGCCCGGACCAATGTCGGTGCGCACCACGCGACCGAGGTTGAGCACGATCGCGGTACGGCCTTCGGTCACCACGAACACCGAGCCGAGCAGCGCGAACAGCGCGGCCACCACGGCTGCGATCCAAAGGGAGAATCTCATCGGGTCACCTCATCACGACCGGTCGGCCGGCTCGGTCGCGTGCTGCGACCACTGTCGGCGGGCTCGTTGGTAATCGTCGGCGGCAACAGTTCCGGCGTCAGCAGCGGCGCACCGGCCGCAGTTGAACCACCACCGCGCTTGTCCGGCATCGGCACATAGATCAGCTGGCGCGAATCGCCGCCGATGATCTTGCGGTTGTCACTGAGCACTTCCTGCAGCGTGTCCAGCCACAGGCGCTTGCGGGTCACATCCGGCGCGGCCTTGTACTGGTCGACCAGCAGCGAGAAGCGGTTGGCGTCGCCTTCGGCGCGGGCGACCGACGAGGTCTTGTAGCCCTCGGCCGCAGTGCGCACGCGCGAAGCTTCACCGCGCGCTTCCGGCACGACCTGCTTGGCGTAGGCCTGGGCCTGGTTGATCGCGGTGGTCTTGTCGGCGGCGGCGCGCTGCACTTCGTCGAACGCGTCCTTCACTTCGTCCGGCGGACGGGCGTTGGGCAGGTTCAACTCGGTGACGACCAGGCCGGTGCGGTAATCCTGCAGGGAGGCCTGCAGGCGATGGCGCACGGTCACCGTCAACTCGGAGCGCGCATTGAGCACGGTATCGAGATCGGAGCGGCCGACCTGCTCGCGCACCGCACTCTGCGCGGCTTCCTTGAGCACGCGGTCGGCATCGCGCGAACCGAACAGGTACAGCTGCGGATCGCCGATGCGGTACTGCACGTTGATCTCGACGTTGACCATGTTGGCGTCGCGGGTGAACACCGGCACGGTGTCGCTGTACGCGTTGGACTGGGTCGCGTTGACCTTGGTCACGCGCTCGATCGGCCACGGCGCCTTGAAGTGCGGGCCCGGCTGCAGCACGCGCGAGAACTGGCCGAAACGCAGCACCACGCCGCGCTCCTGCTCGGTCACCAGCACGAAGCAGTTGAACACCAGCCACAGGCCGATGACGATCGCCGCCCAGCGCAGGACGTTGCCGCCGCCGCCGGCGCCACCGCCGAAGAGGCCACGCAGGGGGTCGAGCAAGGCATCCAGGCCGCGGCCATTGGGTCTGCGCCGCGGGGTTCGACCGTTCGAACCGCCGGAATTGTCACTACCGGGTGTATTCCAGGCCATGCCTGCTCCAAGAAGGGGATGCATCCGCTGCCGCGTTCAGACATGCGGGCGTCGGTCGATTCTAGGTGGGGGTGCGACGGGGCTCAAGCAAGGCGATTACCCGCTCAGGCGGCATATTCGTCTTCTTCGGGCGGCAACAGCGGCCGCAGGACCTCGCCGTGGGCCTGCACGAACAGCCTCTGGGCGTCGGCCAGGGCCAGGTCGACATTGATGACCCAGCCGTGTTCGTCGTGGTCCTCGCTGCGCACCGCGCCCAGTTCGTGCAGTCGCGCGCGCAGGCGCGCCGCTTGTGGCGGCAGGCGCAGTTCGCCGGTGACGTGGCGCAACTCCAGCGCTTCGGCCAGGCCCTGGCGCAGCAGGTCGAGGCCACGGCCGTCGCGGGCAGACAGCCATACGCGCATGCGCCCTTCGGCCGGACGGTCCAGTCGCGGTTCAACGGCTTCAGCGCCTTCTTCGCCGGTACCGAGCTTGTCGATCTTGTTGAACACCAGCAGCTGCGGCAGGTCGCCGGCCCCGATGTCCTTGAGCACGGCGTCGACCTGGGCAATGCGCTCGTCGCGCAGCGGATCGGCGGCATCGACCACGTGGATCAGCAGATCGGCCTCGCGCGCTTCCGACAGGGTCGAGCGGAACGCGGCCACCAGTTCGTGCGGCAGGTCGCGAACGAAACCGACGGTATCGGCCAGCACCACGTTGCCGCCCGACAGCTCGATGCGGCGCACGGTCGGGTCGAGCGTGGCGAACAACTGATCGGCGGCATAGGCCTCCGCGCCGGTCATTGCATTGAACAGCGTGGACTTGCCGGCGTTGGTGTAGCCGACCAGGGCGACGCGCGGCATCTCGCTGCGCATGCGGGCGCGGCGCATCTGGGTGCGCTGCACCTCGACTTTTTCCAGACGCTTCTGCAGTTGCTCCAGGCGCTTCTGCAGCAGGCGCCGGTCGGTTTCCAGCTGGGTTTCACCGGGGCCGCGCAGGCCGATCGAACCGCCGCGCTGGCGCTCGAGGTGGGTCCAGCCGCGCACCAGGCGCGTGGCCATGTGCTTGAGCTGCGCCAGTTCGACCTGCAGCTTGCCGTCGTGGCTGTGCGCACGCTGGGCGAAGATGTCGAGGATCAGGCCGGTGCGGTCGACGACGCGACGCTTGAGCTCGCGCTCGAGGTTGCGCTCCTGGCCCGGCGACAGCGGATGGTTGATCAGGATCAGGTCGGCACCGGTGGCCTCGGCCGCGGCCTTGACCTCTTCGAGCTTGCCGCTGCCGATCAGCATGGCCGCGTTCGGGCGGTCGATGCGCGCGGTCAGGACCGCTGCCACGGTGGCTCCGGCCGAGCGTGCCAGATCGGCGAACTCTTCCAGCAGGCCCTCGTCCGGCGGACCGCCGGCATGGGGCTGGATCAATAGCGCGTGTTCGCCTTTTCGGGATCTTTCAAACAAGCCGGGTCATGCCTGAGCGGGGGGACAGGATCACAAGATGGGCATGAACAGCCCCGCAAACAAGGGCGGCAGCCCCTGCCCGGTCGCGGGAGGGGCTTGAGCATGGCCGCTGGCGCGCTGGACGGCTTATTCGGCCTCGTCGACCGGGCCTTCGCCATCGCCTTCGGGAGACTGCACGTAACCGCCGCCCGGCCCGACGCGGACATTGCGCGCCGGCACGACGGTGGAGATCGCGTGCTTGTAGACCATCTGGCTCACGGTATTGCGCAACAGCACCACAAACTGGTCGAACGACTCGATCGTGCCCTGCAGCTTGATGCCGTTGACCAGGTACACCGAAACCGGCACGCGTTCGCGGCGCAACGCATTCAGGAAAGGATCCTGCAAAGACTGTCCCTTGGACATGGTGTAGCTCCCCAACTCGTTCTAGTTATAAGGGCGGCGTGGTACAGGGTGGCATGGCCGACAAGGTCGCCAGAACCTGTCCCCACAGCGGCGACCGGGACCGATGGTAGCGCAAACCCCCCTGACGCACCCGTCTGGATGCCGCCCTTTGCGACTGGGTCAACGCCTCGCCGGGATGTCCATGAACATCGCCCGGGCCTGCTCCAGTCGCGGCCGTTGCAGTTGCGGGTCGAACCACTGCGCATCGAGCTCGCCACGCAGCCAGGTGAGCTGGCGCTTGGCCAGCTGGCGGGTGGCGTAGACCCCCAGGTCGCGCATCTGCGCCGCCGTGCTGGCCCCGTCCAGATGCTCCCAGGCCTGGCGGTAGCCGACGGCGCGCAGCGCTGGCAGCTCCAGCGGCCGGGGATGGTCGTGCAGTTCGGGTTGTGCGCGCAGCGCCCGGACTTCGTCGAGGAAGCCGTCTGCCAACATCTGGTCGAAGCGGCGTTCGATCCGCGCGTGCAGCAGCGCGCGGTCGTCCGGCGCCAGCACCAGCTTGAGCACCCGCAGCGACAGGCGCGGCACCTGCGCGCGATCGCGCCGCCAGTCGCTGATGCTGCGGCCGGACAGGCGGTGGACCTCGAGCGCCCGCTGGATGCGCTGGGCATCGGTGCCGTGAATCCGGGCCGCGGCCTCGGGGTCGATGCGGGCGAGCTGCGCATGCATCGCGGCCCAGCCCAACTCGCCGGCCTCGGCTTCGATCTGCGCACGCACGGCCGGGTCGGCCTCTGGCATCGGCGACAGACCCTGCAGCAGCGCATGGAAGTACAGGCCGGTGCCGCCGGCGAGGATCGGCAGGCGCCCACGGGCGACGATGTCGTCGAGCGCGCGCCGGGCATCCACCGCGAACTCGGCGGCCGAGTACGGCTGCCAGGGTTCGCGCAGGTCGATGAGGTGATGCGGCACGCGCGCCAGTTCGCCGGCGGTCGGCTTGGCCGCGCCGATGTCGAGCCGGCGGTAGACCAGGGCCGAATCGACGCTGACGATCTCGCCACCGAACCGCTCGGCCCACTCCAGCGCAAGCGCGGTCTTGCCCGAAGCGGTCGGGCCCATCAGGGCAATCGCGATGGGACGCGAGTCGGCGGGCATGGGACGGCGGGCGGTTGGCGATGCGGACGCGTAGCCTCGCACAGGCACCGGTCGGGCGGAACCGTTGCCGGTGCAACCGTGTCGCGACGCACCATCGCGGCGCGACGCGCTGGCCTCTCCACAGTTCTTGTGGAGAACCACTGGGGCAAGGCTGTTGATAACCTGTTCCACGCCTTTGCCAGCAATGCTTCCCGGGTGTTTGTCCATTTTTTGGCCAGCGTGTTCGCGCTGTCCACAATGCCTGTGGACAAACCTGCGGACAGCGATGTGGGCAGATGACGGACAGGCTGCTGTGACGGGGCCTGCACCATCCTGGCCAATAAATCACCAGCGAAATTTGTTGACTTGGCGCACGGATTCGGCATGTCCGCGGCGACCGCCGTCGCCGTGATCGCATCGACGCCCTGGTGCCCGGAATGGTCACCTTGCGGGCACTTCACGGCCACCATGGGCTTCTATCCACAAAGCCTGTGGACAAGCCTGCGGACAGTTGTGTGGAGAGCACGCTGCACGCCTTGCGGCATAAGGAATGCAAGAGGGGTGGCGAAGAATTGACCAGCGAAAAAGATTGACTTGTGCGGTGTGCGCACTATTCGTCGTCGGGCCACCTGGGCATGGACGGCGTCGACTTCGCCCGCGGCAGCGTCTGCGCAGCCAGCGCGCTCCACACCTTCAGTGCATCCACGGTTGCTGCGACGTCGTGCACGCGCACCAGCTTCGCGCCGCGCTGCGCGGCGATCAGGTGGGCCGCCACCGAGCCATGGACGCGATCACGCGGCTCGCTGCGGCCGGTGATCTCGCCGATGGTCTTCTTGCGCGAAAGCCCGGCCAGCACCGGCACACCGAGTTCGGCGAAGCGTTCGAGTTGCGCGAGCAGCAGCAGGTTGTGCTGCGTGTCCTTGCCGAAACCGAAACCCGGATCGACGACGATGTTCTTCTTGGCGATGCCGGCCATCTCGGCGGCAAAGATGCGCTCGGCGAGGAAGCGATGAACTTCGGCAACGACGTCGTCGTACTGCGGCGACTGTTGCATCGAGCGCGGCTCTCCCCGCATGTGCATGAGCACCACCGGTACGCGCAGCTCCGCCGCGGCATCGAGCGCGCCTTCGCGACGCAATGCGTAGACATCGTTGATCATGCCCGCGCCGGCCTGCACCGCAGCGCGCATGACTTCGGGTTTGGAGGTGTCGATGCTGATCGGCAGCGTGGTCTCGCGCGCCAGGCGCTCGATCACCGGGATGGTGCGGCGCAGTTCTTCCTCGAGGCTGACTTCATCGGCACCGGGGCGCGTGGATTCGCCACCGATGTCGAGGATGTCGGCGCCCTCCCCCGCCAGCTTCAATCCGTGCGCTACCGCGGCTTCGAGGGTGTCATGCGAGCCGCCATCGGAGAACGAGTCGGGCGTGACGTTGACGATGCCCATCACGCGCGGACGATCGAGCACCAGCGGGCGGCCGTTGCAGTCGAGGGTGAGGGTGGTGTCGAACATGCGGGGGTCCTGGGCGTGTGCGTGCGCAGGGTAGCCCGGTGCGGCTCGGGGGGGAACCTGCTGGGTTGGAGGGGGCTACGCTTCCTTCGACTTCGCTGCGCTACGCTTCCTTCGACTTCGCTGCGCTACGCTCAGGACGAACGGAGCCCCCCCTCACCGTTCGTCCTGAGCGTAGCGCCGCAGGCGCGAAGTCGAAGGAAGCGTAGCGCCGCAGGCGCGAAGTCGAAGGAAGCGTAGCGCCGCAGGCGCGAAGTCGAAGGAAGCGTAGCGCCCACAAACAAAAAGGGCCGGGAATCACCCCGGCCCTTCCATTCGCTACCCAATCCGATCAGGTCTGCGCCGCAGGCCCGCCAATCGCGCCCGGGCGCTCGCCGTCGTCCTTCGACGTCTTGCCCGACTTCGACCAGTCCGCCGGCGGGCCCGGCACGCGGCCGGCCATGATGTCGTCGATCTGGTGCGCGTCGATGGTCTCGTACAGCAGCAGCGCATCGGCCATCGCGTGCAGCCTGTCGAGATTGCCCTTGAGGATCTCGGTGGTGCGGCCGTAGGCCCTGTCGAGGATATCGCGCACGACCTCGTCGATCTTGCGCGCGGTCTCGTTGGAGACGTTCTTGTGCTGCGTCACCGAGCGGCCCAGGAACACCTCGTCCTCTTCCTCGCCGAAGGTGATCGGACCCAGTTCGGACAGGCCCCACTTGGTGACCATGTTGCGCGCCATCTTGGTCGCGCGCTCGATGTCGTTGGAGGCACCGGTGGTGACCTTGTCGACGCCGAAGATCAGCTCCTCGGCAACGCGGCCGCCGTACAGCGAGCACAACTGCGATTCGATCGCGGTGCGGTTGTAGCTGTACTTGTCGCCCTCGGGCAGGTACATGGTCACGCCCAGCGCGCGACCGCGCGGAATGATCGTGACCTTGTAGACCGGGTCGTGCTCGGGAACCATGCGGCCGACGATCGCGTGGCCGGCCTCGTGGTAGGCGGTCAGCTTCTTCTCGTCCTCGCTCATCGCCATCGAGCGGCGCTCGGCGCCCATCAGGATCTTGTCGCGCGCCTTGTCGAAGTGCTCCATGCGCACGTCCTTGGCGTTCTCGCGCGCGGCGAACAGGGCGGCCTCGTTGCAGAGGTTGGCAAGGTCGGCGCCGGAGAAACCCGGGGTGCCACGGGCGATCGTCATCGGCTCGACGTCGTCGTGCAGCGGCAGCTTGCGCATGTGCACGCGCAGGATCTGCTCGCGGCCCTTCACGTCCGGCAGGCCGACCACGACCTGGCGGTCGAAACGGCCCGGACGCAGCAGCGCCGGGTCGAGCACGTCGGGACGGTTGGTCGCGGCGATCACGATCACGCCCTCGCCACCTTCGAAGCCGTCCATCTCGACCAGCAACTGGTTGAGGGTCTGCTCGCGCTCGTCATGACCGCCGCCGAGGCCGGCGCCGCGATGGCGACCGACCGCGTCGATTTCGTCGATGAAGATGATGCACGGCGCGTGCTTCTTGGCCTGCTCGAACATGTCGCGAACGCGGCTGGCACCGACGCCGACGAACATCTCGACGAAGTCGGAACCGGAAATGCTGAAGAACGGCACCTTGGCCTCGCCGGCGATGGCGCGGGCGAGCAGGGTCTTGCCGGTACCGGGCGGGCCGACCATCAGCACGCCGCGCGGAATCTTGCCGCCGAGCTTCTGGAACTTGGACGGGTCGCGCAGGAACTCGACCAGCTCGCCGACTTCTTCCTTGGCCTCGTCGCAACCGGCGACGTCGGCCAGGGTGACCTTGACCTGGTCCTCGCCCTGCAACTTGGCGCGCGAACGGCCGAAGCTCATCGCGCCCTTGCTGCCGCCCTGCTGCATCTGCCGCATGAAATACACCCAGATGCCGATGAACAGCAGCCATGGGAGCACGTTGATGATGATGTAGAGCAGCGACGGCCCGCTCTGCGGCGGCGCCTGGTCGATGACGACCTTGTGCGAGATCAGGTCGTTGATGAGGTATTCGTCGCCGGGGCTATAGGTGACGAACTTGCTGCCATCCTTGCGCTCACCATTGATGGTGGTCCGATCGTCGCCGATCTTGACCTCCTTCACGCGGTCCTGCTGAACCTGCTGCACGAACTGGTCGTAGGCGAGCGTCTCGCTGCCTGCCGCGCGCGGTCCGAACGCCTGGAACACCACCATCAATACGACAGCGACGATTACCCAGAGCAGCAGATTCTTGGCCAAGTCGTTCATCAATTCCTACCTGTCGCCCTCATGGCGTGGTTACAGCGGGGGCGGCGCCGGGGCGCCTGTACATCTCGGGGTTGTCGCACATTACTTCATAACCGCGCGCTTGCCCTGTGCCAGCGCGTACACCTCGGGCGAGCGCTTGCGCGATGCCTCCGGCTTGCGGATGACGACCTTGTCGTAGCGTCGCCGCAGCTCCTTCACGTACTCGTCGAAGCCCACCCCCTGGAACAGCTTGATCAGGAAGTTGCCGCCGGTACGCAGGTGCTGGTCGGCGAAGTCCATCGCCAGTTCGGACAGGTACATCGCCCGCGGCATGTCGACCGCATCCACACCGCTCTTATTGGGGGCCATATCCGACAGGACAAGGTCCACGCGCTGGCCCTCCAGGGAGGCGACCAGCTGCGATAGGACCTCATCCTCCCTGAAATCGCCATGAAGGAACTCGACCCCGGCCAGCGAGGGCATCTCGAGGATGTCCAGGGCGATCACCCGGCCCGGCCGGGCCGGATCCAGGCGGTCGAGCTCCCCGCGCAGCCACTGCGACCAGCCGCCAGGGGCGGCGCCGAGGTCGACCACGACCATTCCGGGCTTCAGCAGGCGGTCACGCTCGACCAGCTCCTCGAGCTTGTAGGCCGCGCGCGAGCGCAGTCCTTCCGCCTTGGCCTTCTTCACGAAGGGGTCGGAGAAATGTTCCTTGAGCCAGCGCTGGCTGGATTTGCTGCGAGTCGCCATCGGGCGTGGGGTGCCGGCGTGGAGGGGCCGTGGGGGCCGTGGGGGCGGTCATGATACCCTGCGCAGCCTACCCCCATGCTCCCCGTGCCCCAATGCAGACCGTCCTGACCGCCGCCCAGACCCGTTTCCTGCGCGGCCAGGCCCATGATCTGAAGGCCATGCTGCAGGTTGGCGGCAAGGGCGTGACCGAGTCGCTGATCGCCGAGGTCGCCCTGGCCCTGGAGCATCACGAGCTGATCAAGATCAAGGTCGCCGCCGAAGATCGCGACGCCCGCGACGCCATGATCGACGACATCGCCGCGCGCACCGGCGCCGCCCTGGTGCAGCGCATCGGCCACACCGCGATCCTGTACAAGCCCAGCCAGGACCGTCGCCAGATCGTGCTTCCGCGCGCCTGACCCCGGCTCGAAGCGAGCGTCCTTCGCCGATGCAGCTCAACCTCGAACATCCCGACCAGGCGTTCTACCTGCGTGCCGCCGACGGCGCCTCGGCGCTGGTCAACGATCGCCGGCTGTATTCGAGTTTCATTCTTTCGCCCGACCGCCTGGTCGAGGACTGGCCCGTGCTTTCGGTCAAGGCGATCACCGCGCAGGACCTGGAGCCGGCGCTGGCGCTGGAACCGGAAGTGATCCTGCTCGGCAGCGGCGCCACCCAGGTGTTCCCGACGCCTGCCGTCATGGCCGCCTGCCTGGGCCGCGGCGTCGGCCTGGAAACCATGACCAATGCCGCCGCCGCGCGCACGTTCAACGTGCTGGCCGGTGAAGGCCGGCGCGTGGTTGCGGCCTTCGTGCTCAATCCCTGACGGCGGCGGTTACTTCTTCGGCAGGTACAGCAGCGGGTCGACCGGCTTGCCGTTGTAGCGGACTTCGAAGTGCAGCATCTCGCGCGGTGCGCCGCTGCGGCCCATCTCGGCAATCTGCTGCCCGGCCTTGACCAGCTGGCCTTCGTTGACCAGGCGATTGCGGTTGTGGCCATAGGCCGACAGCCACTGTTCGTTGTGCTTGATGATGATCAGCTCGCCGTAGCCGACCAGGCCCGAACCGGAATACACCACCACGCCATCGGCGGCCGCGCGCACCGGTGCACCGCTGCTGCCGGCGATGTCGATGCCCTGCTTGGTGGGTTCGCCGGCGACGTAGCGGCCGATCAGCTCACCGTCGGCAGGCCAGCGCCAGTTGAATCCGCTGGCGACCGGAGCCGCCTGCGGCGGAGGCGGCGTGGTGGCCGGCGGACGAGGAGTGGCGACTGGCGGCTTGCCCGTGGATGCCGGCCGCGGCGCGGCGGCGCCACCGGAGCTGGCAACCGGGTTGTTGCTGCCCGAACCCTGCGGATACAGGCGCAGGCGCTGCCCCGGATAGATCGTGTAGGGCGCGGGAATGCCGTTCCAGGCCGCCAGGTCGACGGCGCGGATGCCGTTGCTGGAGGCCACGCGGTACATCGTGTCACCGCGCTGCACGACCACCGTCTTGCCGTATTTCGGAACCGAGGGCTTCACGGTCGTGGCGGTGGAACCGCCGCCCGGAGCGCGGGTGACCTTCGTGCTCGCGCAACCGCCCACGGCAGTGGCCAGCAATGCGGCGATGAGGAATGGGCGTGCAACTGCGCTCATGCGTGCTGGTGTCCTGCTTGCGCTCATGCTGCGAACTTGGCCTTCCATACCAGCCACGCCACCAGCGCGGCCAGCAACAGCAGCGCCGCCCAGCCGATCGGTTCGATATAGCGGCGCAGCGCCGTTTCCGCACGCGGCCCGCCGATGCGGATCGCGGCGGCGAGCAGGAACACGCGCTTTCCGCGGCCGATCGCCATGCTCAGGATGTATTGCAGCATGGGCACGCCGACGATGCCCGACGCCCAGGTGAAGATCTTCATCGGAATCGGCATGAAGCCGCCGAGGACGAGGAAGGTGAAGACCGCCCACGGCGACTCCGCCATCTTCGCCTGGACGATGCGGATGCCAGCCTCGATGGAATCGAGCATGCCCAGCGAGGCAAACAGCGGCTTGATCGCCTCGAAGGCGTAGTGGCCCAGCGCGTAACCGACCAGCGCGCCCAGCATCGAGCCGGCGAGGCTGAGCGTGGCGAACCAGAACGCACGCTGGGGCTTGGCCACGCACATCGGCGCGAGCATCACTTCCGGCATCACCGGGAAAATGATGGCTTCGACGAAACTCAGGCCGAAGAGGTAGGCAGGCGCATGGCGATGGCGCGCCCAGGTGATGGTGCGCTCGTACAGCGGTCCAAAGATCTTCAACGCCAGTCCTTCCGGTGCGTTACCTGGGTGGTTGCCGGTGCGGTGTTCAATCGATCATCCCTGACAGCAGCGGCACGAATACGACCGGAGCCAGCGTGTGCTGGGTGATGACGCCCTCGGCGTCCTTGTGCAGCTTGAGCAGCGATTGCGACGATGCACCGCCGACCGGTGCGATCAGCGTCCCGCCCGCGGCCAGCTGCGCGGTCAGCGACTCGACCAGTGCAGGCGCGGCCGCGGTGACGATGATGGCGTCGAACGGGCCATTCTCGGCCCAGCCGATGCGGCCGTCGTCGTGCTTGCTGCGGATGTTCATGCCGAGCTGGCGGAAGCGCTTGCGCGCGGTGCGCAGCAGCTCGCCGATGCGCTCCACGGTGTGCACCTCCAGGCCCAGCGCGGCCAGGACGGCGGCCTGGTAGCCCGAGCCGGTGCCGATCTCCAGCACCTTCTTCGGTTCGGCCTCGAGCACCGCCTCGGTCATCTTCGCCACCACCCAGGGTTGCGAGATGGTCTGGCCGTGGCCGATCGGCAGCGCGGTGTCCTCGTAGGCGCGGGTCGCCAGCGCCTCGTCGACGAACAGATGGCGCGGCACGGTGCGAATGGCGTTGAGCACGCGCTCGTCGCGGATGTCGTTCTCGCGCAGGCGTTCGACCAGCCGGTCGCGGACCCGCTGCGAGGTCATTCCCGAGCCGATGGCTTCGGGCTGCAGGCGCATGCGCAACGTCATGCGCCCTGCCCCTGCCGGACCGTGCCGCGGTCGAGCGACACCGCCAGCCCGTCGACCCAGCTGGCCACCTGGTCGAGCGCCTGGTAGCGGGTCAGGTCGACATGGATCGGGGTGATCGAGATGTTGCCGGTGCGCAGCGCATGGAAATCGGTGCCCGGGCCGGCGTCCTGTTCCTGGCCTGCAGCGCCGATCCACCACCACTCGCGGCCGCGCGGATCGTGCTGCGGGATGCAGGCCTCGGCACGATGGCGATTGCCCAGGCGGGTGACTTCGAAGCCACGGACCTCGTCCCAGGGCAGGTCGGGCACGTTGACATTGAGGATGGTGTCGGCCGGCAGCGGGTCCACACGCAGGCGGGCAATGATCTCGACCGCGGCGCGCGCGGCGGTTTCGTAATGGCGGCCGGTGTGGTCGACGGTCTGCAGCGACATCGCCACGGCCGGCAGGCCGAGGAAGCGCCCTTCCATCGCCGCGGCGACGGTGCCCGAATAGATCACGTCGTCGCCAAGGTTGGCGGTGTTGTTGATGCCCGACACGACGATGTCCGGCTCGACCTCGAGCATGCCGGTGATCGCCACGTGCACGCAGTCGGTGGGGGTGCCGTAGACGCGCCAGGTCGATTCGTCGAGCCGCTGGACGCGCACGGGCGCATCCAGGGTGAGCGAATTGCTGGCGCCGGAGCGGTCCCGGTCGGGGGCGACCACCAGCACCTCATGGCCGGCGGCACGCAGGCCTTCGGCGAGGACGCGGATACCGGGGGCGTCGACGCCGTCGTCGTTGCTGACCAGAACTCGCATGAACTCCCTTGATGGTGGATTGACCGCCGGATGCAGGCGGCCCGGGGCGATGTGAATGCGCCTGCCGGACCGTGCGGTACCCATGATAGCCGATGGGGATCGGCCGGCATGCCCGGCGCCGGCGCGCGATCCACTTCGCCTAGACTTGCGGCATGTCCGACAAGCGCGACGAAGACGACGACGCCGAACTGTTCCGCGCCGCGATTGGCCCGGTGCGGCGGCTGCGCGACACCACGCCGCCACCGGCCGCGCCCAAGCCCCGTCCGCGCGCCCGTATGGCCGAGCGCGACGAGGCCCACGCCCGCGAACAGTTCCGCCATGCCCTGGATGAACACCCGCTCGATGCCGGCGACGCCCTCTCCTACCGCCGCGATGAAATCTCGCCGCGGTTGCTGCAGAAGCTCAAGCGGGGCGAGATCTCGGCACAGGAGGAACTCGACCTGCACGGCGCCGACGCGCGCGAGGCCGAGCAGTTGCTGCGCGCATTCCTGCACGACGCCCGCCTGCACGGCGTGGGCTGCGTGCGCGTGATTCACGGCAAGGGGTTGCACGGCAAGGCATTGCACGGCGCCGCCTCGATAGCGAGCAGCGGCGCGCCCGTGCTGAAGAACCTGGTCGACCGCATGCTGCGCCAGCGCGCGGACGTCCTGGCTTTCCACTCCGCACCGCCCCTGCAGGGCGGCACCGGAGCGGTGCTGGTACTGCTCGCGCCCCGTCGCCTTCGCTCGTCCTGAGCCCGGCAACCGGGACGCCAGGCAGTGGTGTTACTGGTGACCGGTTTCCTGCGCGACCTGCTCGGCCGTCTTGCGCGGCGAGTTCACCCACACCACGTCGATACCGCGGCGGCGGGCGACGCGTTCGACATAGGCAATGTAAGCCTCGTCGTTGTCCATGATCGACGGTGCTTTCGGCTCGGGCACATAGGCAGTCTTGCTCTGCATGCCGGCACAGGCCGCCAGGCCGAGGACCGACACCAACACAGCCATGCGTAACGATGCGTTCATGACGACATCTCCATGACGTGATCGCCGTACCCGACGGGTACGACGGCACAAGGCTAAAAACACCTTGTACGATTTCGGCTTATACGCCGGCGCTTTAGGCGCACCAGTGCCAGCAGATGCTTTCCGACGAACGGTCGAAGTTACCCGTTCAGCCGCCACGACCGAGCGCGAGAACGTCACCCAGTTCGGCCAGAACGACAGTGGCATAAGTACCGGGTGGAAGGCTGAAAGCCAACTGGAGTACATCGCCGTCGAGCCACTGCCAGGTCAGGTCGGCCGGCTTCAGGCGCAGCGCGCGCCGCTCCTGTTTCAGGCCTTCGGCCTCCAGGCCTGCGCGCAACGCGACAGCGTCTTCGTCGGACATCGCCGCAAGTTCAACGGCCGCCGCCGCACCCTGGCTGCGCAGGTCGCCCTTCCCCCACAGCGCGCCGCTGGGATGGATGTCGAACGCGCCCAGACGTTGCGCAAGTTCGTCGCTGAAAGGTTCCGGCCCGAACACGCTGCGGCTGCCGTCGAGCAACCAGACCTCACCGTCCATGGCCTGGTTCCAGCTGCCGGACTCCACGCGCGCCGCCAGTGCGCGGTTGAACAACTCCGAACGCGCGGCCGAGATCAGCAGCGTGCGCTGCTCGCGGCGCACGCGCCGGCCGGCGAACATCGCCAGCGCGTTGGCGACGTTGTCGCCTTCGCGGCCGAAGCGCTGCTCGCCAAAGTAGTTGGGCACGCCGTGCGCCGCGATGGCCTGCAGCCGCGATTCGATCGCGCCGCGCTCGCCGGCGACTTCGCGCAGCACCAGCACGAAGCGGTTGCCGGCCAGCGCGCCGCGCGGCAGCTTGCGCGAATGCCAGGCGTGATCGAGCACACGCAGGCGCTCGCCGCCGTCCTCACCGGTCGCCAGCGTCGCCAGGTCGGGCGCCACGCGCTTGGGCAGGTGCACGCTGAAACGCTGCCGGGTCACGGCATTGCGGTCCTTGAGGCCGGCATAGCCGATCGCGACCTCACCCACGCCAGCCCATTCGGCGATGCGCCGTGCGGCGAAGGCGGTGTTCATGCCGCGCTTCTCGATGGTCAGCAGCAGGTGCTCGCCGCTGCCGCTGGGTTCGAAGCCGGACAGCTCCTCGACCAGGAAATCCTCGGCCGTGGTGCGCATGTTGGCGCTCAGCACCGGCTCGCCGTGCGCGCGCGGCAGCCTCGGCTCCTGCGCGTTCAAGCGCGCACCAGCAGGCACACGGCCATCGCCGCGATGCCCTCGCCACGACCGGTGAAGCCGAGCTTCTCGGTGGTGGTGGCCTTGATGCTGACCGCGTCCTCGGCCAGGCCGAGATCGCCCGCCAGGAGGTGCCGCATCGCCGCAGCATGCGGGCCGACCTTGGGGCGTTCGCAGATCACGGTGATGTCGGCGTTGCCGAGCAGCCAGCCGCGTTCGGCGATGAGCGATTGGCAGTGGCGCAGGAAGGCGCGGCTGTCGGCGCCCTTCCACCGCGGGTCGCTCGGCGGAAAGTGCTGGCCGATGTCGCCCAGCGCCAGCGCGCCGAGCATCGCGTCGCACAGCGCGTGGATGACGACGTCGCCGTCGGAGTGGGCCACGATGCCGCGGTCGTGCGGAACGCGCACGCCGCCGAGCATGACGTGATCGCCGTCGCCGAAGGCGTGTACGTCGAATCCCTGGCCGATGCGCATATTCATCTGTTCTGCCTCAACCCGGTTGGAAATCAGATACCGCGCCAACGCCAGATCCGCCGGCGTCGTCACCTTGAGGTTGTCCTCGCGGCCTTCGACCAGCGCCGGATGGGCGCCAACGCGTTCCATCGCCATCGCCTCGTCGGTGACCACGATCCCGGCCGCTTTCGCCTGCTCCAGCGCGGCCGTCAACGCGCCGCGGCGGAATGCCTGCGGCGTGAACGCTCGCCACAAGCGCTCGCGTGGCTCGGTGGCGGCGATGTTAGCCGCGCCGTCCGCGCGCTTGAGGGTGTCGCGCACCGGCGCGCCGAGAATGGCGCCGTCGGCATGGGCACTGGCCGAGGCGATCAGGCGATCGAGGTCCTCGCGGCGCAGGTTCGGCCGCGCCGCGTCGTGCACCAGCACCAGCGCGTCGCTGCCGACATCGGCGGGAAGCGCCTGCAATGCCGCCAGCACCGAATCGGCGCGCTCGCCGCCGCCGACGCAACGCAGCACCGGCTTTCCGTGCAGATTGGCCCAGCCGGGCCAGAGCGCGTCATTGTTCGACAGCGCGACCACGGCGCCTGCAATGCGCGGGTGCGAGAGCAGCGCATCGAGTGCGTGTGCGATCAGCGGGCGACCGGCGATCTCGAGGTACTGCTTCGGCGTCTCGCCGCCGAAGCGCGAGCCACGACCGGCAGCGGGAATGACGGCCCAGATCACGGGCTACTCGCTTTTCGGCTCGGTGCCCGCTTCCGGCGCCGGCGCCGTGCCTTCCGGCTCGACCACGCGATAGAACGTCTCGCCCGGCTTGATCATGCCCAGCTCGCTGCGCGCGCGCTCCTCCACCGCCGCCTCGCCGGACTTGAGGTCCTCGACTTCGGCGGCGAGCGCGTCGTTGCGCTGCTGCATGCCCTGGTTCTCGTGCGCCTGCTGCTGCACCTGCTGCTGCAGGCGGGCGACCGAGCGGCTGCCGCCCTCGCCCACCCACAGCCGGTACTGGAGGAACACCAGCAGTCCGGCCAGTGCCAGCAGCAGCAGTCGCAAGCCGCGCATGCGCCCGGGTCTCCTGGCTCAGCGCTTGATCGAGATGAAGGCGTCGCGGCCGGCGTACTTCGCCGCCGCGCCCAGCTGCTCTTCGATGCGCAGCAGCTGGTTGTACTTGGCGACGCGGTCGCTGCGGCACAGCGAGCCGGTCTTGATCTGGGTCGCGGTGGTGGCGACCGAGATGTCGGCGATGGTGGTGTCCTCGGTTTCGCCCGAGCGGTGCGAGACGATCGAGGCGTAGCGGTTGGCGTCGGCCATCGCGATCGCTTCCAGGGTCTCGGTGAGGGTGCCGATCTGGTTGACCTTGATCAGGATGGCGTTGGCCACGCCCTTGTCGATGCCTTCCTGGAAGATCTTCGGGTTGGTCACGAACAGGTCGTCGCCGACCAGCTGCACCTTGTTGCCGACGCGCTCGGTCAGCAGCTTCCAGCCGGCCCAGTCGTTCTCGGCCATGCCGTCTTCGATGGTGATGATCGGGTACTGCGCGGCCCAGTTGGCGAGGAAGTCGACGAACTGCTCGCTGGTCAGGCGCTTGCCTTCACCGGTGAGGTTGTACTTGCCGTTCTCGAAGAACTCGCTGGAGGCGACGTCGAGGCCGAGCAGGATGTCTTCGCCGGCCTTGTAGCCGGCCTTGCCGATCGCCTCGAGGATGGTCTCGAGGGCTTCCTCGTTGCTGCGAAGGTCGGGGGCGAAACCGCCCTCGTCGCCCACCGCCGTGCTCAGGCCGCGGCCCTTGAGCACCGACTTGAGCGCGTGGAACACCTCGGTGCCGGCGCGCAGCGCCTCGGCGAAGTTGTCCACGCCCACCGGCAGGATCATGAATTCCTGCAGGTCGACGTTGTTGTCGGCGTGCGCACCGCCGTTGATGATGTTCATCATCGGCACCGGCAGCACGGCCTCGCGGCCACCAGCCAGGTACTTCCACAGCGGCAGCTTCTTCGAGGCAGCCATCGCGTGGGCATTGGCGAGCGACACGCCCAGCAGTGCGTTGGCGCCCAGGCGGCCCTTGTTCTCGGTGCCGTCGAGGTCGATCAGGCGGCGGTCGAGGCCGGCCTGGTCGGCGCCGTCGAAACCTGCCAGCGCCGTGGCGATCGCGCCGTTGACGTTCTCGACCGCCTTGCGCACGCCCTTGCCCAGGTAACGGGTCTTGTCGCCGTCGCGCAGCTCGACCGCTTCCTTGGTGCCGGTGGAGGCGCCGGACGGCACCATCGCGCGGCCGAAGCTGCCGTCGGCCAGGGTGACCTCGGCTTCGAGCGTGGGATTGCCGCGGCTGTCGAGGATCTCGCGGGCGTGGACTTTGGCGATGGTCGTGGTCATGTCGTCGAGGGAATGGTCGTCGTGGGAATGGTCAAAGGGGGGCCGTGGCCAGAACGATGCCGGCCGGTCGGGCGCCAGCCGGGGACGATAGCCGAGTTGGGGCGGCGCCGCGCGGTGGCGGCGCCAGACCGGGGTCGCAGGAGGCGGCGGCGCCCGGCATGATCAGGCGTCGGATTCCAGGAATCCGTTGCGCTTGGTGATCTCGTCGAGCTGCTTGAGCGTCTCCAGCAGCGCGCGCATCTTCGGCAGCGGCCAGGCGTTGGGGCCGTCGGACAGCGCCTCGTCCGGCACCGGATGGGTCTCCATGAAGATGCCGGCAATACCGACCGCCATCGCCGCGCGCGCCAGCACCGGCACGAACTCGCGCTGGCCGCCGCTCTTGCCATCCATGCCGCCGGGCAGCTGCACCGAGTGGGTCGCGTCGAACACCACCGGGCAATTGGTATCGCGCATGACGCTCAGCGATCGCATGTCCGAGACCAGGTTGTTGTAGCCGAAGCTGGCGCCGCGCTCGCAGGCCATGATCAGCTCGTTGCCGGTCGCCTTGGCCTTGTTGGTGACGTGCTTCATCTCCCACGGCGAGAGGAACTGGCCCTTCTTGATGTTCACCGGCAGGCCGGTACGGGCCACGTTCTGGATGAAGTCGGTCTGGCGGCACAGGAACGCCGGGGTCTGCAGCACGTCGACGACGCTGGCGACCTCGTTCATCGGCGTGTACTCGTGCACGTCGGTCAGCACCGGCACCCCGATCTGCTTCTTCACTTCGGCCAGCACCTTCAGGCCCTCTTCCAGGCCGGGGCCGCGGAAGCTGGTGCCGGAGGTGCGGTTGGCCTTGTCGAAGCTGGACTTGAAGATGAAGTTGATGCCCAGCCCGGAGGTGATTTCCTTGAGCTTGCCGGCGACGTCGAGCTGCAGTTGCATCGACTCGATCACGCACGGGCCGGCGATCAGGAAGAAAGGCTGGTCGAGACCGACTTCGAATCCGCAGAGTTTCATGTTGTGTGCTCTGAAGCCCTCCCCTTCAAGGGGAGGGTTGGGAGGGGATGGGTTGCAAGCTTCAAGCGGTGGCTTCCTTCAACAGCCTTCCACCCGCCTGCGCCTTGTGCTCGCGCGCAGCGCGGACAAAGCCGATGAACAACGGGTGGCCGTCGCGCGGGGTCGACAGGAACTCCGGGTGCGCCTGGCAGGCCAGGAACCACGGGTGCTTGTCGCGCGGCAGTTCGACCATCTCCACCAGCAGGTCGTCCATCGACTTGGCCGAGATCACCAGGCCGGCGTCCTCGAGCTGGGTGCGGTAGCGGTTGTTGAACTCGTAGCGATGGCGATGGCGCTCGGCGACCACGTCGGCGCCGTAGACCTCGCGCGCCAGCGTCGCCGGCTTCAGGCGCTGCTCCTGCAGGCCCAGGCGCATGGTGCCGCCCAGGTCGCTGTCTTCGCTGCGGCGCTCGATCTCGCCGGTGGCGGTGCGCCACTCGGTGATCAGGCCGATCACCGGATGCGGGCTGGCCTTGTCGTTCTCGGTGCTGTTGGCGCCATCGAGACCGCCCAGGTGGCGGGCGACGTCGACCACCGCCGCCTGCATGCCGTAGCAGATGCCGAAGTACGGCACGCCGGCTTCACGCGCGTACTTGGCGGTGAGCACCTTGCCTTCGAAACCGCGGTCGCCGAAACCGCCCGGCACGAGGATGCCGTCGACGTCCTTGAGCGAACTGACGCCCTCCTCTTCGATCTCGCTCGATTCGAGCCACTTCAGCTTGACCTTGGTGCGCTGGCGCAGGCCGCCGTGCTTGAGCGCCTCGGCCAGCGACTTGTAGGCGTCCTGGTGGTCGATGTACTTGCCGACCACCGCAATGCGGACTTCGTCGACCGGATGCTCGCTGGCATCGACCACTTCGTCCCATTCGGTCAGGTCGGCCGGGCCGGCGTTGATGCGCAGGCGGTCGAGCACGATCGCGTCCAGGCCTTCCTCGTGGAAGCGGCGCGGCATCTTGTAGATGTTGTCCAGGTCGACGGCCGAAATGACGGCGCGCTCGGGAACGTTGGTGAACAGCGCGATCTTGCGACGCTCGCTGTCGGGCAGCGGCTGCTCGCTGCGGCACAGCAGCACGTCGGGCTGGATGCCGATCGAACGCAGCTCCTTGACCGAGTGCTGGGTCGGCTTGGTCTTGAGCTCGCCGGCGGCGGCGATGTACGGCACCAGGGTCAGGTGCATGAACAACGCGCCTTCCGAGCCACGCTCGCTGCGGATCTGGCGAATGGCTTCAAGGAACGGCAGCGACTCGATGTCGCCGACCGTGCCGCCGACCTCGACCAGGGCCACGTCGAAGCCTTCGGTGGCCTCGATGATGCAGCGCTTGATCTCGTCGGTGATGTGCGGGATCACCTGCACGGTGCCGCCCAGGTAGTCGCCGCGGCGCTCCTTGCGGATCACGTTGTCGTAGATGCGACCGGTGGTGATCGAATTCTTGCGGCTCAGGCGGTTGCGCAGGTAGCGCTCGTAGTGGCCCAGGTCCAGGTCGGTCTCGGCGCCGTCGTCGGTGACGTACACCTCGCCGTGCTGGAACGGGCTCATCGTGCCCGGATCGACGTTGATGTAGGGGTCGAGCTTCATCATCGTCACGCGCAGGCCGCGTGCTTCGAGGATGGCCGCCAGCGAGGCTGCCGCAATGCCCTTGCCAAGCGAGGACACCACGCCGCCGGTGACGAAAATCAGGGGAGTCATGGTTTTGCTACCGCTGGAAAGCCATAGTCTACAGGCTGCGTCGCTTTCCGGCGAGCCGTCCGGGCTCCGCAGGGCCGTTCAGATGGTCTGAAAACACTTCCACCCTTCGACTTCGGCCTGCGGCCTACGCTCAGGACGAACGGTGATGGGAAGGCTACGGCCTGCGCGCTCAGGACGAACGGTGGGGGAAAGGCTGCGGCCTGCGCGCTCAGGACGAACGGTGGGGGGAAGGCTGCGGCCTGCGCGCTCAGGACGAACGGTGGGGGAAGATTCCGTTCGTCCTGAGCGTAGGCGCATGGCGCCGAAGTCGAAGGACCTGCCGCAACCTCACAAACGGCGACGCCCCGGCAAGCCGGGGCGTCGCGGGTCAAGCCTGTTGAGCCGGACGGCTCAGCGGTCGTCCTCTTCCTCCGGCTCGACCTCCGGCCGGGACTTGGACTTGTCCTTCTTGCCGGCCTTGTTGGCGTCGGACTGGCCCTTGTCGGCCTTGCCGGCCTGCGCTGCATCGGCCTTCTGGGCCTGGGCAGCCTGTTCCTTGGCCTTGGCGTCGGCCTGGGCGTCATGCTGCTGCGCGAGAGCCAGCGGCGACGCGAGGATCGCGGCGATCAGGCTGGGGAGCAGAAGCTTGCGGGTAGTCATGCGAAGAACCTCCTGGGGAACAGTTGCGACTTCGGCGTCACCATCTTACTTGCGTAACGCGTCACGGGACGCGGGGTTGACGACCGGGCGAACCCTAGCGGCGCGCACCCGAGCCGGGACTGAACGGCCTGCGCGAACTCGCCTGGACGCCGTCGCGGCACCCTCCCGATGTGCGGCCGGAACCCTGACGCTTCAAGGGCGCACGTCGCGGGCCGGAGCGCGCGGTTGAATTTCCGTCGCCACACGCCGACCATCCCCGCTCCTGTCCCCCGCGCTGTCGTGCCCAGAATGAGTTCCCGTTACAACGCAGCTGATATCGAAGTCCTGTCCGGCCTGGATCCCGTCAAGCGCCGGCCCGGCATGTACACCGACACCACGCGCCCGAACCACCTGGCGCAGGAAGTCATCGACAACGCGGTCGACGAGGCGCTCGCCGGCCACGCCCGCTTCATCGACGTCACCCTGCACAGCGACGGCAGCTGCTCGGTCGGCGACGACGGCCGCGGCATGCCGGTGGACATCCACCCCGAGGAGAAGATCCCGGGCGTGGAGCTGATCCTCACGCGCCTCCACGCCGGCGGCAAGTTCAGCAACAAGAACTACACCTTCTCCGGCGGCCTGCACGGCGTCGGCGTCAGCGTGGTCAATGCGCTGTCGACCCTGGTCGATGTGCGCATCAAGCGCGACGGCAACGAATACCGGATGACGTTCAACAACGGCGACCGCGCCACGCCGCTGGAAGTGATCGGCACCGTCGGCAAGAAGAACACCGGCACGCGCGTGCACTTCTGGCCCGACCCGAAGTACTTCGACACGCCCAAGTTCAACCTGCGCTCGCTGCGCCACCTGCTGCGCGCCAAGGCCGTGCTGTGCCCGGGCCTGACCGTGCGCCTGTTTGATGAGGCCAGCGACGAGCGCAACGAGTGGTACTACGAGGATGGCCTGCGCGACTATCTGCGTGGCGAACTCAGTGAACGCGAGCTGCTGCCGCCGGACCTGTTCGTCGGCAAGCTGACCAAGGACACCGAGACCGCCGACTGGGCGGTGGCGTGGGTTCCCGACGGCGAGCTGGTGCAGGAAAGCTACGTCAACCTGATCCCGACGGCGCAGCACGGCACCCACGTCAATGGCCTGCGCACCGGCTTCACCGATGCGCTGCGCGAGTTCTGCGACTTCCGCAACCTGCTGCCGCGCGGCGTCAAGCTGGCGCCGGAAGATGTGTGGGACCGCGTCGCCTTCGTGCTCAGCATCAAGATGACCGACCCGCAGTTCAGTGGCCAGACCAAGGAGCGGTTGTCCTCGCGCCAGGCGGCCGGCTTCGTCGAGGGCGCCGCGCACGATGCGTTCTCGCTGTGGCTCAACCAGCACACCGAGATGGGCGAGCGGATCGCGCAACTGGCGATCGAGCGCGCGAGCGCGCGCCTGAAGACCGAGAAGCAGGTCATCCGCAAGAAGATCACCCAGGGCCCTGCCCTGCCCGGCAAGCTGGCCGACTGCAGCAGCCAGGACCTGTCGCGTACCGAACTGTTCCTGGTCGAAGGCGATTCGGCCGGTGGCAGCGCGCGCCAGGCCCGAGACAAGGACTTCCAGGCGATCCTGCCGCTGCGCGGCAAGATCCTCAACACCTGGGAAGTCGCCTCGGGCAGCGTGCTGGCATCGCAGGAAGTGCATGACCTCGCCGTCGCGATTGGTTGCGACCCGGGCAAGGACGACCTGTCGGGCCTGCGCTACGGCAAGGTCATCATCCTCGCCGACGCCGACTCCGACGGCCTGCACATCGCCACGCTGCTGACGGCGTTGTTCCTCAGGCACTTCCCGTCGCTGGTCTCGGCCGGGCACGTGTTCGTGGCGATGCCGCCGCTGTTCCGCGTCGACGTGGGCAAGCAGGTGTTCTACGCGCTTGACGAGGAAGAGAAGCGGATCCTGCTGGAGAAGATCGAGCGCGAGAAGGGCGACCGCAAGAAGGGCTTCAGCGGCCAGGTCAACACCACCCGCTTCAAGGGCCTGGGCGAGATGAACCCGTCGCAGCTGCGCGAGTCGACCATCCATCCCGACACGCGCCGCCTGGTCCAGCTGACCGTCGACGACGACGTGGAAACCCACTCGCTGATGGACATGCTGCTGGCCAAGAAGCGCGCCGGCGACCGCAAGCAGTGGCTGGAAACCAAGGGCGACCTGGCGACGCTGGAGGTCTGACGCTCGACCATTTTTTGATGTGAGCGGGGTGCGCGCGCGCTCCGCGCGCGGTACCCGCCTGGACTCGTGGCCAGGCGGTAACAGGGGAAGTTCCACACAGCTCTGGGGAGAGGCTTGTGATGAGGAAGCAGCACGTTGTGGCGGCGCTGTGCGTCGCCATGTTCCTTGCCGCCTGTGGCGGCGGTGGCGGTGGCAAAGGCAAGACTGGTTCGGGAGCGCCCGCTCCTGCAGCACCGGCTCCAACCGCGACGATAACGGTGGCAGTGAGTTCGGCGCCGGTGTCGCAGACCATCGACTACGGCGATGCCTTCAGCATGGCGCTGGACGGGACGTGGAGCAGCAGCAACCTGGGCGCGGCCGCCGTGTACCTGCAGGTCACCGACAGCGGCGGCACGTTTGCGCTGCCGCCAGTCCAGGCCGCGCCGGCGAACAATACGTTCCACTACGCCTTGAACGCGATCAGCAACGTCCAGGCCGGTGACCGCAACGGCACGCTGACGGTCCGCGCGTGCAAGGACGAGGCTTGCGCGCAGATGTATTCCAACGCGACCGCCAGCCTCGACTATCGGCTGCAGGTCACCGCGGTGGGCGAATGGGAGACCGTCCAGCGCGATGCCACCCACAATGGCTACGTGCCGATCCAGCTGGATCCGACACGCTTCGCCAAGGCGTGGGAATGGACGTTCCCGCAGGACGCCACCGCGGCGAGCTCCTTCGTCCTGAGGCCGGCAACGGGACCGGGCGCGGCGTATCTCGTCGCCGGCAACCTCGATGTCAACGACAGCAGCTACGCGATCTCGGCGTTTGCACTGGACGAACACACGGGCAGCGTGAAGTGGACCTACCGGCTGCCCGGAAACACCGTGGGAGCGCCCGCGGCTGCGGGCGGCCTGATCTATATCCCTACGCCCAACAGTAGTACGCATTTCACCGCGATCGACGCCAATAACGGCAGTGTGCGTTTCAACTACACACAAACGGTGCTGCCGTCTCCGCAGTTCATAGCGCCAACCCTTTTCGGGGGCAACGCCTATTTCATCGCCGGCGCCAATGGCAGCGAGATACACGCCGCCAACGCCCTTACCGGTGCGCAGCAATGGGCGCAGCCGCGTGTCGGCAGCGTGCCCACCACGCCTGCGGTAGACCAGGGCCTCGTGTATTACTTCGGCAGCCATGCGTTGAACATCCTGGATCGCGCCACGGGCACCTCCGTTGCCTCAGTGGCGGATCCGTCTTCGGCCGGGACCGACCAACCCAACACGGCGGTACCGGTACTTGGCTCCCGCGGCAACGTGATCGTGAATTCGTACAACAACGGGGCAAATGCGTGGCGGCTTACCAGCTTCAACATTGCCGCGCGCCAATGGCAGTGGTCCACGCAGGCCTCCTATCGCACACTGTTTGCCGTGGCTCCGGGCGTGATCTATGCAATTCGTCGGGGAGGCACTTCGGTGCCGGTCATGGATGCAATCGATGAGGCGACGGGCAACGTCGTGGGCACCTGGAGCCCACCGGCCGCCGATGCACAGGAATACTCCAGCAGCAATATCGTCGCCACCCGCAACCTGGTGATCGTGAGCACGGCCTCGTTCTCGGGAACCGGATACACGTACGCGGTCGACCGGGCCACCCTGCAGACCGTATGGAGTTACCCGGACGCTGGCAGCGCGGTGATTTCGGCGAGCCGCACCTTGTACCTGCTCGCCGGTGACCCCTCGGCTCCGGCCAAGCGGATCGTCGCCTTCAAGCTGCGCTGAGCCTCATGGCACCGCCCGCAAGCCGGGCGGTGCCTTTGCCCTTCTCGCAGTGATCAGCGCAGCGCGGCAAGACTGGCCTTGAGCAATCTGGCGAACGAGGCCGGCCGGCAGCGCAGCAACTGGACCTTCGGTGTGCCGTGCCAGCGCGCGCAATTGTCGATGGCGCGGGCGATGTCTGCGGCCAGCGCGTCGTCGGCCACGACGCCTTCCTCAAGGTAAAGCGCCTTCACTTCGAACGTGCCGTCCCGGCGATGCGCTTTCGCATCCAGCCGGCCAACCAGCCGTCCACGCACCAGGATCGGCAGCACGAAGTAGCCATAGCGACGCCTGGGTTCGGGCGTGTAGCACTCCAGCGTGTAGTCGAAGCCGAAGAACTCGCTGACCCGCTCGCGATCCCAGACTACAGGGTCGAATGGCGACAGCAGCGTGGTGTGGCTGGGGCGCAACTTGCCGGCGCGGGCCAGCGCCAGTTGCGGCGCCAGATCCGGGTGGACATAGCCGGGCGCCTGCCAGCCCTTGACCTCGACGCGCAGCAACGCGCCCTCCTCCACCAGGCCGTCCAGGTCGACATCGCGCAAGCGCGGGCGCAGCCGGTAGTAGTCGGCGATCCAGCGCGCCTGGGTGATGCCCAGTGCGCGTACCGATTTCAGCAGCAACTCGCGCCGCGCCAACGCGGTGTCCAGCGACGCGCGCTCCCAGTCCGGCTGGACCTGACCTACCACACGCTCGGCCAGGTCATAGACGCGATGGAAGTTCTCGCGCCGGGTGACCATCAGCCCGCCCAGGGCGAAGGCGGCCTCGAGCCAGCGCTTTTCGTTCTTCCACTCCCACCAGCCGCCGCCCGTGCCGTCCTCGCGCTCGAAATCGGCCGCCTTGACCGCGCCGTGGCTGCGAACGTGATCGAGCAGGCCGGCGATGTCGGCGACATGCGCCTCGTGCGTCCTGCGGGCGCTACGGATGGCCCAATGGTGGTCGCGGTGCTCGATCGCGCTGCGCATCAGCGTGTAATCGGCGATCGGAGCGAAACACGCCTCGTGCGCCCACAGCTCGAAGATGTCGCGCTGCGCCAGCAATTCCTCCAGCCACACCGCGGGATAGTCCCCAACGCGCGAAAACAACACCAGATAAGGACTGCGCGCGACGACGTGGATGGTGTCGATCTGCAGCAACTGCATGCGCGCGATCGCCGCCAGCAGATCGGCCTTGCCGGCGCGCCGGCGCGGGCGGGTGGCCAGGCCCTGCGCGGCAAGATGCAGGGCGCGCGCCTGTGCCGGCGGCAACGGCGGCAACGCGACGGCAACGGTCACGCCGCGGCCTTCACGACTTCAACGTGGCCTGCAACAGCGCCGAGATCACCTTGCGCAGGTGCCCGGCCTTGGTGGCGTCATAGGCGAAACTGTCTTCGTCCATGTAGTTGCGCTGGCTGATTTCCAGTTGCACCGCGTCGATGCCACGCTGCGGCTGGCCGTAGTGGCGGGTGATGTAGCCACCCTTGAACCGGCCGTTGACGACGAAGTCGTACTCGTCCTGCGCCGACAGCACGGCCTCGAGACGGTGCTGCAGGGCCGGCGCGCAGCTGGCACCGGCGGAGGTGCCGAGGTTGAGGTCGGGCAGCCGCCCTTCGAACAGGAACGGCAGGTCGCTGCCGCGGATCGAATGCCCTTCCCACAGCACCGCGTGGCCGTGCTGTCCCTGGATGCGGTCGAGCTCTGCGCGCAAGGCTTCGTGGTAGGGGCGCCAGTAGGTTTCCACGCGCTGCGCCACTTCGTCCGGCGACGGCGCCTGTCCTTCCAGGTACACCGGCTCGCCGCTGAACTGCACCGCCGGGCACAGGCCGGTGGTGTTCTGGCCCGGGTACAGCGAGGTGTCGTCGGGCGGGCGGTTGAGGTCGACGACGTAACGCGAATGGCGCGGCACGATGATCGACGCGCCAAGCTCGCGGGCGAAGTCGTACAGGGTCGAGACGTGCCAGTCGGTATCGGGCGCGATCCGTGCACGCGCGGTCATGCGTGCGGCCAGTTCCTGCGGAATGTGGCTGCCGTCGTGCGGCAGGCTGACCAGCAGCGGCGCGGTGCCGCGGTGCAGGGTGTAGATGTCGGTGCTCATTGCGGTGTTTCCTGGGCTCGTCCGGGACACATGGTGGCGGCGCGTCAGCGCATCAACACCACTTCCTCGGCGCTGGTCGGGTGGATCGCCACGGTATCGCGCAGGTCCTGCAGGGTGATGCCGCGCCTGAGCGCGACCGCGAAGCCCTGCAGGATCTCGTCGGCGGCTTCGCCCATCAGGTGGATGCCCACCACGCGCCGCTCTTCGCCGATGCAGACCAGCTTGAACAGGCTGCGATGCGGCACGTCGGCCAATGCGAACAGCATCGGCCGGAACTCGGCGCGATAGACGTGCACTGCCGCATCGCCGTGCTCGGCGCGCGCCTGCGCTTCGGTCAGGCCGACCTGGCCGATGGGCGGGTGGGAGAACACCACCGTCGGGATGTCGCGCTGGTCCAGCACGGCCTGGCTGCCGCCGTAGACGCGATCCATCAGGCGACGGGCGGCGGCGATGGCGACCGGCGTCAACTGCGCGTTGGCGGTGATGTCGCCGACGGCGTAGATGCCTTCGACGCTGGTCTCGTGACGCTCGTTGACCACGATGCAACCATCGGCATCGGTGGCGACGCCGACGGCCTCCAGGCCCATGCCGACGCTGTTGGGACGGCGTCCGGTGGCGAACAGCAGCGCATCGAAGCGATCGCTGACGCTGCCGTCGGCGCCGCGCAGGCGCACGCCGGCCGCCGCGCCCGCGCCATCGGCCTCGACCGCGACCAGCCGATGATCGAAATGCAGGCGCACGCCCGACTGGCGATAGTCCTCGGCCAATTGCGCGGCCACTTCGTGATCGAACTCCCTGAGCAGGCGCGGGCCGCGCACGAACATCTCGACACGGCTGCCGAGCGCCTGCAGCACGCCGGCCAGCTCCACGGCGATGTAGCCGCCCCCCACCATCGCCACGCGTTCTGGTGCGGCGCGCCACTGGAAGAAATCGTCGGAGACGCCGCCCAGCGCGGCGCCCGGGATGCCAGGGCGTTCTGGCCGGCCGCCGGTGGCGATCAGCAGGTGCCTTGCGCGCAAGCGCGCGCCGTTTTCGCATTCGATGGTGCGTGCGTCGACCAGGTGCGCGCGCATCGGCGCCAGCACGATCCCGGCCGCGTCGAGGCGGCGCCGGTAGCTGGCGTGGATGTTTTCGATGTAGCGCTCGCGGTGGACGATGAACTCGGGCCAGTCCAGCGGCGCCGGCTGCACCGGGAATCCCAGGGTCGGTGCAAGTTGCAGCCTGGCGGCCACGTCCGCGGCCAGCCACATCGCCTTTTTCGGTACGCAGCCGACATTGACGCAGGTGCCGCCGAGCAGGTGCGGCTCGAGCAGGGCCACGCGCGCGCCGTGCTCGGCCGCGCGGAAGGCACCGGCCAGTCCACCCGAACCGCCCCCGATCACGATGAGGTCGAATTCGCTGGTGGCTGGCTTGGCATTCATCCGAATCGCTCGATGCGGTAGGGCGTGGGGTCGATCTCCGGCGTGCGCCCGGAAATCAGGTCGGCGACCAGCTGGCCGGTCGCCGCGCTCATGCTGACGCCCATCATGCCGTGACCGGTCGCCAACCAGATGTGATCGCGGCGCGGCACGCGGCCGATGATCGGCACGTCGTCGCAGCTCATCGGCCGCCAGCCGAACCATTGCTCCTGCTTCTGCGCGCCGACCGGCTCGTGCAGGTATTCGCCGGCACCGCGCTCGAGCGCGGCCAGGCGGCGCGGATTGAGGCTGTCGTCGTAGCCGCTGAACTCCATCGTGCTGCCGAGGCGATAGCCGCTGCCCCAGGCGGTCACGCAAACCTGGCGCTCGCGCAGCACCAGCGGCCGCTTGGGTACCAGGGCCGGCGACGAATAGGTGATCGAGTAGCCCTTGCCGGGCTGCATCGTGCGTTTCAGCGACGGCGCGCCAATCTCGTCGGCCAGCTTCGGCGACCACGCGCCCAGCGCCATGACGACGTCGCCCGCCAGGACGCGGCCGTGTGCGGTGGTGACGCGCACGCCGCCCTGCTCCGGTTCGGCACCGATGAACGCGCAGTCCTCGACGACGGTGCCGCCGCGTGCCCGCACCACCCGCGCCAGTTCGGCAACGTAGCGGTCCGGGCGCAGCACGGCGTCGCCGTTGAAGCGGATTGCCCCGGCCAGGCCGGGCTTGAGCGCCGGCTCCATCGCCTCGTAGGCGCGGCCATCGACGACATCGACCGACACGCCCAGCTCGCGCAGGAAGCCGACTTCGTCCTGGGTGTGTTCGAAATAGTCCTGGGTGCGGAAGATGTAATCCTCGCCGGACGGGGCGAACTCGCAGGCCAGTTCGTAGTTCTCCACCCAGTGCGGCAGGCGCGCGCGCGAATCGTTGAGGATGGCCGACTTGGCCACCGCGCTGGCGCGCCAGTCGCGCTCGTTGCAGCGCAGGGCGAACCGCAGCAGCCAGGTCCACAGGCGCGGATCGAAGCGCGGCGGCACGTACAGCGGCGCGTCGGGCGTCAGCATCCAGCGCAATGCCTTCAACACCACGCCGGGCGCAGCCAGCGGCGGCGCATGGCTGGGGGTGATGGTGCCGCAGTTGCCGTGCGAGCTGCCGCCGCCGATGCGACCGGCATCGATCACCCGCACGCTGCGACCGGCTTCGAGCAGGGCCACGGCGCAGGCCAGGCCGATCACGCCTGCGCCGACGATCAGGACATCTTCGCGTTGTTCCATGGGGGCAAGTTTAGTCGCTTGGGAAGGCTCATGGCTGGGCCGGTGCAGTGCCCTTCCAGCCCGGACCGCGAACCACGCGTCCCGGCTTGGCGCCGGTGTGTTCGCCGCCGCTGAGCACCTGCACGCCGTTGACGAACACGTCGCTGACGCCGGTGGCGTACTGCTGCGGCTTGTCGTACGTGGAATGGTCAGCGATCGCGGCCGGATCGAACACGGCGATGTCGGCAAAGCAGCCAACGGCGAGGCATCCGCGATCCTTGAGTTTCCAGTTGCGCGCCGGCAGGCCGGTCAGGCGGAAGATCGCCTGCTCCAGCGGCATCAGCTTCTGCTCGCGCACGTAGTGGCCGAGGAAGCGGGCGACGTTGCCGTAGGCGCGCGGATGCGTGCTCGACTTCAGGAACACGCCCTCCGGCGCCGACGACTCGGCATCCGAGCCCAGGCTTACCCACGGCTGGCGCAGGCCGAGCGCGACATTGTCCTCGCTCATCAGGAAGTAGGCGGTGTCCACGCGCGAATCGTCCTCGACGATCAGGTCGATGGCGGTGTCCTCCGGCGACGTGCCACGGCGCTTGGCGATATCCGCCAGGGTCAGGCCGGTCAGCGGCTTGAGCTTGTCGCTCTTGAAGCCGATGAACAGCACGCGCTCGGGCGAGCCGGCCTGCAGGCGCAGGTTCTCCCAGTCGCCGTCGCTGCGCTTCATCTCGTCGATGATGCGCGCGCGCGTGGCCGGGTCCTTGAGTCGCTTGATCATCGCGTCGTGGCCGCCGTCCTGCACCCACGGCGGCAGGCTCGCGTCCAGGCCGGTCGCGCCGGCGGTGTAGGCATACATGTTGGCGGCGATGTCGACGCCCTGGCCGCGCGCGGCATCGATCCGTTCGATCGCCTGCGCCATCTTCGGCCAGTTGCCCTGCCCGGCCGCCTTCAAGTGGTAGACCTCGACATGCTGGCCACTGGCGCGACCGATCGCGATCGTCTCGTCCAGCGCTTCGAGCATGCCGTTGGCCTCGCTGCGCATGTGCGCTACGTAGCCGCCGCCGGATTCGGCCGCGGCCTTGCTCAGCGCGATCAACTCGTCGGTGCGCGCGTAGAAGCCCGGCGGATAGATCAGCGAACCGCCGACACCGAGCGCGCCCTCGCGCATCGCCAGCCGCACCTGGTCCTGCATGCGCGCCAGTTGTCGCGCGTCGGGCTGGACATCGGCTTCGCCCAGTTCGTGGATGCGCACGGTGGCGGCACCGACGAACGAGGCCACGTTCGGGGTGATGCCGCGGTGCTGCAGATAGTCCAGGTACTCACCGAGCGTGGTCCACTCGATCGGGTAACGGATGTCGCCCTGCTGTTTCACCGCCTCGGTCTTCATTGCCGGCGTCAGCGGGCCCATCGACCAGCCTTCGCCGAAGATCTCCAGTGTCACGCCCTGGCGTGTGTCGCTCTGGCCGCGGCCGTCGGCGATCAGTGATTCGGTCGCCCAGCTCAGCACGTTGATGAAGCCCGGCGCGACGGCGCGACCATGCGCGTCGATCTCCCTCGTCGCCTTCGCCGGCGCACCGGGCGCGAGCAGCGCGACGACACGATCGCCGCGCACGGCGACATCGACCCGCCGGGCCGGCGCACCGCTGCCATCGAACACCTGGCCGTTGCGGATCAGCAGGTCGTACTGGGCAACCTCCTGCGCAGGTTCCGGGCCGCTGCAGGCGGACAGCATGACGGTGGACAGCATGACCGTGGACAGCGCGACGGCAAGCGCGGCCGCGGCAGCAACAGGTTTCAGATGCAGCACGGGCAATCTCCTCAGAGTTTCCAGCCAACCATGTTCCAGGACCACATCAGCACGGCAGCGAAGGCGAAGATCGCCACCGCGCCGGTGTGCCGCAACTTGCGCCAGAAACCCCAGTGACGCGCGCGCCACGCCGGCCACAACTGCACGATGCACACCACCGTCAGCAGCATCACCGGCAGCGCCCACCACAGCGCCAGGCGCAGTGGCACGCCGGGGTAACTGAACATCAGCGCGTTGCCACCGTTGACGATCCCGAATGCGGCGATCGCCAGCAGCAGCGCCAGCAGCAACCACGCCGCGGCGGTGGCGTACAGCCATTGCGCACTGCGCATGGCCGACATCGCCTCGCCGTTGCGGCGTTTCCAGCGCCGCATCCAGGCGCCGGCAATCACCGCCAGTGCGGTCAGCGCCGACAGCACGATCATCGCCATCAGCAGCTGCGAATCGTCCAGCGCGCCGGCGCGGTCGTAAACGTCATGCCCGCCCGGACTGACGAAGCCGGTAATCGCGCCGTCCTGGCCAACCAGGAAAGCGAGCCGGCCAGGACCCTGCACGGCGCGGAACACGTTCGGCTTCTCTTCGACCCAGCGCGTGCTCTCCTCGCCACTGGTCAGGGTCAGGTATCCGTCTTCGGTGACCGCGACGGTGGCCGCGCTGGCCAGCAGCAGTTTCTCGAAACCGAGGAACGGGCGGCGTTCGCCCAGGTACTTGCCGGCGTAGGCCAGGCCGCGGGTCGCGAAATCCTTCGGCGGCGACGGCAGGGCGTCGTCGCGGGCCCGCGGAAAGTAGCGCTGCAGCAGCAGTTGCGGCAACTCCGCGGCCAGGCGCACGCCGCTGTCGGTATTGGTCGAGACGAACACGCCGAAGCCAAGCTCCGGCACCGCAACCAGATTGGAATGGAAGTACATCGTCGCGCCGCCATGCTCCAGGCTCTGCACCTGGCCATAGCGCTTGCGGAAGAAGCCATAGGCGAAGCCGGTGGCATCGGGCGCGTTGCGGAACAACGGCTCGCCTTCCAGGCGCGCGAAAGCCGCGGCAGGCACGATGCGTTGGCCATCGAGCTCGCCGCGGTTGACCAGCATGGTCAGGTAGCGCGCCATGTCGGCGGCGTTGCTGGACACGCTGCCGGCCGGGGCGATCTGCGCAATGTATTCGAACGGTTCGCTGGCGTAGCCGCCGCCCTCGCGCTTGAAGCCCTGCGACCACAAACCCTGGAACCGCGCGTCGGCATTGCGCGCGTCGCCCTGGCCGAGCGGCTCGCGGAAGGTGGTGAGCTGCATGCCCATCGGTTCGAACAGGTCGCGCTCGGCCAGCGACTCGAACGGAACGTCGTTGACCTTTGCCAGCACGGCGCCGAGCAGCGCCAGGGAGTAGTTCGAGTAGACCGCATGCGTGCCGGGGGCGCGCACGCGTGCCGGACGGTGGTGCAGCAGGTAGTCGTGCAGGCTGAGGGTGGTTTCGGGCTTGCTGGCGAACAGGTGGCCGAGCGCGGTGTCTTCGTAGCCTGCGCTGTGGGTGAGCAGGTGGCGCACCAGCACCGGCGGGTAGCCGTCGTCGGGCAGGTGCAGGTCGGACGGGAGGTAGTCGTTGACCGGGGCATCGAGCGAGAGCTTGCCGGCATCGATCAGCTTGAGTGCCTCCAGGTAGGTGAAGGTCTTGGACACGGAGCCGACGCGGAAAAGCGTCCGCGCGGGGTCGACTTCGCGGTGTGGCGATTGCGCGGCCATGCCGTAGCCGCGAAGCAGGAGCGGGCCCTGCTGGTCGACCACCGCCACGGTGACTCCGGCGATGCCCAGGCGGCGCATGTAGCCGTCGATCATGCCGTCGACGTAGGCCGACAGGTCGGCGGCATCGACTGCGCGAGGTGGCGGGAGTGGTGTGGTGGCGTCGGTGGCCGGCGTTGCGGTTTGCGCTGCCGGCGCTGCGGCGGTTGCCACCGCCGTTGCGGCCAGTGCCATCGCCAGTGCGATTGCGCGCGCCCAGTGCGTGCGTGCTGCTGCCATCGACGCTACCCCTCCCCAGGAGAAGGGCCGATTAAAGCACGCTCGGGCGGCGATCTCCGGAGTGACGTTGTCCACAGGAGCGCAAAAACAAAACGGCCCGCTTGCGCGAGCCGTCTGCCATCCCGGTGAGGGAGCGCGGGTCAGTGCTGGTGGCCGCCTTCACCGTGGACATGGCCGTGCTCGACTTCTTCGGTCGAAGCCTCGCGCACTTCGACGATCTCGATCGCGAAGTGGAGGTCCTTGCCGGCCATCGGATGGTTGAGGTCGACGTCGACCACGCTCATGCCGACCTTCTGGATCGTGACAGCGCGCGGACCGAAGTTGGTCGGCAGCACCGCCTGCATGCCCGGCTCCAGGCGCGCACCCTGGAAGTGCTTCTTCGGCACGCGCTGGGTCAGGCCATCGCGACGCTCGCCGTAGGCGTCGACGGCAGCGACGTCGACTTTGAACTTGTCGCCGGCGACGTGGCCTTCCATCGCCTTCTCCAGGCCCGGGATGATGTTGCCGTGGCCGATCAGGATCGCCAGCGGCTCGCGGCCTTCCGAACTTTCAAGCGTCTCCTGGCCCTGCTCGGAGACGGAGTAGTGGAACAGGACGACGCGATCTTTCTCGATGTTCATTGCAAGGGGGCTCGGCATGGGGTGCCGCCAGTCGGAACGGTTCGGCGGCAGGGGGCGGCGACGGCTTGACCGTCGGCAACATGAACGGCCAAGCTAATGGCCGTGACGAAAGCGCCGCATTATCCCGGCAAGACCGCCCCCGCGCCACTGCGCGGGGCGCGCGCCGTCTGGGCCACGACCTCCCTTGCGCTCCTGTGCCTGGCCCTGGCCGCCTGCGGCGGCAGCCACGAAGTCGTGCGCCAGTCGCGGCCGCCGGCACGGACCTGGCCAGTCGTGCAGCCGCAGGACCCGGCGGCGGCCAACGCGGTCCTGATGCGGGCGATCAGCCTGGTCGGCACGCCCTACCGCTACGGCGGCAATACCCCGGAAGGCGGCTTCGACTGCAGCGGCCTGGTCAACTATGTCTACCGCGACATGCTCGACCTGCGCCTGCCGCGGACTTCGCGCGAGCTGGCCGGCTTCCAGGGCCCGCGCATTGTCCCCGAGCGGCTTGCCGCCGGCGACCTGGTGTTCTTCGGCCAGGGCGGAAACGTCAGCCACGTCGGTATATACGTCGGTGAAGGTCGCTTCGTGCACGCCCCCAGCACCGGCGGCACCGTCCGCCTGGACACCCTCGACGGCAGCTACTGGCGCGACCATTACAGCGGCGCCAAGCGTGTGCTGAATCAGGCGGCTCGACCAAATTCCTGAACAGGGACTTGGAGTTAGCGGTGGCATGATTTGTGACAACCCGCCCGCCCGTTAATGTATTTTTAACGAAATCTGAACCCAATCCACCTGTTTCACAGGCATGATCGCCCGGTCGACGACTTCGTGATGACCGCGTGACGCCCAACCCGCTCCGCCCCGGCCAAGCCGCCGTAAACCCCCGCCGCCCGTTCCGGGTGGGTGTTCGATTCTTCCTCGCCGCCGCACTGGCCCTGCTGGCCGTGCCGGCGCTGGCCCAGCAGATGCCGTCGTCGTCGCTGGCCGCAGACTCCGCCGATGGCCCGGCCGCTGCCACCAGCACGATGCTGCCGGAGGCGATGAGCCTGTCCGACCGCGCCCTGCTGCTGGCAACCGACCTCAACCGTCTGCTGGCCCCGGGCTCCGCCGACGCCGCCGCCAACGTGCCGCCGGCCCAGCAGGGCAAGATCGCCTCGGTGCTGCAGCGGGCCATGGCCCTGCTCGGCACCCCGTACGTCTGGGGCGGTACCGACCCCAACAAGGGCTTCGACTGCAGCGGCCTGGTCGGCTACGTGTTCCACAACGCCCTGGGCATCGACCTGCCGCGCGTCTCGCGCGAAATGGCCAAGAGCGGCGAACTGGTCACCGACCGCGCCAAGCTCAATGCAGGCGACCTGGTCTTCTTCGGCCGCCGCGGCCGCGTCGACCACGTCGGCATCTACGTCGGCGAAGGCCGCTTCGTGCACGCCCCCAGCCGCGGCAAGGACGTCCAGGTCTCCAACCTCGACACCGGCTACTGGAGCGCCAAGTTCATGCAGGCCCGCCGCCTCGACGGCATCTGACCGCCTCCGCACCCGTTCCCGAAAGGCCGCCCCAGGGCGGCCTTTTTCATTGGCGCCTTCGGCCACCCCGAGCAACGTCCATGGATCCCCGCCTTCGCGGTAATGACGGCTTTCGGACGAAGACCGGGCACGGAACAGCTGGAGCGTTGTCCGCCGGGTCGGGGATTGCGTAGCAGCGGGACATGGATGTCCCGCGCCCCGCATCGGACATGGATGTCCGATTAAGGGGCGGAGCAGTCCCCGACCCGGCGGGCAACGCCCCTCGGAAGACTCATCCCGCCAACGCCAAAACGCCAAACACCAAACACCAGACGCCAGACGCAGCCCGGCAACTCAGACCACCTGGGCCGCCTTGCTCAACTCATTCATCGTCGCCTCGATGCCCTTGCTCAACTCCATCACCTTGAGCGCGTACTCGCCCAGATGGCGATCGACATCGTTGACAGGATTCCAGGTCGGCACCGGCGTCGGCTTGCCGTCGGCCCCGTCGAGCGCAACGAAGACAATCACGCAATGCGTGCACAGACGATCCTCCTCCGGCCCCTGCATCGGATCGCGCGCCTTCACGTCGACCGCGAAATGCATGCTGGTCGTGCCCGTGTGCACCAGCTTGGTGTGCACCGTGACCATGTCGGAAATGCGGATCGGCGCCACGAAACGGATGCCGCCCACCGCCACCGTGACACTGTAGGTACCCGACCAGCCCACCGCCGCCGCATAACCGGCCTGGTCGATCCACTTCATCACCACGCCACCGTGGACCTTGCCACCGTAATTGACGTCGGACGGCTCGGCGAGGAAACGCAGGTTCAATTCACGCTGTGTACCGCTCATGACGGAGCTCCGGTGGAGGGATCGGAAAGAGTCGCGCGCAGGTGGCGCACCACGGCATTGGCCACGCCGTGCACACCGTTCCTGAGGCGATCGTCGTTGAGGATGCCGTAGTCGGGCAGCTTGTCGGCCGCCTGACCTACCGCGACCTGCTGCGGCACTACCAGCAACCCGAGTTTGGCAAGCGCGTCGCGCAGCACCAGCAGCGACCGCAGGCCACCGAGCGGCCCGGGCGAGGCCGACACGATGCCGGCCACCTTGTCCTGGAACAACCCGACGCCGGACCCGCCGGCGTCGGTCGGCCGCGAAATCCAGTCCAGCGTGTTCTTGACCAGCGCCGGCATCGAACCGTTGTACTCCGGCGTGCTGATCAGCAACCCGTCGTGCCGGTCCATCAACGCCTGCAACTGGCGCACCGCATCGGGCATGCCGGCGGCCTCGATGTCGCCGTCGTAGACCGGCAGCGAATAGTCGCGCAACTCGATCAGCGTGACCTCGGCGCCGGCCGCGCGCGCACCGTCGGCCAGCACATGGACCAGGCGCCGGTTGTAGGACCCCTGGCGGAGGCTTCCGGCAAAAGCGAGCAGGCGTGGAACGGCAGCAGGCATCCAAGGCTCCGGAGGAACGGCCACACACCGGCCGCAGGCGCTCGATTATGCGCGGCGCGCGTGAGCTTGCAGCATGCGCGCCCGCGGGCGATCCTCGCGGCCTGGCAAGGACAGGCAACGCGAGGAGCACACAATGGGACGGACGATTCTGGGCATGCTGGTCGGCGCCGTGGTTGCCGTGGCGGTGATCCTGCTGGTGGAACTGATCGGCCACGCGGCCTATCCGCCGCCGCTGGGCCTGGACATCACCGACCCGGCCAACGAGGCCGCATTCGCCGCGTTCGTCGCGCAGATGCCGTTCGGCGCCAAGGCCACCGTGCTCGTGGCCTGGGTGCTGGGCACGTTCACTGGCGCCCTCGTCGCGGCGAAGATCGCGCGCCACCAGACCGCCGCCGCGCTGCTGGTCGCGCTGGTGGTGATCTCGGCGGTGCTGGCGATGATCCTCAAGTTCCCGCATCCGACCTGGCTGGCGGTCGCCGGCCTGGTACTGCCGATCCCGGCGGCGTTGCTTGCGGTGCGACTGGTCTACCGGCGCAGCACGCTGCCGCGCGTGTGATCGCCGCCCGCGCAACCACGGGGTGAACACCGGCACATATCGGCAGGGTCGAAATCGCCGAAACTGTGCGCCCCCACGCGAGCCGTCGCCGATGCCCCTGCTGCGAATCTCCACTGTCGCTTCCGCGATTCTGCTCGCGGCCTCCGCTCCCCTGTTCGCCGCCCCGGCCAAGCAGCCCGAGGCGGTCCTGCCGCCGTCGCACGCTTACGAATCCTCCGACGAATGGCGCCAGCCGGTCGCGCCGTTCCGCATCGGCGAGCACACCTGGTACATCGGCACGGCCGGCCTGAGCGCGCTGCTGGTGAAGACCGACGCCGGCGCCGTGCTGATCGACGGCGGCATGCCGCAGGCCGCCGACATGATCCTGGCGCACATGCGCGAGCTCGGCGTCGCCCCATCCGACCTCAAGCTGATCCTGCACAGCCACGCCCATGTCGACCACGCCGGCCCGCTCGCCGCGATCCAGCGCGCGACTGGTGCGCGCGTGATCAGCAATGCCGAATCGGCTGCACTGCTGGCGCGCGGCGGCAGCGCCGACCTGCACTTCGGCGACGACATGCTGTTCCCGCCGGTGCACGCCGACCGCCTGGTGATGGACGGCGAAACGGTCGAGCTCGGTGGAATCGCCTTCACGGTGCATTTCACGCCCGGCCATACCCCGGGCAGCATGAGCTGGACCTGGGACGACGTTCGCGAACGCAAGCCGTTGCACATCGCCTATGTCGACAGCCTGTCCGCGCCCGGTTACCGGCTGGCGGGCAATCCGCGCTATCCGCACATCGTCGACGACTACCGGCGCAGCATCGAAACCGTGCGCGCCCTGCCCTGCGACGTGCTGATCACGCCGCACCCGGATGCCAGCGGCTGGACGCCCGGCAACACCGGTGCGCCGCACCCGCAACCGCTCACCTGCGCCGACTATGCGAGCCGCGCAGCGGGCAGGCTCGATGCCCAGCTCAGGACCGAATCCGAGGCGAAACACTGATGCCGTACACCCCGATCGTGGCCACCCTGGGCTACGTGCTTTCGCCCGACGGGCGCCAGGTGCTGATGGTCCACCGCAATGCGCGGCCGGATGACCACCAGCTCGGCAAGTACAACGGCCTGGGCGGCAAGCTCGAGCCGCTCGAGGACGTGGTCGCCGGCATGCGCCGCGAGATCCACGAGGAAGCCGGTATCGACTGCGAGGAGCTGCAGTTGCGCGGCACCATCAGCTGGCCCGGCTTCGGCAAGCACGGCGAGGACTGGCTCGGTTTCGTGTTCGTGATCACCCGCTTCAGCGGCACGCCGCACGCGAGCAATCCGGAGGGCACGCTGGAATGGGTGCCGCTGGACAAGCTGCACGAACTGCCTATGTGGGAAGGCGACCGCAACTTCCTGCCACTGGTCTTCGACGGCGACGCGCGCTCGTTCCACGGCGTGATGCCATACCGCGACGGCCGCATGCAGTCGTGGAGCTACTCGCGGGTGTAGCTGGTCACAGCGTGCGCATCACTGCGGACGCATCAAAGCCGGCCGATCTCGGCCTTCTCGCCCTCGGCGATGCCCAGGTTGCTCGACGCCGCCTCATAGACCTCGCGATCGAGCAGCCCGGTTTCCTTGGCCACCAGCACCGGCACCAGCATCTGCCCGGTGACGTTGGTCATCGTGCGCATCATGTCGAGCACGCGGTCGATCGCCACCAGGTAGCCGATGCCTTCCAGCGGCAAGCCGGCCGCCGACAGCACCAGCGTCACCATCACGATCGCCGTGCCCGGCACGCCGGCGGTGCCGAAGCTGCCCAGCACGGAGGCTATGAGAATGGTGAAGTACTGGCTCGGCTCCAGGTGCAGGCCGAAGTACTGGGCGACGAACATCGACGTCAGCGCCGGATAGATCGCGCCGCAGCCGTCCATCTTGATGCTCGCGCCCAGCGGCACCGCGAATGCGGCGTAGTCGCGGTCGACGCCGAGGTTGTGGGTGACCGAGCGGATCGCCGCCGGCATCGCCGCGAAACTCGACGAGGCCACGAACGCGACCTGCATGCCCGGCGCCGCACCGCGGAAGAACTTGAGCGGATTGAGCCCGTGCAGCAGCAACAGGCTGCCGTAGACGAAGACGATGTGCAGCGCGCACGCCAGGTACAGCGCGAACACGAACGTGCCCAGCGGCAGCAGCTTCTCGAAGCCGTAGGCGCCGACCAGCGAGGCGATCAGCCCGAAGGTCCCCAGCGGGGTCAGTTCCAGCACGAAGCGGGTGACCTGCACCATCGCGTCGCTTGCCTCGGCGGCCAGCTTGCGCAGGTTGGCCGTGCGCTCGCCGAGCCTGACCATGGCGAAACCGAGCAGGCCGGCGAACACGATCACCTGCAGGATCTTGCCGTCGCTGAGCGCCTTGAACGGATTGGTCGGGATGACATCGAGCAGCACCTGCGTCGGCGTCGGCACTTCGCGCACGGTGTAGTCCGGCGCCACCGTCAGACCGGCCAGGCCATGTCCGGGCTGCAGCAACCAGCCCATCGACAAGCCGACACAGACCGCCAGCGCGGCGGTGATCGCGAACCAGATAAACGTGCGCCCGCCCAGCGCCGCCACGGACTTCTGCCCGTGCAGGCTGCTGATGGCGTTCATCACCGCGAAGAACACCAGCGGCACGGCGATCATCTTGATGCCGTTGACGTAGATCGTGCCGAGCGGACCGAACCAGGTTTCGGCGGAATGGCCGAACAGCCAACCGGCGAACGCACCCAGGACGAATCCGGCCAGTACGCGCTGCCAGAACGGGATGCGGAGCCAGGCCGAAACCACCTTCATCGAGACCTTCGCTTTGCCTTGCTTGTCGGTTTTGCACGATATCCCAGCCCGGACAGGCCTGCGACCCCGTGAATGCAACGCCGGTGTCCCAGCACTGCAATAACGCCCTGCATAATCGCGGTTTGCCTGTCGACGCCACGTGCCCATGCCCCGACTGTCCAGTGTTTGCCTGACTGCCGCCCTCACCCTGCTCGCCAGCGCATGCTCCAGCCAGGGCGTGCGCAGCGAAAGCGCATCGACGCCGCTGAACGTCGAGGTGCCCACCATCCAGCGCCCCGGCGGCGAGACGCCGGCCTGGTGGTTCCGCGACGGCGCGGCCCAGGCGGCGCAGCGCGGTGCGATGTCGGGCAAGGCCCGGAACGTGATCCTGTTCGTCGGCGACGGCATGAGCCTGACCACCGTCGCCGCCGCGCGCATCCTCGATGGCCAGCGCAAGGGCGGCTCCGGCGAGGAGAACCGGCTGAGCTGGGAGCGCTTCCCGGCCACGGCACTGAGCAAGACCTACAACACCAACTCGCAGACGCCCGATTCGGCCGGCACGATGAGCGCCATGGCCACCGGCGTGAAGACCCGCGCCGGCGTGCTCAGCATCGGCCAGCAGGCAGCGCGCGATAACTGTTCGCAGGCATTGCAGGCACCGGTGCTGACGCTATGGGAACTGGCCGCCAGCCAGGGCCTGGGCACCGGCGTGGTCACCACCACCCGCGTCACCCATGCCACGCCCGGCGCGACGTTCACCCACTCGGCCGACCGCAACTGGGAAAACGACACCGACCTGCCCGACGACGCCAAGGCCGCCGGCTGCCTCGACATCGCCCGGCAATTGATCGAAACGCCCTACGGCAACGGCCCCGACGTGCTGATGGGCGGCGGCCGCGGCGAGTTCATGACCGCGCAGCAGTCCGATCCCGAGTACGACGACAAGGTCGGCCAGCGCCTCGACGGCCGCGACCTGATCGCGCAATGGAAGCAGCGCCACCCGGACGGCAACTACGTCTGGAATGCCCAGCAGTTCGCCGCCGCGCCGATGCAGGGCCCGCTGCTGGGCCTGTTCGAACCCGACCACATGCAGTTCTCCTACGACCGTCCGAAGGACGGCGCCGGCGAGCCGACGCTGACCGAGATGACCCGCGCCGCGATCGCGCGCCTGCAGCACAACCCCAACGGCTACGTGCTGCTGGTCGAAGGCGGCCGCATCGACCATGCCAACCACTACGGCAACGCCTACCGCGCCCTGACCGACACCATCGCCCTGAGCGAAGCGGTGCAGGCTGCCGTCGATGCGACCTCGGCCGACGACACGCTGGTCCTGGTCACGGCCGACCACTCGCACACGCTGAGCTTCGTCGGCTACCCGGTGCGCGGCAATCCGATCCTCGGCAAGGTCCGTGGCGCCAGCGGCGAGGAAGGCGAAGCCGGCGACTATGCCCTCGACTCACAGGGCCTGCCCTACACCACGCTCAGCTACAGCAACGGCCCGGGCTATGTCGGCGCGAGCGCGCAGCAGGGCGAAGGACCGAAGAAGTTCCAGCACACCGTCAGCGGCGTGCAGGTTCCCAAGCGCGGTCGCCCGAACCTTCGCAACGTCGACACCGAGGATCCCGACTACCTGCAGGAGGCGCTTGTACCGATGAGCTCGGAATCGCACGGCGGCGACGACGTCGGCATCTGGGCGCGCGGCCCCGGCAGCGATGCCGTGCGCGGCAGCGTCGAGCAGAACGCGATCTTCCACTTCATGCTGCAGGCGATGCCGAAGCTGCGCGATGGCCTGTGCAAGGCCGGCGACTGCGATCCGCACGGCGTGCCGGTGACGCTGCCGGACCCGGCGAAGTTCCGCTGAGGCCGGCCCGCCGTCGCGGCCTGATCAGAATGGCTTGGCGATCACCAGGTACACGATCGCCACCAGCAGCAACACCGGCAACTCGTTGAACCAGCGCAGTGCCTTCGACGAAGGCAGTGCGCGACCGGCGTCCACGCCCTTGAGCCAGCGCCCGGCGACGATGAAGTACGCCAGCATCACCGCGACCAGCGCGAGCTTGGCGTGCAGCCAGCCGCCGCTGATCCCGAAGTGCAGCCACAGCGTCAGGCCGAGCACGAAAGCCAGGCCGAACATGATGTGGCCGAAGCGATACAGGCGCTTGCCCATCAGCACCAGCCGCGCGCGCACCGCCGCGTCGTCGCCGGCCTCGGCGATGTTGACCAGGATCCGCGGCAGGTAGAACACGCCGCCCATCCAGGCCATTACGAACACGAGGTGGGCGGTCTTGGTCCAGAGATAGGCCATGGGTTCTGCTCCGAAATGCGGGCAATAGGATGGCATACCCGATCTGCGTCATGCCGGCGTACGCGGGGATCCACCGTCCGGTTACGATGCCCCGTCCCGCGCCGGTCGCAATCCATCCAGACGATGAGCAAGCAGTACGACCAGAGTTACTTCGATCGCTGGTACCGCAAGGCCGCCAGCAAGGACCACGCCGTGGGCAGCGGTGCGCGCCTTGCACGCAAGGTCGCCCTTGCCGTGGCCACCGCCGAGTACCACCTGGAACGGCCGATCCGCAGCGTCCTCGACATCGGCTGTGGCGAGGGCGCCTGGCGCGCGCCGCTGCTCAAGCTGCGGCCGAAGCTGCAATACCTGGGGTTCGACAGCAGCCAGTACGCGATCGCCCGCCATGGCGCGCGCCGCAATCTGCACTTCGCCCGCTTCGGCGACTTCCAGCACCTGCGTCCGTGCCCGCCTGTGGACCTGCTGGTCTGCAGCGACGTCATGCATTACCTCGATACCCGCGAACTCGACCGCGGCCTTCCCGCGCTGGCCGGGTTGTGCGGCGGCGTCGCATTCCTGGAAACCTTCACCCGCGAGGACGAGACCGACGGCGACAACGACGATTTCAAGCAGCGGCCCGCGCGCTTCTATCGCCAGCGCTTCCAGGCCCTGGGCCTGATCGCGCTCGGCTCGCATCTGTGGTTGTCGCCTGCGCTCGCCGACCGCCTGGTGGCCCTGGAGCGCCCCGTCTGAAGCGCGTCCTGACGGGCTTTCCCGCCAATTCATCCAGCCATTGGACCGATCCGCTATGCTGCGATGCAGCATGCAGGCATGCCTTCGACGCACCACCCCGCCCTGATCGATAACCGGATTCGACGAATGCTCTATCAGATGCACGAGCTTGGACGCGCCTGGATGGCCCCGATGACTTACTGGGCCGAAGCGAGCGCCAAGATGTTCGGCGCCAATGGCGGGTGGATGGGGTCGTTGCCCGGCGCGGCCCAGGTCGCCGCCGGTTATGAATTGATGTACCGGATCGGCAAGGACTACGAGAAGCCCGAGTTCGGCATCCATTCGATCGACATCGAAGGCGTCGCTTACCCGGTGGTCGAACGCGAAATGCTGCGCAAGCCGTTCTGCCGGCTGCTGCGCTTCAAGCGCTATGCCGACGACGCCGGCAACCTCAAGGACCTCAAGGACGATCCGCCGGTGCTGGTCGTGGCGCCGCTGTCGGGCCATCACGCCACGCTGCTGCGCGACACCGTGCGCACCCTGTTGCGCGACCACAAGGTCTACATCACCGACTGGGTCGACGCGCGCATGGTGCCGGCCAGCGACGGCGCGTTCTCGCTCGACGACTACGTCGCCTACATCGAAGAGTTCATTCGCCACATCGGCGCGAAGTCGCTGCACGTGATCAGCGTGTGCCAGCCGACGGTGCCGGTGCTGGCGGCGGTGTCGCTGATGGCTGCGCGCGGCGAGGACACGCCGCGTTCGCTGGTGATGATGGGCGGCCCGATCGACACCCGCCAGAACCCGACCAGGGTCAACGACCTGGCCACCGACAAGCCGCTGTCGTGGTTCGAGAACAACCTGATCCATCATGTGCCGCCGAACTATCCGGGCCATGGCCGTCGCGTCTACCCGGGTTTCCTGCAGCACGCCGGCTTCGTGGCGATGAACCCCGAGCGCCACTTCACCTCGCACTGGGACTACTACCAGGACCTGGTCAAGGGCGACCTCGACGATGCCGCCGCGCATCGCCGCTTCTACGACGAGTACAACGCGGTGCTCGACATGCCGGCCGAGTATTACCTGCAGACCGTGCGCATCGTGTTCCAGGAGCACCTGCTGCCGCGCGGCCTGTGGGACGTCAACGGCGAACGGGTCGATCCGTCGCGCATCCACGGCACCGCCCTGCTGACCATCGAGGGCGAGCTCGACGACATCTCCGGCCAGGGCCAGACGCGTGCTGCGCACACGCTGTGCACCGGCGTGTCGGAGGCCGATCGCGAACATCTCACCGTCAAGGGCGCCGGCCATTACGGCATCTTCAGCGGCCGCCGCTGGCGCACCGAGGTCTATCCGCAGGTGCGCGAGTTCATTGCCCGCTATGCGGTTCCGGCTGAAACCACGGTGGACGTCGCGTAAGACGCTGGGTTCCCGCCTTCGCGGGAATGACGGTGGTCGATCGTCATCCCGGCGAACGCCGGGATCCATTGGTCGTCCGTCATCCCGGCGAACGCCGGGATCCATTTGCCCTTGCTGCTACAGCCTCAGCTGTACTGCGCCGTCTTGACCAGCATGTGCTTGGCCAGCAGGCCATGCAGCTGCCCGAACAGGCGCACCAGGTGCATCGTTGCGAACAGCAGCAGCACGCCACCGACGATCACCAGCGGCCACAGCCACGGCTCGGATGCGCCGAACACCATGATGTCGTCGACGTACAGGTGCGAGCCCAATCCCAGCAGCAGTGCGATCGGCGCGGCAATCATCGACAGCGACACGGTCAGGCCGACCACCGTCACCGTGAAGTACAAGGTCCCCAGCGGCAGCATCATCAGGAAATACAGCTGCGTCGCCCACGTGCGCGGATCGATGAAGAGGTCCTTGATGCGCTCCAGCAACGGCTGGCCGCGGCTGCCATAGAGCGGCCGGCGCGGCATGCGCTCGCCCAGCATGGTCTCGACGATGCGGCCCTCGACCAGCGACAGCATCTTCACCGAGCCGAAGTACAGGATCACGAACGGGATGCCGATGATCAGCACGCCAAGGCCGGCAGACATCGAGATGCCCGTCACCACCCAGGTGAAGTAGAAGATGCCGGTGGCCAGCGACAGCAGCATGTAGAACAGCGCACCGTACGTGCGCGGCTCGGCGATCACGCCGAAGAACTGGCCCAGCATCGACTTGCGCGGCGGCGGCGCCGGCGGTCGCAATGCGGTCTGCACCTTGACCTCGGTATCGCGATAGATGTCGGCGACCTCCTCCGGCGCGCCATAGCTGCTGGCGACTGCCACGATCACCTCGGCCTCGGTCCTGCCGGGGTTCTCGGCCAGTTCCGAACGCAGGTATTCCTCGGCGTCGTACAACGCGTCCTGCACAAGCGCCGGATCGGCCCCGGCAAGGGAACGGCGCAGGTGTTCGAGGTACTCGGGGATCGTGGTCGGCAGGCCGGCGCTGCTGGAATTGAACGCGTTCATTTGTCAGGTCCTTCGAGGACGGTATCGACGGAATCACGGGTGGCGCGCCAGGCGGTGACCCATTCCTGCAGGACCGCACGGCCAGCTTCGGTGATCTGGTAGTAACGACGGGGTGGTCCCGCCATCGACGGCTCGACGTGGCTGTCGAGCAGGCCGGCGGCACCGAGGTTGCGCAACACCGGGTACAGCGCGCTCTGCTTGCCGCTCAGGACGCCCTCGGTGCGTTCCAGGCGCTTGGCGATCTGGTAGCCGTACATCGGCTCACTCGCCCCGGCCAGCACTGCCAGCAGCACCAGCGACACGGTGCCGGCACTGAGCTCCTTCTGGAATTTGCGCAGCTGGATGTCGAGATCGGTCATGGCGCGGTGTCCACGGAGTCGTGCGGGTCGGGGGCCCCGCTATGCTGGTGGCAACACTACTATCAAGTTCTATATACAGAACCTGCCATTAGTAATACCCCCGTTCAGGCCCTTGCCGCCGCCTCCACCGCCACCCTGTTATGCATGGCCTGCGCCGCACTGCAGGCGGCGAGGAGAGCATCGCGATGCCACGGGGTGACAAGTCCGCCTACACCGACAAGCAGAAGCGCCAGGCCGAACACATCGAAGACAGCGAGCGCCAGCAGGGCCGCTCCGAAGAGGCGGCCGAGCGCATCGCCTGGGCGACGGTCAACAAGCAGGACGGCGGCGGCAAGAAGTCCGGCTCCGGCCGCAAGACCGCGAAGAAGGCGACGAAGAAGGCGACGAAGAAAGCCGCGAAACGGCCGGCAAAGAAGGCGGCAAAGAAGGCCACGAAGAAAGCCGCCCGCAAGGCGACGAAGAAGGTTGCAACAAAGGCAACGAAGAAGACCGCCAAGAAGGCAACGCGCAAGCGAGCCTCCAACGGCGCATCGTCCTGATCGATCTGCGACCCCGGTCGATATCCTGACCATCGGCGCGCCAGCGCAGCCGAAAGGGCTGGTGGTGGCGCGGGTGCTGGGCCAGAATCGGCCTGTTCATCTCCGGGGGTTCCATCGTGTCGAAGCCAATGAAGTCGCGTATGTGGCGCAATGCCGTGCTGTCGTCGGCGCTGCTTGCCGCAATGACTGCCATTCCTGCCGTTGCCGCCGACCCGGAGCCGGCAGCACCGGCAGCGAAGGTCCGTTCGATGCAGGAGATCATCGATGCATCGGCGCCGTCGGACTGGCGCGTGCCTGACCCGAAGAACACGCTGTACGTCGACCTCGACAGCGGCCGTGTCGTGATAGAGCTGGCCCCGGCCTTCGCCCCGGCCCACGTCGCCAACATCCGCGCGATGGCCAAGAACGGCTACTGGAACGGGATGAGCATCAACCGTTCGCAGGACAACTTCGTCGTGCAGTGGGGCGACCCGGCCGAAGAGGACAAGGACCGCAAGCCGATGGGCCGCGGCACCAAGCCCAAGCTGCCGGCGGAGTTCGCACGCAAGGCCGATGGCCTGGCCTTCGACCGCCTGCCCGACAGCGATGGATGGGCACCGGAGGTCGGCTTCTCCAACGGCTTCCCGGCCGGCCGCGATCCGGCCACCAACGCGGCCTGGATGGCGCATTGCTACGGCACCGTCGGCGCCGGCCGCGATGTCGCCGCCGATTCCAGCAACGCCACCGAACTGTATGTGGTGACCGGCCAGTCGCCGCGCCAGCTCGACCGCAACATCACCGTCGTCGGCCGCGTCATCAAGGGCATCGAGCTGCTGTCGGTGCTGCCGCGCGGCACCGGCCCGCTGGGGTTCTATGAGAACCCGGCACAGCGCACGCCGATCCGCTCGGTGCGCCTGGCCGCCGATGTGCCGAAGAAGGATCGCGAGGCCATCGAGTTGCTGCGCACCGACACGCCGCTGTTCACCGACCTGGTCGAGTCGCGGCGCAACCGTCGCGACGAGTGGTACAAGCACATGGCCGGGCACATCGACCTGTGCAACGTGCCGCTGCCCACGCGTGCACCGCCGGCGAAGCCGGTGAAGCCGGCGCCGGCGCCGAAGGCCAAGGCGAAGCCGAAGACCAAGAAGGGCTGATCGCGCCCGGGGAAGCATGGGTCCCTGCTGTTCGGGCGAGATCATACGATTCGTCCGGTTCCTCGAACCAGTAGCCCATCACGCTGCGGTTGTTGTTGAGCACGTGGACGAAATGCAGGTCGCCGCGCTCCAGCGGTCGCAGGGTAACGCCGGCCGGTGGGGTCCTGGTATCCATGCCGGCAACCCTACTCCATCGTCGTGACATCCTGGCGCAACCGGTGCGCAACCGGCGCGCCATCACGCGGTCTTATCCCGCCGCTCAATAGCCTGCCAGCGTCCCCCACCGCAAGGTCCGCGCCATGCCCTTGATGCGTCTTCGAGTGACAGGCAGCGACGACAGTGTCCGCGCCATCAGCAACCTCCTCACGAGCCTGGACGGCATCGAGCACATCGAAGAGGTCGATGACCTGATGTCGCACCTGGACGACGACGATTCCAGTTCCGCCGGCCTAATCGACGACCAGGGTCCGGGCCAGCACGCGCTCGAGATAGAGGCGCCCAACCTGGCGACCGCTGCACGCGTGCGCGACGCGGTCGAGGCGCTCGCCTTCGACCTCGACGTGCTGGTGGAATTCGACACCGAGGAGGACTGACCGCGCGGATCGGCCTGTGGCCTCAGGGCAACGCCTTGAGGGCCGTGGCGATCCCGGGCAGCAGTGCTTTCACGCCTTTGTCCTGCGACAGGTCGGCCTCGACGTAGAGCGCTTCCAGGAACGCGTTCAGATCGTGGCGGCGCGCCAGCCATGCGCTGTCGCGCCAGGCCAGCGACGGATCGCCCACGCGCGGCAGCAGGGCGGCGAACCAGGCCGACCAGGCCGCCTCGTCGCGGATGCCGCGCTGCGCGGCATACAGCACCGGCGCCGCCATCCGCTGCGGCTCGCCGAAGACGTAGGCGTGGGCACTGGCTGGAACGACCTGCACCGCGACCGCGTCGACGATGCGATTCATCTGCGGCGCGTCCAGCGCCGGATTCAGGCTCAGCTGCATCAGCCAGTCGGCACCGTGGGCAACGCCGTGGCGCCAGCCGACGTCCGGCTCGAAGCCGCGGTAGTCACGCACCGACTCGAAGTACACGCTCGCGCGCACCACCATCGTCGCGCGCTCGGCCGGGGTCATCCACGCCGCGATGCGATCGGTGCGCGCCACCTCCGACAGCACCAGCGCCGCGAACGGCCAGCGCACGCCGGCAGGGTCGGGCTCGGCGAGCATCGCGTACAGACGTTCGCGCATCGGTCGCAGCGTTTCAGGCGTCAGTTCGCCCTTGCGCATCCATGCCGACAGGCCTTCGAAGGCGATGCCGTCGCGCAGTTGCGGGTCGGTTTCGCCGAGGCAGTCGAGCAGACCCATGGCGAGCGTGGCGCGTTCACCGGCATCGGCAAGCGCGAACTGAGATTGCCTCAAGGCTTCAAGCCGGTCGCGGCCCCAGCCCGCGGGCGGGCACGCCTCCGCATTGGCAGCCACCGGGATCGACGACAGCAACAACAGCAGCGTGATAGACGCACGTGTACGCCACATCTCAATACCCTCCCCGACGGCGCAGTCGCCGCCATGCCCAGGCCGCGATCAACAGCACGACCGCCAGCGGGATCAGGAATGCGGCGGCGCGGATCGTCCACGCCGTGCCCACGGCCAGCGTCTGGCCGAAATCGCGCAGCGCCTGGCCAATCTCGCCGCGACCGCTTTGTGACGATGGCGGGAAGAACGAGATCGTCAGCTTCTGCGTGTCGATGCGCATGCGGTGCTGCGCCCCTTCCTGCTCGGCCGCCTGCAACTGCGCGTCGACATCGGCCAACTGCCGCGACAGCGCGATCATGTCGGCCACGGCTAGGTCGCGGCGTTGCTGGAAGGCCTGGAGCTGGCTGCGTTCGTTCTGCAGGCGCTGCCGCTGCAGGTCGTTGTCGCGCACCGCAACGGCCAGGTCTTCGGCATGGGTGCGGCGGTGGCCGACTTCGCCATCCTTGCCGGCCATCGCAACCAGCGGTTCGACACCGGCCGGTGCCACACGCACGGTCAGGCTGGCGTTGGGCGAGTCGCCGGCCTGCTGATCGACGTCGAGTACCGTGCAGTCGCCCAGGCGCTGGCTGTTGCAGGCGTCCTGGACCGTCTTCAGCCGCTGCGGAATCTGTTCGGCCGCCAGCCAGATCGAGACATCGTGTTCATAGGCCAGCATCGATCCGGCACGGTTGGCAGTGGGCCGCGCCGAGGCCGACCCGCCGGCGTCCATTGCGTCACGCTTTTCACTGCAGGCCACCAGTGCGACCAGCATCGCCAGCAGGGCTGGCAACAGGACCCCGAGCCGCATTCCGTTCCGCGCCATGTTCGGCATCCCCGCCCCTCGTCGAATGAACGGCGCGACTATGCCACGAGCGGATGCGTGCCTGTTGCCACAACCGGCCTATCATCGGCGCATGCGGGCTGACCGCCGGCACACGATCACTGCAGCGATGACCGACAACAAACCCATCGACCCCTACGACAAGCCTGCCGGCGGCTGGGATGCGCTCAGGAGCTCCTGGCATGCCCTGCGCGAGCAGCAGGTGCTGGTGAGGGGCGCCAACACCCTGTTGCGCGCCAACCAGCCGCGCGGGTTCGACTGCCCGGGTTGTGCCTGGCCCGACCGCAACGTGCACTCGACGTTCGAGTTCTGCGAAAACGGGGTCAAGGCGGTCGCCAACGAAGCCACCTCGAAACGGGTAACGCGGGAATTCTTCGCCGCCAACAGCGTCAGCGAACTGGCGCAGTGGGAAGACCGCCTGCTCGAAGCACAGGGCCGCCTGACCGAGCCGATGATCTATGACCCGGCCAGCGACCACTACCGGCCGCTCGATTGGGACGGCGCATTCGCGCTGGTGGCCGAAGCGCTCAACGCCCTGCCCTCGCCCGACGAGGCGATCTTCTACACGTCCGGCCGCACCTCCAACGAGGCCGCCTTCCTGTACCAGCTGTTCGTGCGCGAGTACGGGACCAACAACCTGCCCGATTGCTCGAACATGTGCCACGAAGCGTCAGGCGTGGCGCTGACCGAGCAGCTCGGCAGCGGCAAGGGCTCTGTCACGCTCGAGGATTTCGAGCACGCCGATGCGATCTTCATCTTCGGCCAGAACCCCGGCACCAACCATCCGCGCATGCTCGGCGAGCTGCGCACCGCGGCGCGCCGCGGCTGCCGCATCGTGGTGTTCAACCCGCTGCGCGAGCGTGGACTGGAACGCTTCGCCAACCCGCAATCGCCGGCCGACATGCTCGGCGGCAGCGGCACGCGCATCGCCTCGGAGTACCACCAGCCCCGCATAGGCGGCGACCTCGCGGTGGCGACGGCGCTGTGCAAGGTGGTGGTCGAGCGCGATGCAGTCGATGCCGATTTCATCGCCACCCACACCCGTGGCTTCGACGACTTCGCCGCCGAGCTGCGCGCAACAACCTGGGATGAACTGGAACGCGAGTCCGGCCTCGGCCGCGCCGAGCTCGAACAGGCCGCGCAGACCTACATCGACAGCCCGGCGACGATCCTGTGCTGGGGCATGGGCATCACCCAGCATGCGCGCAGCGTCGCCACGATCCAGATGCTGGCCAACCTGCTGCTCCTGCGCGGCAACATCGGCCGGCCCGGCGCAGGCCCGTGCCCGGTGCGTGGCCACTCCAACGTGCAGGGCGACCGCACGATGGGCATCTACGAGCAACCCTCGCCGCGATTCCTCGACCGCCTCGGCGCCGAGTTCGACTTCCAGCCGCCCCGCGCGCATGGCCACGACACCATCGCCGCGATCGAGGCCATGCACGACGGTCGCGCCGGTGTGTTCTTCGCCATGGGCGGCAACTTCGCCGCGGCCACGCCCGACAGCGCCCGCGTGATCGATGCACTGCGCCGCTGCCAGCTCACCGTGCATGTCAGCACCAAGCTCAACCGCTCGCACCTGGTGCACGGGCGCCAGGCGCTGATCCTGCCGTGCCTGGGCCGCACCGAGATCGATCTGCAGGCGTCGGGCCCGCAGGCGGTGACGGTGGAGGACTCGATGAGCATGGTGCACCTGTCGTCGGGCATGAACCCGCCGGCGTCGGAGCAGTTGCTGTCGGAGCCGGCGATCGTGGCGCGCCTGGCGGCGGCGACCCTGCCGCACAGCCGCACGCCGTGGCTGTGGCTGGTCGAGGATTACGACCGCATCCGCGACCGCATCGCCCGCGTGATCGATGGCTTCGAGGATTTCAATACTCGCGTGCGTGCCTCCGGCGGCTTCCACCTACGCCATCCCGGACGCGAGCGCGAATTTCCGACGGCCAGCGGCAAGGCGACGTTCCACACGCATGCGCTCACGCCTGACTCCCGCGCCCGCGAGCAGGAGAGCGATCGGGGTGAGGGCAAGCTGTTCACGCTGATGACCGTCCGCTCGCACGACCAGTACAACACCACCATCTACGGCCTCGACGATCGCTACCGCGGCGTGCACGGCCTGCGTCGGGTCTGCTTCATCAATGCCGCCGACCTCAAGCGCCTGGGTTTCCAGGATGGCGAGCTGGTCGACATCACATCGGTATGGGCCGACGGCGAGCGCACCGTGACCGCCTTCCGCCTGGTCGAGTACGACATTCCCGAAGGCTGCCTGGCCAGTTACTTCCCCGAGACCAATGCGCTGGTTCCGCTCGATCATCACGCCGAGCGTGCACGCACGCCGGCATCGAAATCGATCCCGGTGCGCCTTGGCCGGAGTCAGGCGGCATGAGCGAGGACACCGCCCTGGCGCTGCTGCAACTGCTCGCGCAGGAGGACGGTCAGTCGATCCATCGCGTCGCCAAGCGCCTGGGAATGAGCCTGAGCGAACTGCAGCGCCTGCTGTCGGCACTGGGCAACGATCCGCGATTCGATGGCCTGGACCTGGTGGACCCGCGCGAGGATGGCGAGCGCACCGTGTTGTGGCTCACCTCGCGGGGGCGGCAACTATGCGGGACCGTGTAAGCGAACCTCTGAGCGACGTGCAGGCGCTGCGCCTGCGCGGCGACACGCGCACGCCGCACGACGACCGCGTCATCGTCGAAACGCCGGTGGCGCTGCTGTACAACGGCGAGCCGTTCGTGGTGATGATGGCCACCCCCGAATCGCTGCCCGACTTCGCCCTGGGCTTCGCCCTCAGCGAAGGCATCGTCGCCAGCGCGGGCGAGTTCCGCCTCGTCGATGTCGTCCGCCACGAGCAGGGAATTTCCCTGCACGCGGCCATTCCGCAGGCCCGCTTCGACGCTCTGCAGGATCGGCGTCGCGGGATGGAAGGCCGCAGCGGATGCGGTCTGTGCGGCGTCGAGTCGTTGCAGGCGGCGCTGCGCCCGGTACCACGCGTTGCCGCGCCCGCGCCGGTGGGCATGGCGACGATCCAGGCCGCACTGGCCGCCCTTGCCAGTCAGCAACCGCTGAACCAGCACAGCGGCGGCGTGCACGCGGCCGGCTTCGCCCATGCCGGGCGGCTGCTGGTGCGCGAGGACGTCGGCCGCCACAACGCACTCGACAAGCTGATCGGCGCGATGGCGGCGCAGGACCCGCCATTGCGTGCGCAGGACGGATTCCTCGTCATCACCTCGCGCGCCTCCTACGAGATCGTGCACAAGGCGGCGACCGCCGGCATCGCCGTGGTCGTGGCCATTTCCGCCCCGACCGACCTGGCCATACGCACCGCCGAAGCGGCCGGCATCACCCTGGCGGCATTTGCACGCGGCGAGTTACTTAACGTCTACGCCCACGCCGGTGGCATCGCCGGCGCTCCATGACGGCGCGACGATGAAGCTGCCGGCGAGGAATTCCAGCACCGTCTCGTAGTATTTCCTGCGATTCTTCGCGTCGTAGAATCCGTGCGTTTCATCTGACGGGAAATAGCCGCGGAACCTGATCCCCTGCGCCTCCAGTGCCGCGCGCATCTTGCGCAGGTGCTGTGGCGACACGCGGTCGTCGCGCATGCCCTGCACCAGCATCACGCGCGCATCGATCCGGTCGGCATGCGCCGAGGGCGACGCATCGCGCAACTTCGCCATGTCGTCGCCGAGGACCCTGGCGAGGTAAGTGCGCCCCCATCGCGAGCGGTGCGTATCGCCCCAATCGAATATGGTCGGCAGGTCGTAGGGGCCGGCCATGCCGATCACGCAGCGGTACGTGCCCGGCTCGCGCACTGCGCCCATCAGCGCGGCGTAGCCGCCGTAACTTTCTCCCCAGATGCAGATGCGCGATGGATCCACGCCGGCATGCTCGATCGCCCAGTGCGTGGCGTCTGTGATGTCGTCCTGCATGGCGCGCCCCCATTGCCGGTAGCCCGCCTCCTCGAAGCTGCGGCCGCGCCCGTCGGAGCCGCGGAAGTTCACCCGCAGCACCGCGTAGCCGTGCGTCGCCAGCAGCTGTGCGTCGTCGTTGTAGGTCCAGCTGTCGGACACGCCGAAGGGCCCGCCGTGCGGCATCAGCACCAGCGGATGCAATCCGTCGCCCTGCGGCCGGTTGAGCCAGCCGGCGATTTCAAGGCCATCGCGGGCCTTGAACCGCACCGCCTCCACCGGCCGCATCGACGCCGCCTGCAGCCACGGCCGGGTCCGCGCCAGCAATTTCATGTCGCCACTGGCCGGTTCGAGCAGGTAGTAGCGCGCAGGCTCTACCGCGCTCTGCACCGTCACCAGCACCTTGCGCCCGTCGCGACTGGCGCTGGTCACGCGCGCCAGCTCGCCGGGGAACGTCTGGATCAGCTCGCGCGACAGCGCGGCGTGCGGATGGCTTTCGTCGAAGAAGGCGATGCGCGGCTTCATCCCGCCGTAGACGGCGCCGATCGGCTCGTGCCCGTCGAACGACCACACCAGCGCCTGCGGATCCTCGTTGTCGTCGCCGGCCACGGTGTCGCGGGCGCCCGTCTGCAGGTCGATGCGTTCGATGACGTCACCGCCCTTGAGCCGCTCGCTCCAGAGAAAGCCATAACGGCGGTCGTAGCTGGTGCCGATCGGCGTGGTTTCGATCCCGGACACGGCCTCGTCATTGATCGATTGCCACTGGCCATCGCGCAGCAGGAAGACCTGCTGGCGATCGTCGTCGTCGCGGTTCCAGCTGAAGCGCACGGTGCCGGCACGGTCGGCGAGGAAGTCGGCGTCCGGCACCGGCGCATCGACGATCTCCTCGCGCTGGCCCAGGCCATCGGTGCGCGCCTTGCGCACGCGCGTCCAGCAATGGCCGAGGGTGACCTTGCGGCAGTCGGCGGTCAGCACGTGCTCCGGATCGTCGATCAACGGGTCGATCACATAACCTTCGAATGCGCGACCGCTGCGACCGTCGACATCGAGTGTGTACTGGTTGGGCAAACGGTAAGGCTGTTCGAGCGAGCCAAAGCGCATCGAGACCGATGCGAACAGGCGCGTATCGGACACCCAGAATCCGGAGTCGACGAAGCCGTCCTTGCCCGGATCCAGCGTGGCAACGATCTTCAGGTCGCTTGCGCGCAGGATGACCATCACCGTTCGCTCTTCCAGCGGCACCCGCGCGGCCAGGTAGTCGCCGCGGGGCGACAGGGTCATCGATTCGAACTGAGCAAGGCGCAGGAAATCGTCGAGCGCCGGTGCAGCCGGCCCTGCCGGCGCGGCCGGCGACGCTGCCGACGTGGTCGCCGGCCACGCACAGTTGAACCCGGCCAGCAGCAGCGCCGCGGCCATCCTGAGCTTGCCCATCCTTCCCCCATCCCCGACCCCTCCCCGGGGTCTTCCTGGCCGCGACTCTAGCGCGCCACGCCGGTCGCGCGACAGGACTCAGGGCGGCAGGGCGACAGATTCGGCAAGGTCGTCGGCGCCCGACTCAACCAACGGCCCATGCCGCCGGGTCGCCACTGGCGATACTCTGGGGGGATCGCGGCCTGCCGCCTGTTCCGAGACCTGCCATGCGTTCGTTGCGCCCCACCCTTCTCGCCGTCGCCGTGCTCAGCGCGACCCTGGCCGCCTGCCAGCCGCAGACCCCGCCGGCTCCGGCCGACACCGCCGCCACGGCGCCTGCCAATCCTGCCTCCGATGCCGCCACCGATGCACGCTTCGCCGAGCTCTCGCAGCGCTGGCTCGACGGCTGGCTGCAGCTCAACCCGGTCAGCGCCACGCAGATCGGCAAGCACGACTTCGACAGCGAGGTCGACGACCTCAGCGCGGCCGGCCGCACCAAGCTGGTCGACTTCAGCAAGAAGCTGCTGACCGAGCTCGATGCGATCGACACCAGCAAGCTCTCGCGCGAGAACCAGATCGACGCATCGATCCTGCGCAACCAGATCCGCGGCGACATCTGGGGCATCGAGACGCTGCAGAGCTGGGCCTGGGATCCGCAGGTCTACAGCGGCCTGGCCGGTGGCGCGATCTACAACCTGATGGCGCGCGACTTCGCGCCGATGCCGCAGCGGCTGAAGTCGGCCACCGCGCGCATGCAGAAGATCCCGGGCATCTACGCGCAGATGCGCGAGAACCTGGACCCGGCACGGGTGCCGTCGATCCACGCCGAGACCGTCGCCAAGCAGAACGCCGGCGTGCTCAGCCTGATCGACACCTTCATCGTCCCCAACGCCGACCAGCTCAAGGGCGAGGACCGCAAGCAGCTCGACGCCGCCATCGCCGGCCTGCGCAAGGCCGTCGCCGAGCAGCAGACATGGCTCGACAAGACCCTGGTGCCCAACGCCAAGGGCGACTTCCGCATCGGCCAGACGCTGTATGACGAGAAGCTGCAGTTCTCGCTGAACTCCTCGCTGTCGCGTGCGCAGATCAAGCAGCGCGCCGAGTCCGAGCTCAAGCGCGTGCGCGGCGAGATGTACGCCGTCGCCCAGACCGTGCTCAAGGACAAGCCGAACGCGCCCGAGCTCCCGGCCAACCCGAACGCCGACCAGCAGCAGAAGGCGATCGAGGCCGCACTCGAACTGGCCTACGCCGACAAGCCGGCACGCAACGAGGTGGTCGATTTCGCCAAGAAGACCCTGGCCGAGGCGACCGACTTCACCCGCAAGCACGACCTGGTCACCGTGCCCAACGACCCGGTCAAGATCATCCTGATGCCGGAATTCCAGCGCGGCGTCGCCGTCGCCTACTGCGATTCGCCCGGTCCGCTCGACAAGGGCCTGGACACCTACTACGCGATCTCGCCGATTCCCGACGACTGGGACGACAAGCAGGCCGATTCGTTCCTGCGCGAATACAACAGCCGCATGATCCACCTGCTGTCGATCCACGAGGCGATGCCGGGCCACTACCTGGAAGGCGCGCATTCGGCCAAGTCGCATTCGACGCTGCGTTCGGTGTTGCGTTCGGGCCTGTTCGCCGAAGGCTGGGCGGTCTACACCGAGGACATGATGGCCGACGCGGGCTACCTCGATAACGACCCGCTGTTCCGCCTGGTGCAGCTGAAGTTCTACCTGCGCACGATCGCCAACGCGATCCTCGACCAGGGCGTGCACGTGGACAACTGGAGCCGCGAGCAGGCGATGGAGCTGATGACGAAGCAGGCGTTCCAGCAGGAGCGTGAAGCGGCCGGCAAGTGGGTGCGTGCGCAGCTGACCTCGGCGCAGCTGCCGACGTACTTCGTCGGCGCGCAGGAGCACTTCGACATGCGCAAGGCGGTGGAGGCCAAGCTCGGTGACAAGTTCAACGCCAAGGCCTACCACGACCAAGTGCTGTCGTACGGCGCGCCGCCGGTACGTTTCGTCCGCGAAATGATGCTGGACGAACCGATCAAGTGACGTTCTGACCCACGCGCTCCGCGCGTGGCTTTGTCAGAACGTCATCCCCGCGCAGGCGGGGATCCACAAGCGCCAAACCCCTCTCCCGCACGCGGGAGAGGGGCTTTCGTTTCCGCTATCCTCCCGGTTCCCACGCGAGGAACCCGCCATGTCCCCCGGCAGCACGGTCATCCCCACCCTGGTCTACCGCGACGCCCCCAAGGCCATCGACTGGCTGTGCGACGCGTTCGGCTTCCAGCGCAATGCCGTCTACGCCGACGGCGATGTCGTCCTCCACGCCCAGCTCGTCCATGGCACCGGCACCGGAAGGGGCATGATCATGCTCGGCTCGGCCAACAAGGACGGTGACTGGTCGAAGCTGATGATCCATCCCGACGAAACCGGACAGCGCGCCACGCAGAGCATCTGCGTGATCGTCGTCGACGCCGACGCCCACTACGCACAGGCGACGAAGTGCGGCGCGCAGGTCGTGATCGACATCGCCGACCAGCCTTATGGCGGCCGCGGTTACGCCTGTCGCGACCTCGAAGGCCACCTGTGGTGGTTCGGCACCTACGATCCGTGGAAGGACGCCTGAGCGATGGATGAGTTCGGCAGCGGTCCCAAGGCGGTCGATGGCATCCGTGCCGGTGTCGGCGGCTGGACCTACGCGCCATGGCGCGACAACTTCTACCCGAAAGGTCTGGTGCAGCGGCGCGAGCTCGAATACGCCAGCCGCCACCTGAGCGCGATCGAGGTCAACGGCACGTTCTACGGTTCGCAGAAACCGGCGACCTACGCCAAGTGGGCCGCGGAAACGCCCGAGGGTTTCCTGTTCTCGGCCAAGGCGCCGATGCGGATCATGCAGTCGCGCACGCTGGTCAAGACCGGCCCGCAGATCGAGGACTTCCTCGGCGGCATCGCCTCGCTCGGCGACCGGCTCGGGCCGATCGTCTGGCAATTCGACCAGGGACCGCCGCTGCAGCGCGGCGTTTTTGCCGAATTCCTCGCCCTGCTTCCTGCCGAAGTGGGAGGTCGGCGGCTGCGCCATGTCCTCGACGTGCGCGACCCGGCATTCGTCGACCAGGACTATGTGACGCTGCTGCGCAAGCATGGTTTTGCCGGCGTGTTCACCGACTCGTCCGAGCATCCATCGTTCGCCGACGTCACCGCCGACTTCGTCTACGCGCGGCTGATGCAGACGCGCAGCGACATCCCCGACGGCTATCCCGATGCCGAACTCGACCGCTGGACGGCGCGTGCGCGCGAATGGGCGCAGGGCGGGCAACCGGCCGACCTGCCGTACCTTGCAGCGCAGCAGGCCGGGGCCGGGAAGCGTGATGTGTTCGTCTATTTCATCAGCGCCGCCAAGGAGCGCAATCCGGCAGCGGCGATGGCGTTGCTGCGCCGGCTGGGGGCCTGAGGGCGAGCTGCCTCCCGTCGAAACCCGGGGCATGGCCGATCCCTGCCAATCGGCACTCTCCCGGCGCGCTCGCAACGGGGTCACAATCCGTCCTCCTGTGCCGGAAGAGATCACGCCATGAGCAACCGTCGCGAGTTCATTTCCACCGCCGCCCTGACAGCCGCAGGCATCGCCTTCGCGCCCTTGGCCGCGTGCAGCAAGGAAACCGAACCGGGCGCGGCGACCGACGCCACGCCGCCGCCGTTCAAGGGCCCGCTGATTGCGCGCGCGGTGCCATCGAGCGGCGAGAAGATCCCCGTCATCGGCATGGGCACGTCCGGCAGTTTCGAGGTCGGTTCCGAACCGCCGGCGCGCGCACAGTTGCGCGAAGTGCTCGACACCTTCGTCGCGGCCGGCGGCAGGCTCATCGACACCGCCCCGACCTACTCCACCGCCGAAGACGTGCTCGGCGACCTGGTCGCCGACGCCCGGGCACGCGAGAAACTGTTCATCGCCACCAAGCTGTCGGGCGTCAGCGGCAGGGACCAGGGCCTGGCCCAGTTCGAGGATTCGCTGCGCCGGCTCAAGACCGACAAGGTCGAACTGCTGCAGGTCCACAACCTGCGCGACACGGCCACGCAGATTGGAGTGGCGCGAGAGTTGAAGCAGCAAGGCAAGACCCGCTACGTCGGCCTTACCCATTACCGCGAGGAAGGCCAGTCGCAATTGGCCGAGGAAATGCGCCAGTACAAGCCCGACTGGGTGCAGATCAACTACTCGCCGGTGTCGCGCGGGGCCGAGAAGGCGATCTTCCCGCTGGCGCAGGAGCTGGGCATCGCGGTGATGATCAACCGCGCCTTCGAGGACGGCCAGCTGATTTCGCAGACGCGCGACAAGCCGCTGCCGGCGTGGGCAGCCGAGGTCGGCGCCGATTCGTGGGCGCAGTTGATCCTCAAGTTCGTCCTCAGCCATCCGGCGGTGACGGTGGTGATCCCGGCCACGTCCAAGGCGCGCCATCAGACCGACAACCTGAAGGCGGGCACCGGCGAGCTGCTCGACGCAAAGCAGCGCGACGCGCTGGTCGCGGCGCTGGCCTGACGGATGGCGAACTGGACCCACAAGATCGCCGCCGTCTTCGGTGTGACCGAAGAGGAAACGCCGCCGGTGCTGGCCGGGGCCCTGGTCTTCTTCCTGCTGTTCGCCGGCTATTTCATGCTGCGGCCGGTGCGCGAGACCATGGGCGTCGCCGGTGGCGTCGACAACCTGCAGTGGCTGTTCACCGGCACCTTCGTCGCGACTCTGGCGGTGATGCCGCTGTTCGGCTGGATCGCGGCCAAGGTGCAGCGGCGACACATCCTGCCGTGGACGTTCGGTTTCTTCGCCGCCAACCTGGTGGTGTTCGCGCTGTGCTTCCAGGCCGATCCCGAGAACCTGTGGGTCGCGCGCACGTTCTACATCTGGATCTCGGTGTTCAACCTGATCGCGGTGTCGGTGGTGTGGAGCGTGTGCGTGGACCTGTTCCCGACCGCACAGGCCAAGCGTGTGTTCGCGCTGATGGCCGCCGGCGCCAGCCTCGGCGGACTGGTCGGGCCGCTGCTGGGCATCGCGCTGGTGGAGCAGATCGGCCACGCCGGGCTGCTGTGGCTGGCGGCAGCGCTGCTGGTCGCGGCCATCTTCGCCGCGCGCCACCTGCAACGCTGGCGCGACGCCCATCCCGTGCGCGAGGAACTCACCGCCGGCGCGCGTGCGCGTCCGCTCGGGGGCAGCCCGCTGGCCGGCATCACCACGGTGATGCGCTCGCCCTACCTGCTCGGCATTTCCGCGTTCGTGCTGTTGCTGGCCAGCGTCAGCACCTTCCTCTACTTCGAACAGGCGCGCCTGATCGAACTGCGCTTCCCCGACCGCGCCGACCAGACCCAGGTGTTCGGCACGATCGATGTGATCGTGCAGAGCCTGACCATCGCCTCGCAGCTGTTCCTCACCGGGCGCCTGGTGCAACGACTGGGGCTGGGTGCGCTGCTGGTCGCGGTGCCGCTGGTGACCATGCTCGGCTTCCTCTGGCTCGCACTGGCGCCGACGTTCGCGGTGATGGCGGTGGTGATGGTGGTGCGGCGTTTCGGCGAGTACGCCTTCGTCCGGCCGGGCCGCGAGATGCTGTTCACCGTGGTCCCGACCGAGGCCAAGTACAAGGCCAAGAGTTTCATCGACTCGGTGGTTTACCGCGGCGCCGATGCGGTCAGCGGCTGGGCCAAGACGTTCGTCGACATGCTCGCGCAGCAGCCGGCCATCGCAGCGCTGGTGGGCGCGGCCATCGCCCTGGCCTGGGCGGTGACGGGTGCGAGCCTGGCGCGTGCGCAGGCACGGATTGCCGACGAGCCGGACGAGCTATAGCCGCGCCATCGCGCGCACGGGGAACGTGCCCGCGCCCTTCACCTTCGGCGGGATCGCGCTGAAGGCGAAGCCTTCGTCCGGCAGCGCCGACAGGTTGCACAGGTGCTCGACGATGAGGATGTCGGCGCCCAGCAGGGTCGTGTGCACCGGACGTTCGCCGCCGCGGGTGTCGTCGATGTTCATCGAGTCGATGCCGACCAGGGCGACGCCGCAGTCGCGCAGATAGGCGGCCGCGTCTTCGGTCAGGAACGGGTGGTCGACGGCGTAGGCGGCTTCGCGCCAATGGGCGTCCCAGCCGGTGTGGACGAGCACGGCGCGGCCGCGCAGTTCCTTGTCGCGAAACCAGGAAGCGTCGATGGCGCGGACTTCGCGATGGTCGGCACGGACGACGATGCCGTCGAGGTCGGCGAACGCCGCGATTCCCACTTGCGACAGATCTTTGCCGTGCGCGTACCGGTGCGACGGGCAGTCGATGTAGGTGCCGGTGTTGGCGACCATCTCGATCTTCGCGATCTGGAACTGCGTGCCCGCCGCGTACTTCTCGCGCGATTGCTCGCGGCTGAGGTAGTCGCACACGCGTGCCGCCGGCAGGCCGGGGTAGGTGACCAGGCCGTCCTCGATCACGTGGCTGAGGTCGACGTACACGCGGCCGCTTGATGCGCTTTCCGCCTTGCGCTTGTGCGGCTCGGTGATGATCTTCTTGTTGAGGATGCGGGAGGGGCCGACCATCAACAGGCGCAGGTCGCGGACGATGTAGTCGACCAGGGCCGCATCGGCGATGTCGTCGCCATCGATGTCGAGGCGGAAGTCCTGGCCCTGGATGCCGCCGCCGTTGGTGAATTCCAGGTCGAAGTCGAAAACTACGCGCTTGTCGGGCATGGGGGTCCGTTCCATGGCTTGTGTGGTGGATCCCGGCTTTCGCCGGGATGACGCATTGGCAAAGCCGTGCGCGGAGCGCACGGGCCAATGCGTCACTTCGCTGTGCGCTGGCTCAGGGCCACGCTGCCCAGGATCATCGCGCCGGCAATGCCCATCTTCAGCGTCAGCGGCTCATCCAGCAGCAGCCAGGCCCACGCCACGCCGAACACCGGGATCAGGTAGGTCACAGTCGAGGCGCGACCTGCGCCGATCCGGGCGATCAGGCGGTAGTACATGACGAATGCCAGGCCGGTGCAGAGCACGCCGAGCATGCCCGCCGACAGCCACGACTTCATCGCGATGGCATGCGTCGGCCAGTTGGCGATGGCGAACGGCAGCGTCAGCAGCGCCGAGGTGCCCAGCGTCGCCGAGGCCACGGCCGCCGGCGGCAGGCCGGTCAGGTGGCGGCGCACCAGGTTGAGGCCGAGGCCGTACAGGAACGACGCGCCGGCACCGGCCGCCACCGCCCAGCCGATGCTGGCGCCGGCAGTCTTGTCGCTCGCCAGCACCACCACGCCGAGGAAGCCGACAAGCAGTGCGATCGCGCGGCGCGAGCCGATCTTCTCGCCGAAGAACAGGAAACCGACCAGCGCTGTGAACAGTACCGTCATCGCATTGGTGATCGCGCCCACGCCGGCCGGCGCGGACTTCGCCGCCCACGCGAACAGCATGAACGGCATCGCCGAATTCAGCGCGCCGATGATCGCGATCTTCGGCCACATCCGGGCCGGGAACTGCGAGCGCGCGCGCAACAGGAACGGCAGCAGGACCAGCGAGCCCAGCGCCAGGCGCATCTCCACCAGCGCCATCGCGCCGAAGTCGCCGACGGCCACGCGCATGAACAGGAACGAGCCGCCCCAGATGGCGCCAAGCACGCCGAGTTCCAGCGGCGTGATCCAGCCGCGCTCTTGCGTGTCGGGAAGCGTCGAAGCAGATGCAATGCTGGTCATGCCAAACCTCTTGATGAGGACGTACTCGTGGGGGAGGACGTGTGCGGAAACGAAGGCCAGCGCGCGGGCGGATCAGCCCTGCGTCGGGTGGTAGCAATGCGTGATCGATTCGGGGCTGCCACCGGCAGCAAGGAACGAAGCGTAACGAAGGTTGACGCCGATCATCTGCACGCCGGTTTCGGTGCGCGGACGGTGCCGGCTGTCGGGCGCGAAGTACACGTATGTCCCGGCGCCGTGACGGGACTCGCCCTCGATCACTTCGCCGCTGATGACGTAGTAGGACTCGCCGGTCTCGTGGTGATCCAGCACCGGCCACTCCGCGCCGGGCGCCATTTCGACCACCCACATGCGCAGGCCGGGGCCGGCCGGCAGGTCGCGGCGCAGGCAGCCCGGGCCGACCTCGATCGCCGGTACGGCATCGATCGACAGCGCCTGCATCCGTGATACCGCCATGACTTCGTGCAGCTGGCCCATTGTCTTCCCGCTCCTGCGTTCGGGGCCGGGTCGGCGCCCATCGACTAATCTGGCTCTTGCCAGGTCGCTATTGTGATTCCGTCCGCGCGCCGCACAAGCGCATACTTTGGCTGTCAGACACAAACCAGATTTGAGGCTCGACATGGCACTGCGCGCGGACTGGCTGCCGGCCCTGACGGCATTCGAATCGGCGGCCCGGCACCAGAACTTCGCCCACGCCGCCGAGGAGCTGCACCTGACCGCCAGCGCGGTCAGCCACCACGTCCGCAAGCTGGAGTCGCGGCTGGGGGTGGCGCTGTTCCAGCGCCATGCGCGCGGGGTCGCCCTGACCGCCGAAGGCCGCAAGCTGGCCGATGCCGCCGGCAGCGCCCTGGCCGACGTCGACGGCGTTTTGCGCAGCCTGCAACTGGGCCGCGAGGACAGCGACCGCATCCGCTTCACCACCCTGCACTCGCTGACCTACACCTGGTTGCTGCCGCGACTGGCGGCGTTTACCGACGCCCACCCGCACCTGCGCTTGAGCGTCGATACCGAGGTCGCGCTGGCCCGCTTCGATGACCCCGGCCCGGATTTCGGCATCCGCCACGGACCCGGGCACTGGGCCGGATTGACCGCGCACTTCCTGATGGACGAAGGGCTGCTGCCGGTGATCTCGCCGGCCTATCCCGGGCTGCAAGGGATCACCCAGGCCGCCGACCTGGCCGGGCACCCGCTGATCTCCGACCACTCGCGCCAGGGCTGGCACGACTGGTTCCGTGCCGCCGGCGTGCACGGGGCCAAGTTCGAGGAGCGGCTGACCTTCAGCGACAGCACCGATGCGATGAATGCCGCGGCGTTTGGCATGGGCATCGCACTGGCGCGCTCACGCATCGTCGTGCCCTACCTGGAGAGCGGGCGCCTGCAGCGCTTGCCGGTGCCGACCGTGAAGGCGCGCTGGGGCTACTACATCGTCTACCCGTCGCACCGCCGGCTGCGCGCAGCGGCACAGACGTTCGTGGACTGGCTGCTGGCGCTGCCGACGGACTGAAAAAAACTCTGCGGGCGTGTCGATCCCGCCCTTCCCCGTTCGTCGTCCTGACAAGAGCCCCACTGCGGCGGTTCGAAAAACAGGAGACGACGATGCGCTTCATGGTGATCGTCCGCGCCAATGCGGACTCGGAAGCCGGCGTGATGCCGAGCGAAGAACTGCTGACCCAGATGGGCCAGTACAACGAAGAACTGGTGAAGGCCGGCGTGATGGTCGGCGGCGAAGGGCTGCACCCCAGCAGCAAGGGCGCCCGCGTGCGGTTCTCCGGCAAGCAGCGCACCGTCATCGACGGCCCGTTCGCCGAGTCCAAGGAACTCATCGCCGGCTACTGGCTGTTCCAGACCGGCTCTCTGGCCGAGGCGGTCGAGTGGGTCAAGCGCGCGCCTGCGTTGTTCGACGGCGACGAGCCGTGCGAGATCGAGATCCGCCAGATCTTCGAGGCCTGCGACTTCGGCGCCGAATTCACGCCGGAGCTGCGCGCCCAGGAAGACCGCCTGCGCGAACAGATCGCCGCGCGCCAGTGATCCGCTCCCCTCTCCTTCCCCTCCCAAGACACGAGGCTTCCCCATGCAGTTCCTGATGCTCTACACGCCGGACGCCGCGCAGGCCACGCAACCTGGTTGCGACGACCACATGCAGGAGATGCAGGCTTTCATCGAGCGCAGCCGCGCTGCCGGTGAACTGCTCGCCACTGGCGGCCTGTTCGCCAGGCCCACGCGCGTGCGCCGCAACGACAGCCACTACACGGTCACCGACGGACCCTTCAGCGAAAGCAAGGAAGTCATTGCCGGGTTCGCGCTGATGCGGTTGCCCTCGGAAGAAGCCGCGCTCGATGCCACCCACAAGTTCCTCGCCATCGCCGGCAACGGTGTGTCGCAGATCCATCGCGTCGCCGGCGCCGACTGATCCTTTCACCCCCTCCATCCCCACTCCACTCTCAAGGACGTCCCATGAAGATCAACGCCTATCTCACCTTCAACGGCAACTGCGAGGCCGCCATGCGCTTCTATGCGCAGGCGCTTGGCGGCACGCTCGATCCGATCACCAGATTTGGTGACAGCCCGGCCTGCGACCATGTGCCGGCCGACCACCACGACAAGATCATGCACGCGCGCCTGCACGTCGGCGACCAGGTGCTGATGGCGTCGGATGGCATGCCGACCGACAACTACGAAGGCATCAAGGGCTGCGCGATCGCGCTCAACGTCGACTCCGCGGCCGAGGCCGAGCGCGTGTTCAAGGCGCTGTCGGAAAAGGGCCATGTGGTCATGGCGCTGGAGAAGACCTTCTGGGCGGTCAGTTTCGGCATGCTCGTCGACCACTTCGGCGTGTCGTGGATGATCAACTGCGAGCGCGAGGCATGACCGCCATGGGCAGCCAGATCTACGTCAACCTGCCGGTCAGCGACCTCGACCGTTCCGTCGACTTCTTCGAGAAACTCGGCTATTCCTTCAACCCCGACTTCACCAACGAACAGGGCGCCTGCATGGTCGTGTCCGACAGCATCTACGTGATGCTGTTGACGCAGGCGTTCTTCCAGACCTTCACCCGCAAGCCGGTCAGCGATGCGACCCGGTCCACCGAGGCGATCGTGTGCCTGTCGATGGACAGCAGCAACGCGGTCGACCGCATCGTCGCCAAGGCCGTGGCCGCCGGCGCGAAGACGCACTTCGACGCCAGCGACCAGGGGTTCATGTACGGACACGGCTTCGAGGACCTGGACGGCCACCTGTGGGAGTTCATCCACATGAAACCCGGCGCCGTGCCGGCCAACTGCTGATCCACCCACCACCACGGGAGCCGCCGCCATGCGATTCATGATGCTGATGATCCCCAAGGGCTACGAGTCCGCCGAGCCGGGAACGATGCCCGACGCCGAAGCAGTCGCGGCAATGATGAAATACAACGAATCGCTGCAGAAGGCCGGCGTGCTGCTCGCCCTCGATGGGCTGCACCCGCCGTCGATGGGCGCGCGCGTCAGCTTCACGGATGGCAAGCCGCATGTCACAGACGGCCCCTTCAGCGAAGCCAGGGAAGTGCTGGGCGGCTACTGGATGATCCAGGTGAAGTCGCGCGAGGAGGCCATCGCCTGGGCCTCGCGCTGTCCGGCTTCCAACAACGAAGTGATCGAGGTCCGGCAGGTGCAGGAAATGGCCGACTTCCCCGCCGATGTGCAGAAGGCCGCGGCGGGATTCGAGCAGATGCAGCAGCACGCCGGACCGCCCACACCCATCGATTCGAAACCGAAACATTGACCCCCTAACGGAGCCACGCATGTTCAAGTTCATCGCCATAGCCGTCGTCGTGTTGATTGCGGCCGTCCTGCTCTTCGCCGCGACCCGCCCCGACACCTTCCGTGTCGAACGCCGCGCCCATATCCAGGCGCCGCCGGAGCAGGTATTCGCGCAGATCAACGATTTCCGCCGCTGGCAGGCGTGGTCGCCGTACGAGAAGCTCGATCCGCAGATGCAGCGCGAGATCGGCGGCGCGGCGCAGGGCATCGGCGCCACCTACCGCTGGGATGGCAACAGCAAGGCCGGCGCAGGGCGGATGGAGATCGTGCAGTCGGTGCCGTCGTCACGGATCGAGATCCAGCTCGACTTCAGCCGGCCGATGCAGGCGCGCAGCACTGCGCAGTTCACCATCGTCCCGCAAGGCAACGGCAGCGACGTGACCTGGTCGATGAACGGCGACCAGCCGTACATGTCCAAGCTGTTCAGCGTATTCGTGAACATGGACCGGATGATCGGCAAGGACTTCGAAGCCGGCCTGGACAATCTCAGGCAGTTGTCCGAGCGCGGCAGCTGATGCTACTTCGAGCACTTGCAACGGCATTGCGTCGGTGGTGTGATCGGTCGCCATGACGGCGACCGACATCCACCGCAGCATCGATGCCGTATGGCGCATCGAATCGGCACGATTGATCGCAACGCTCGCGCGCATGGTGCGCGACGTTGGCCTGGCCGAGGAACTGGCACAGGACGCGCTGGTCGCGGCCCTGGAGCGCTGGCCCGAAACCGGCGTGCCCGACCAGCCCGGCGCGTGGCTGATGGCCACCGCCAAGCACCGCGCTATCGACCGCCTGCGCCGCAGCAAGCTGCTGCAGCGCAAGCACGAGGAACTGGCGCGCGAGCTCGAATCCGAACAGGAAAGCGCCGACGACGGGCACCTGGACAAGCTCGACGATCCGATTGGCGACGACCTGCTGCGCCTGGTGTTCACCGCCTGCCATCCGGTGCTGTCGACGCCGGCGCAGGTGGCACTCACGCTGCGCCTGCTCGGTGGCCTGAGCACAGACGAGATCGCACGCGCGTTCCTGGTGCCGGAGCCGACCATCGCCCAGCGCATCGTCCGTGCCAAGCGCACGCTGGCCGACAAGCAGGTGCCGTACGAAGTGCCGCGCGGCGAGGAACTCGCACAGCGCCTTTCTTCGGTGCTTGCAGTGGTCTACCTGATCTTCAACGAAGGCTATGCCGCCACTGCGGGCGACGACTGGATGCGCCCGGGCCTGTGCGAGGACGCGCTGCGCCTGGGCCGCATCCTCGCCGGGCTGGTGCCGAACGAACCGGAAGTCCACGGCCTGCTCGCGCTGATGGAAATCCAGGCCTCGCGTGCAGCGGCGCGCGTGGACGGCAACGGCGAGCCGGTGCTGCTGCTCGAACAGAACCGCGCCCGCTGGGACCAGTTGCTGATCCATCGCGGGCTGTCGGCGCTGGAGCGCGCGGAGAAACTGGGCGCCGTGCGTGATCCGCCGCGCGGCCCGTATACGTTGCAGGCCGCGATCGCCGCCTGCCATGCCCGTGCATTGACCGCCGAGGAAACCGACTGGGCCGGCATCGTCGGCCTCTACGGCGCGCTGGCGCGGCAGGTGCCGTCGCCGGTGGTGGAGCTCAATCGCGCGGTGGCCCTGTCGATGCTGTTCGGGCCGGCAGCCGGACTGGCCGTGGTCGACGCGCTCACCGGCGACCCCTTGCTGAAGGACTACCACCTGCTGCCCAGCGTGCGCGGCGACCTGCTGCGCAAGCTCGGCCGCTTTGACGAGGCGCGCAGCGAATTCGAGCGCGCCGCGGGCATGACCCGCAACGCGCGCGAACAGACACTGCTGCGGCAGCGCGCCGCAGAGTGCCTGGCACAAGGCTGACCGTCAGAGCGAGACGATCGGCTTGAAGCCGCCCCAGAACATGCGCTTGCCGTCGAACGGCGCGTTCTTCGGGTTCATCATGTCGGCCAGGCGCGGATCGCCCATCACCTGCTTGTTGATCTTGTCGCGCTGCGCGCGCGACTTGTAGACGATCCACGAGAACACCACGACCTCGTCGGCCTTGAGCTTCACCGCCTGCGGGAACGAGGTCAGCTTGCCTGGCTTGACATCGTCGGCCACGCATTCGTTGACCTCCAGCGCGCCGTATTCGCGCCAGATCTTGCCGGCCTTGCGCGCCATCGTGCGGTAAGCGGCCAGGTTCTTCTTCGGCAGCGGCAATACATATCCATCAACATAGAAAGCCATCGTCTGCTTCTCCTTCTGTGGTGACCGTGTGGTCGGATGGTCCGGCATGCACCGTTAGCGCACCGGCAAGAATCTCTTTGCGCTTCCCGTCAAGGCGCCTGCACCGCCTCCACCTGGATGCGCAACGTCACGTTCATGTCGAAGCCGAAATCCTTGCCGGCATCGATGCCGAACTCGTCGCGGCGGAACGTGCCCAGCGCATCGGCGCCGCACAGCTCGCGCTTGTACATGGGGTGCGGGACGCACTTGAAGCGGTCGATGGTGAGGTCCAGCGGCCGCGTCACGCCGCGCAGGGTCAGTTCGCCGTCAACGCGGGTCGGAGCACCGTCGCGGAAATCGACCAGGCGCCCCTTGTAGACCGCCTTCGGGTACTTGCCGCTGTCGAGCAGGTCGGCCTCGCGCGCCTTGTCGTTCATCACGTCCAGGCCGTAGTCGACGCTGGCGGTATCGATGGTCACTTCCACCGAACCGGTGCTGGCTGCCTTGTCGAGCGAGATTTCGCCCTGGCTGCTGTTGAACTTGCCGCGCCACACCGACACGCCCATGTGGTCGGCCTCGAAGCTCGGATAGGTGTGGGCCGGGTCGATCTCGTAGCGGACCGGTTTGGCCGATGCGGCCGCGGCCAGGACGAGAAGCGAGGCGGCAAGCAGGACGGGGGCGGAGCGATGGCGGGTCATGACGGGTTCCGGGTGTGGACGAAGTGAGGCGGCCCGGCGCTGCGCGTTCGACGCGCGGTGGCTGCCTTCACTGTCACGACGAACGGGCCGGCGCGAAATCGACATCGCCGCGCAAAATCGTTCGCCCGCCGCTACATCCGGCGCTTGGACGGACTCTTGCGCAGCGCGGCGGCGTAGGCCAGCTCGGCCCAGGGCTTCATCGCCTGCGGCGATTCCATGGCCGCCGCCGGCACCGACCAGTAGCTCATCCTGATCGGCAGCTGCTGGCCCAGATAGATGTACGGCTCGCTGCCCGCGGCCTCGAAATGCAGGCGGGTCTCGTTGTCCACCTTCAGGTACAGGGCTTCCTCGATGACGACGCCGACCAGGGCGCCGTCGAGGTAGATGCCGTGTCCGCCGAACATGGCCCGGGTGCTGACCCGTCCCAGCCCGTCCAGCAGGTCGTGCAGATGGGCGATGAAGGCGTCGCTCACGATCGTGCGATCCCTCGGTTGTTTCTTCCTGGTGCCTACAATAGCGCCCCACGCCCCCACACGCCCCGCCAGGACCGAATGAGCCCGACCAGCAAGGCGCAACTGCAAATCCATTTCTGCGTGATGCTGTGGGGCTTCACGGCGATCCTCGGCAAGCTGATCACGCTGCCGGCGTTGCCGCTGGTGTGGTGGCGCATGCTGATCGTGGTCGCCGCGCTGGCGCTGCTGCCGCGCGTCTGGCGCGGCCTGCGGGCAATGTCGCCGCGGTTGATGCTGGCCTATGCCGGCATCGGCGCGCTGGTCTCGCTGCATTGGCTGACCTTCTACGGCGCGATCAAGCTGTCCAACGCCTCGGTCGGGGCCACCTGCATGGCGCTGGGCACCGTGTTCGTGGCGATGATCGAACCGTGGCTGACCCGCACCCGTTTCTCCAAGCGCGAACTGGCGCTCGGCCTGATGGTGCTGCCCGGCGTGGTGCTGGTGGTCGGCGGCGTGCCGGCCGGGATGCGCGCGGGCATTGCCGTGGGCGCGATGTCGGCGCTGCTGGTGGCGCTGTTCGGCTCGCTCAACAAGCGCCTGGTCGAACACGGCGATCCGCTGACCGTGACCGCGCTGGAGCTGGGCGCCGGCACGTTGACCCTCACCGTGCTGGCGCCGCTGATGCCGCTGGTGTTCCCGGCGTTCGCCGGACCGCTGCTGGTCGTTCCCAGCGGCCACGACATCATCCTGCTGCTGGGCCTGTCGCTGGCCTGCACGCTGCTGCCCTTCACCCTGTCTCTGGTTGCGCTGCGCCACATGAGCGCGTTCGCGCAGCAACTGGCGGTGAACCTGGAGCCGGTCTACGCGATCGTGCTGGCGGCGCTGCTGCTGGGCGAACAGCACGAGCTGACCCGGCTGTTCTACGTCGGCGTGGTCATCATCCTGGCTGCGGTATTCGTGCATCCGTTGCTGGGCAAACCTCGGCGCCTGCAGCATCCGCAAGTGCTGGGAACCGCCGAGGCCAAGGGCGCGGCCGACTAGCCGCCGGCACGCGGGCACGGCCCAGGCGGCCCGCTCCACCCGGTTTTTGTGGCAGGCTTGGCGCCATCACTCCCTGCAGGTTGCGCATGTATCTCGAGCACTACGGCCTGACCGAGCCGCCGTTCTCGATCACGCCGGACCCGCGTTTCGTGTTCCTCAGCGAACGCCACCGCGATGCGCTCGCGCACCTGCTGTTCGGCGTCGACCAGGGCGGCGGTGGCGGTTTCGTCCAGCTCACCGGCGAGGTCGGCACCGGCAAGACCACGTTGTGCCGCTTGCTGCTGGAGCAGATCCCGGTGACGACGCGGGTGGCGCTGGTGCTGAACCCGCGCCTGACCCCGGTCGAACTGCTCGAGACGATCTGCGAGGAACTGCACCTGGACCTCGAAGGCCGGCGCGGCAGCCTCAAGGCGCTCGTCGACGCGCTCAACGCGTACCTGCTGGACGCCTACGCGCAGGGCCTGCGCGTGGTGCTGATCATCGACGAGGCGCAGAACCTGTCGGTCGATGCGCTGGAGCAGGTGCGCCTGCTGACCAACCTGGAAACGCCGACGCAGAAGTTGCTGCAGATCATCCTGCTGGCCCAGCCCGAGCTGCGCACGATGCTCGACCGCGCCGAACTGCGCCAGCTCGCCCAGCGCATCACCGCGCGCTACCACCTCACGCCACTGGATGCCGCCGAGACCGGCGAGTACCTGCGCCATCGTTTTCGCGTCGCCGGTGGCCAGCACTTCCCGTTCAATGCCGCCGCGGTCAGGCGCATCCACGCGCATTCCGGCGGCGTGCCGCGCCTGATCAACAACATCGCCGAGCGCAGCCTGCTGGCCGGCTATGCCAACGATGCCCGCCTGGTCGACGGTCGCTGGGTCGATCGCGCCGCAGCCGAAGTGCTGCCGCGCAAGGCGCGCCGATGGTGGCCGCCGAAAGCCGTGCTGGCGATACCTGCGGCCATCGCCGCCATCGCGTTGCTCGCCCTTGCCGTGACGCTGTGGTGGCCGCGGGCTCCGGCGCTGTCGCCTGCCACCGCATCCACTCCCGCCGCGCCGGCGATGGCAAAACCGGTCCGGCCCTCGACGCCAGATCGCCTGGATGCGACAGGATTTGCCGCACGTCTCGCTGCGGCGGCGGCAACGCCCACGGCCGCCTGGGGCCAGTTGCTGGCGCGCTGGCAATTGCCGTCGGCGGCGTCCGATGTCGCCATCGCCGCGGCGTGCCCGCCGGTGCTGGCCGAAGGCGTGTATTGCCTGCGCGGCCGCAGCACTCTCGACGCGCTGATTGCCCAGGACCGCCCGGTGCTGTTGCGCCTGCGCCAGGGCAGCGGCAAGGAGGTCGGCAGCGAAGCCTGGGCGTTGCTGGAAGGCGCGAATGCGCGACAGGTGCGGCTGCGGCTGGGCAACGAGGTGGTCGCGGTCGACCGGATCGCCCTGCCGCAGTTCTGGAACGGCGAACTGGCCGCACTGTGGCGCGGCCCGGCGTTCCTCGCCGAGGCGCCACGCCTGGGCAGCCAGGGCGCAGCGACCGACTGGGTACGCGCGCGCCTGCAACCGCGCTACCTGCCGGCGCAGGCAGGCGGCGCGGGTTTCGATGTCGCGATGCAGGACGCGGTGCGCCAGTTCCAGCGCGATCGCGGCCTGGCCAGCGATGGACTGGTGGGCCCGGCGACGTTGCTGGCGCTGGCCGCAATCGATGGCGACGGGCCGCGCTTGCGCGCGCCTGGCGAAGACGGGGAATGAATCGATGTCGCTGATCCTCGACGCCCTGCGCAAGTCCGAAGCCGAGCGCCGCCGCGGCCAGGCGCCGGACCTGTATGCCGAGCTGCCGCCGCTGGTGACCCGGCCGGTGATGCGCCGGCCGGCCTGGCCATGGTGGCTGGCCGGTGGCCTGGCCGTGCTGGCGACGCTGTGGTGGGTTCGCGATCTCCGGTCCACGGCCGGAGCGGTGGCCGTCAGTGATGCGCCTGCACCGCAGGCCTCGAGCGAGCCGCTCGAAGCCGCATCGGTGCCCACGTCCGCGGTGACCAGCGCCAACGCCCGTACCGCGTCGCTGGAGCCGGCTGCCGCTGCAACAGCGCCTGTGCGCCCGATCCCTGCCGCGCTGCCGCCGCCACGCGAGCCGACAGCGACGACCACGGCCACGGCCGCGACGCGCGTTGCCGACACGGCCGTTTTGGCTCCTGCGGTGCCCTCGCCCTTGCCAGGGCGTGCCTCGCAGGAGCGCGCCTCGCCGCAGCCCGCCCCGCCGCAGCTTTCGTTGCCGCCGCCCCCACCGTCATCCCAGCCGGTCGCCGTTGCGCCTCCCGCGCCGGCGCCTGCCAGCGCTGGAGCGGCGCCTGCCCCGATGCGCCTGGCCGACCTGCCCGTCGGCGAGCGCGAGCAGTTGCCCGCGCTGAAGATCAGCATGCACATGTGGGGGCCCACGCCTGCCCAGCGTTTCGCGATCATCGACGGCACCCGCGTCGGCCAGGGCGACCGGGTCGGCGATGCGGTGGTGGAGGAAATTGCCGCCGACAGCGTGATCCTCAACTGGCACGGCGAGCGGGTGGCCCTGCCGATCCGCTGACCGGCGGCCCGCCCCAGTTGCGCCGGAGGCCGCGCTGGCGTGACCATCAGCACGTCCGCCCCCATTCAAGCAGCCGTTTCCTGTCCTTTCAGCCAGCCACGTCCAGTCACCAAGGGGTTCCGCCATGAATAGCAGCACCCAGCAAGACTCCGGCAAGTTGATCCTGCGTATCGCGCTCGGCGCTCTGGTTTTCCTGCACGGCATCTCCAAGCTCGACGGTGGCCTGGAAGGCATCACCAAGATGGTGGAAGCACAGGGTTTCCCGGGTGTTTTCGCCTATGGCGTGCTGATCGGCGAGATCCTTGGGCCGTTGCTGGTGATCACCGGCTTCTTCTCGCGCATTGGCGGGATCCTGGTCGCGATCAACATGCTGTTCGCGCTGTACCTGGTGCACCAGGGCGACATTGGCCATCTCAACCAACAAGGTGGCTGGGCGATCGAACTGCAGATCATGTACCTGGCCACGGCCGTGGCGATCGCGCTGCTCGGGCCGGGCAAGTACGCCTTCAATCAGCGCTGACCGCGCAGAAGCCCCTCTCCCCTTTCAGGGCGAGAGGGCGCTGCTTGCGAGCCACTGGCTCGCGCGCACTCGGGGTGAGGGCGGCTACATCCGGTTGACGCGGAATTTCCGTCCCTTGATCTTGCCTTCGCGCAGCCGCGCCAGCGCCGGTGTGGCCTGTGCGCGTGCCACCGCTACATACGAGCGCGTGGCGAACACGTCGATCTTGCCGACCGCGTCGGCCTTCAGCCCGGCATCTCCGGTGAGCGCACCCAGGATGTCGCCCGGCCGCAACTTGTCGGTTCGGCCTGCATCGATGCGCAGCGTCACCATCGCCGCCGCCGCCACGCCCGATGCCTTGCCTGCGAGCGGAGTGGCCTTGTACCAGATCAACGGCAAGCCCTGGCGCTCTTCGATCGCGGTCGCGCGCGCCTGCTCGCGGGGACTGCACAGGCTCAAGGCGACGCCTTCGCTGCCGGCGCGTCCGGTGCGGCCGATGCGGTGCACGTAGATGTCCGGGTCGGGCGGCATGTCGTAGTTGACCACCATCGCCAGTTCCTTGACGTCGAGGCCGCGCGCGGCGACATCGCTGGCGACCAGCACGGTGCAGCTGCGGTTGGCGAAGCGCACCAGCACTTCGTCGCGGTCGCGCTGCTCCATGTCGCCGTGCAGCGCCAATGCTGTGAATCCGTAGTGCGCCAGCGAAGCGGCGACCTCGTCGACATCGCGGCGCATGTTGCAGAACACCACGCACGATTCGGGCTTGTACTGCAGCAGCAGCGCGGCCAGCAGCGGCGTCTTCTTCGTCGTGTCGGCTTCGTAGAAGCGCTGGTCGATGGCGGCATGCTGTTCGTCGCCTTCGACGGTGACTTCAAGCGGTTCGCGCAGCAGGCCGCGGCTGATCTCGCGCACGGCCTCGGGGAAAGTCGCCGAGAACAGCAGGCCCTGGCGCGACTTGGGGGTCTTGCCGACGATCTCGCGGATCGCCTCTTCGAAGCCCATGTCGAGCATGCGGTCGGCTTCGTCAAACACCAGGGTGCGCAGCGCCGACAGGTTCAGGGCGCGCTTGCGCAGCAGTTCCTGGATCCGGCCCGGCGTGCCGACGACGACATGCGGTGCGTGTTCGAGCGAGGCCAGTTGCGGCGCCAGCGGCATGCCGCCGCACAGGATCGACAGTTTCAGGTTCGCAATGGCGAAGGCGAGCTTGCGCAGTTGCTTGCCGACCTGGTCGGCCAGTTCGCGGGTCGGGCACAGCACCAGTGCCTGGGTCGCGCTCTGGGCGGGGTCGAGGCGGTGCAGCAGCCCCAGGCCAAACGCGGCGGTCTTGCCGCTGCCGGTCGGCGCCTGGGCGATCAGGTCGTGCCCGGCCAGGATCGCCGGCAGGCCGGCGGCCTGCACGGGCGTCATCTTCGTATAGCCCAGCGCCTGGACGCCCTGCAGCAGGGCCGGCTCCAGGGTCAGGGAAGTAAAGTCGTCGGAGAGCGTGTCGTTCATGCCGCCATGATCGCAGCTATCGACCGAGCACGGGCTCGGCGCCTTGCGCCGCTGGCTTCTCCCAGGAGAGGGGTTGGAGCGAGGGCTGACGAAGACCATGAAATGAAGTGCCGGAGCGTCGTCCGCCGGGCCGGGGATTGCGGAGCAGTGGGCCACGGATGGCCCACGCCCGGCATAAAGACAGGATGTCGTCTGCCGGGCGTAGCATCCCCGGCCCGGCGGACGACGCCGCCCGGAATCCGCGGAAGCCTCGAAAAGCAGAGACCAGGATGGATGCCAGCGTGCGCCGGGAGTATGGGAATGAGGCGCTATGCTGCCGCCATCGGCCTGCCGGCCTGCCTGGATCGCCGTGGCATGACCACCGACCCGCAGTTCACGCATATCCGCATCGTCCTGGGCATTGTCCTGGGCCTGGCGCTGACCACGCTGCTCAAGGGCATGGCCCGCTTCGTCCAGCATCCCGGCCGCGACCAGATCTACTGGGTGCACCTGGGCTGGGCGCTGTCGATGTTCATCGTGCTGGTGCACTTCTGGTGGTGGGAGTTCGGGCTCAGCCACGTCCACCCCTGGAGCTTCATCGCCTACGCCTTCCTGATCCTGTACGTGGTGGTGCTGTTCGTACTGTGCACCCTGCTCTTCCCCGACGACCTGGCCGACTACGCCGGATGGCGCGACTACTTCACCTCCCGACGCGGCTGGTTCTTCGGGATCATGGCGCTGCTGTACGTGATCGACTTCGGCGACACCCTCATCAAGGGTCACGAGTACTACCGCCGCTTCAGCCTCGAGTATCCGCTGCGCAACCTCGTCCTGATCGGCCTGTGCCTGGCCGCGATGAAGACCCGCTCGGAAACCTTCCACCGCTGCTTCGTCGTCGCCGCCATCGTTTACGAACTGAGCTGGATCTACCGCCTGTACGACTACATCGACTGATGGCTTTCGCGCCGGCTGTGACGAATCGCCCCCGCCCGCGAATCATGCAGTCGACCAGGCAAACAACGGTATCGAGATGGAGCAGGCGGCCAGCATGACGGCGGACACCCGGCAGCAGTTCCAGACCCTGCTGGAGGCCCACCGCGGCATCGTCTTCAAAGTGGCCGCGACCTACGCCAGCCATGCCGAAGACCGCGCCGACCTGGCCCAGGAAATCGCCGCGCAACTGTGGCGCGCCTTCCCCGGCTACGACAGGCAACGACCGTTCCCCACCTGGATGTACCGCATCGCCCTCAACGTGGCGATCTCCTGGCTGCGCGGCGAGGGCCAGCGCCGGCGCCAGACCGTGCCGCTCGACGACAGCCTGCACGAGCTGCCCGACGAGCGCGGCATCGACGCCGAAACGCGGCAACGCCTGGAAGTGTTGCAGCGCTTCATCGCCGGGCTCGACCCGATGCACCGCGCCCTGCTCCTGCTCTATCTGGAGGAGCGCACTACGCGCGAGATCGCCGAGATCCTCGGCATCAGCGAAACCAACGTATCCACCCGGATCAGCCGCCTCAAGCAGCGCATCCGCCAGGGCATGGCGTGACCTCCCGTTACGCCCGGCCCCAAGCGACAAGGAACGAACATGGAACTCGATGAACTGAAAGTGGCCTGGCAGACCCTCGACCGCCGCCTGCAACAGCAGACTGCGCTGAACCTGCAGCTGCTCACCGAAACCCGCATCGACAAACTGCGCTCGCGGCTGCGGCCGCTGTGGTTCTGGCAATTGCTGCAACTGCTGGCGGGCGTGGCGCTGACGGTGCTGTTCGCGCGCTTCTGGGTGGCCAACACCGATTCGCCGGCGCTGCTCGCCAGTGGCCTGTTGATGCACGCCTGGAGCGTGCTGCTGATCATCTCGGCGGTGATGGAACTGCTGTTGATCACCCGGATCGACTACGCCGGCCCGGTACTGACGATCCAGAAGTCACTGGCGCAACTGCGGTTGTGGCGCACGCGCGTGGCGCCGTGGCTGGGACTGCCGTTCTGGCTGCTGTGGATGCCGCTGGTGGCGATCGCGTTCAAGCAGTTGTTCGGCGTGCAGATGCACCCGGGCGTGTACTACGTCGGCATTCCGATTGGCGTGGCCGGCATGCTGGCGACGGTCTGGTTCCACTTCTGGGCGCATCGCCCGCAGCGCCGCCATATCGGTGAAGCAATCGACGCCGGCAGTGCCGGGCGCAGCGTGGCGCGCGCCCAGCAGTGCCTGGATGAGATCGCGCGGTTCGGTCAGGAATGAGCCTGGCCGAACCGCAAGCCGGTCAGGCCGTCGCCCGACGCGGGAAGCCGACCATGCGCTGGGTCTCTTCGCACCACAGCTTCAACCGTGCGCTGCGCAGGCTGGTCCACATCGTCAGTCGCGGCGCCGCCTGCAGCAGCGGGCTGGATTCGAACGCCTCGCGCAGGCGGTAGTTGGGAATGCGGCTGGCGAGGTGATGGATGTGGTGGTATCCGATGTTGCCGGTGAACCAGTGCACGACCCGCGGCAGGTCGAAGTAGGAACTGCCTGCGACGGCGGCGCGACCGGAATCCCAATCCTCGCGACGGGCCCAGTAAGCCTCCTCGAAGGTGTGCTGGACGTAGAACAGCCACACCCCGGCGGCGCCGGCGATCAGCACGACCGGCAGGTGCACCATCAGCACCGTGTGCCAGCCGATGCTGAAACCCAGCGCAAGGAAGGCGACCACCAGCATCAGGTTGTTGAGCAGCACGCTCGCCCATTCCTTCTTCCAGGTGAAGGGAAGGTCGAACGGGAAACGGTGCTTGATCACGAACTGGTAGAACGGACCCACGCCCAGCAGAACCGGCGTGCTGCGGTACAGGCGGTAGCCCAGGCGACGCAGGCGCGGCAGCGCGCGGTACTCGGCGACGGTCAGGGTGTCGATATCGCCCATCTCGCGGCGGTCGAGATTGCCCGAGGTGCCGTGGTGCACGGCATGGGTCTTCTTCCAGTAGCCGTACGGGAACAGCGTGACCAGGCCGAGGCAGCGACCGACGATGTCGTTGGCGCGCTGGCTGGCGAAGAACGAACCGTGTCCACAGTCGTGCTGGATGATGAACATGCGCACGTACAGTCCCGCGGCCGGCAGCACCAGCAACAGCGTCCAGCCGAAGCCCCAGCCGTCGACCACGCTCCAGGCCATCAGGGCCCACAGCGCAATGAATGGAACGAGGGTGTTGATCAATTGCCACACGGCGCGACCCAGGTGCGGTCGGGCGAAACGGGCGCAAAGCTGGCGGAGGGTGGCGGCAGTAGGTGACGCGGAGGCTGGGGCGCTCAAGGCACTTCTCGGTGTGGACGCTGCATTGTGGGTGCGCGGATCGACGGCCACAATGACGTTCGTATGCGTATGGTGATGAGATCGTTCCGAAACTGCGACGCCGGCAGCGGCGGCAAGCCCGCCCCACGGCGGTTCACGCCCGCCCTCGCCAGCGCGACCGCTCCTACGCTAGGCTGCGGCTGCATGAACGCCTGGTATGTCTATTTGCTGGAGTGCCGCGACGGCAGCCTGTACACGGGCATCACCACCGATGTCGCGCGCCGCTATGCCGAGCATGAATCGGGCAAGGGCGCGAGATACACCCGCGCGCGTCCCCCGGTCCGCCTGCTGGCGCAGTTCCCCTACCCCGACCGTGCCGCCGCCAGCCGCGCCGAATACGCGATCAAGCAACTGCGGCCCGAGCAGAAGCGCGCGTTGTGCGCCACCGCCGGCTGACGCCGGCACCATTGCGCAATGCCAGCCCGGCTGCGACCCTGACCGCCCTTCACGACCCCACCGCCATGCAACAGATCGAATTCGAACTCGACCGCGACCACGTCGAACTCAACCAGCTGCTGAAACTGGTCGGCCTGTGCGACAGCGGTGGCGCCGGCAAGGCGATCGTCGCCAGCGGCGCGGTCAGCGTCGACGGCGCGGTGGAGCTGCGCAAGACGTGCAAGATCCATGCGGGCCAGGTCGTCACCATCGACGACGTCGAGATCAGTGTGGTCCAGGCTGCGTGACCGAAGTGGGCGAAGGCGGATGACTCAGGCCAGCGCCGAGAAGATCTTCGCCAGCAGTTCCTTCAGCGGCACCTGCATCAGCACGACCGGCAACAGCGGCAGCGCCGAAGCGATCGCGAACTGGATCAGGATGAAGCGCTGCAGGGGCACCGTCGCCATGTTGCTGACGGTCGCGTAGACACCGGTCAGATCGCACAGCGCGGACGAATCGCCGGCTTCGAGAATGGGCGAAGCGCCGCCACGCGCGCGACCGAGCCACTTGTTCTCGAAACCTTCCGAGCAGTCGGTGCCCAGCGCGCCGCAAGCCAGCAGGCTCAGGCGCGATCATCACTCATACCCGACCCCCAAACCCGACGATTGGGCGCGGCGGACCCGCGCGCGTCGGGGCATGGTGACTGCAGCGACGTGACGAACGGCTCACGCCACGCACGCGCCGGGAGCGGCTGCGATCAGCTCTCGCCGGCGTGCGCCGGCTTGACCGCCTGCTGCGAAACACCGTCGGGCTGCTTGCCGCCCGGAACCAGCGCGGTGCCCGGATCGAACTCCGACAGCGGGCTCTCTGCCGGGCATGCCTGGTCGGGGAAGCCGAAGTCCTTGCGCAGGTTCAGGCCGCAGGTATTGAGCGCATCCAGGTCGGTGTTGGGCGTCTTGCAACGCTTGTCGAAGGCGCGCACGAACGAATCGCGGCGGCTGACGAAATCCTCGCCGCACTTGCGCATCAGGCGCAGGCGGTCGAGGTCGTCCTGGGCCGGATTGACGCCGTCGAGTCCGTACAGTTCCAGTTCCTCGACGGTGAGCAGGCGCAGGCCGCGATTGGGCACGGCCATCATCAGGTCGGCCACTGCGGTCGCGGCGCCGTTGCGCTCGAGGTAATCGCGCACGCGGTCGTAGACCACGCGCAGTTCGGCATTGAGCTGCGCGCGCGTGGTCGCGGTCGAGCTCATGCGGATGATGCGATGGATGCCAACCTGCCCGGCGATCATGCGGGTGTCGCCGGCGCTGAGGATGAACACGCAGGCGCTGTGGCAGATCGCGCCTTCGCGTACCCAGATGGTCCAGCGCGACTCGGCGATGAAGTCGCCGGCCTTGATCGCATCCTCGACCTGGCCGCCGGCCGAATCGATGTCGAGCACGCGCTTGTGGATGCCCAGTTCATCGGCGACGTGCGTGACGCGCTCCATCAGCGAACCGAACTCGGCAGTGATCTTGCCCTTGTAGCGCAGGCGCGCCACGCCGCGTTCGACGCAGGGCTTGAGCGCCTCGGCTATCCCGGCCTGGTCGAACTTCGCCAGCACGTTGCCATCGCCCAGGGTGGCGTAGTCGAGTTCGCAGCTGATCGAGGCCTCGCCCGAGGTCAGGTTGAGTTCGGACCAGTCGATCTTCGGATTTTCCTGCTCCTTGCCCTTGGCCTTGTCGCGCACGCTGGTCTTGGCCTTGCGCGGGCCTTCCGGTGTCGCCGGCGGCAGCTTGACCGGCGCGGTGCTGATCGCGCCGCCGTCCTGGGGACTGTTCACCTCTTCGATGACCATGGCCTGGGTCGTGACCGGTTCGGCGCGCTGGCAGGAAGCCAACACCAGGCAGACGAGCAACGTCCAGGAAACCCTGGGCCATGAGTGCTTGAGCATGTATCGCAAGAATGTTCCGCTCGTATCGGGGATGAATGCGCGCCGCAGGCGCGTGCGTCCACCCAAGGATACGACGTGCGGGCTGACTGACGGCCTAGCGCGGGCCCCGTCGAACGGGGCTCGCGCCGACAGCGGCTAGGGGCGCCTCACGCCCGCGTCCCTGCGACCGCCGAACCGCTTGGACAGTCCCTCGCGCAACAGCTGCTGCGGCGACATCTGCGAGGCCGCCCGCGGGGCCCCGAGCGCGGCACTTTGCGGGATGCCCAGGGCATCGGTCTCGATCACGAAGATCTCGCCATCGAAGTCGACCAGGTAGACCTGGCCGGCATTGTCGGCATTGATGCTGACGATGTTGGTGAGCGCGCCGGTGTCGGGAGTGAAGTCGCCATTGCGCAGGGTGAACTCGTTGGCCTGCAGCGTCGTCCCCGGCACCAGGCGCGCGATCGGCAACGACCAGATGTTGGGGCGGACGAAGTCGGCAAAGATGTATTCGCCCAGCAGCGACTCCACCGGCCCGCGGTAGACCAACCCGCCAGTCACCGAACTGCCGTTGACCGGCCCGGTGCCGTGCGAGTACTGCGCCACCGGGGGCGTCATTCCCGCCGTCGGCCCGCCGCGGAATACCGCGGTGCCCTCGAGGATCGGCCAGCCGAAATTGGCACCGCCGTCGCCGGGGCGCATCAGGTCGATCTCCTCGATCGCGCCCTGGCCGACATCGCCGATCAGCAGGTTGCCGGTCTGCGTGTCGAAATTGTTGCGGAACGGATTGCGCAGCCCGTACGCCCACACTTCCGGTGCGCCGCCGGCGCTGGCGAACGGGTTGCCGGCCGGGATCGCGTAGTCGCGGTCCGGATCGGCGGGGAATGCATCGCCGGCCGGGTCCAGGCGCAGGATCTTGCCCAGCAGCGTATTGGTGTTCTGGCCGTTGTTGTCCGGATCGCCGGCGCCGCCGCCGTCGCCGATGGCGACATAGAGCATGCGATCGGGTCCAAAACCAATCCAGCCGCCGTTGTGGTTGTTGCGCGCGTGCACAACGCGCAGGATCGCGTCGCCGCTGGTCGGATCGGCGCGGTTGAGGTCGCCGGCGATGGTCAGGTAGCGACGCACTTCGATGGTTCCATCCGGCGCGGTCACGAAGACATAAAAGCGGCCGCTGGTGAAGAAGTCCGGCGCGGTTGCAAACCCGAGCAGGCCGCGCTCGCCGTCGATCGAGATGGTTCCGGTCAGGTCGAGGAATGGCGTGGCCGACACCGCGCCGTTCGCGGTCATGATGCGGATGCGGCCCTCGCGTTCGACCACGAACAGTCGCCCGCTGCTGTCGGGCATCGGGGCGATGAAGATCGGGAAATTGAGCCCGCTCGCGATCCGGCGCACGCGGAACGCCGCGCCGCGCACATCGGTGACGGTGATCGAAAGCGCCTGGGTGACGCTGACAGTGCCGTCGCTCGCGGCGATGGTGACCAGATAGACGTTGTCGCCGTTGGCATCGACCGGCTGTTCGAAGTCCGGTGCGGCGACGAACGACAACGCGCCCGCCGACGTGATGCGCAGCCGCGCCTGGTCGACACCACCGGCCAGGGAGAACGTGATCGCATTCCCGTCGGGGTCGGTTGCGGTCGCGGTATAGAAGACCGCCGCGGTGTCCTCGGGAACCGTCGCCGTCGCGCCCGACGTGAAGACCGGCGGCCGGTTGGCGGGCGACGGCGGGGGCGAGACGCTGCCCCGCGGTCCGCCGCCACCGCCGCCGCAGGCAGCGAGCGCCGCGGTCAGCGCGGCAACCAGCCCAGCAAGAAGAATTCGGGCAACCCATCCCCGTGATGCGCGTCGTCCGGTCTGCACCATGGCGCTGCTCCTTCGTACCCGCGACGGGCCGCGATGGCCCGACGACGGGACGGCGCCGAAGAGGCTCGCAGAACCCGCGCCGTTCGGGCGTGAAGAGCGGCTTCACCGGGATTGGACGGTCGCCTTGTCCGACCTGCGGTCGCTCTGGCCGCCGCTTGGCGTTTACCTGGTTTGAACCGCGCCGGGCGCAGGCTGCGCCGGTCGCGAACGCTTCCCAGGAGAACGCCATGAGCCCCTCTGTTTCGCGCCGCCAGTTCCTGGCCCTCCCCGCTGCCGCCGGCGCGGTCGCCCTGTTGCCCGCCGGGCTGCTGGCCGCCATTGCGGCGCAGACGCCCGCACTGCCCGACCTGTCGGACTGGGGCAAGGTCCGCGCGCAGTTCGCACTCGACCCGGGCTACGCGCACTTCGCCAGCTTCTTCATCGCCAGCCACCCGGCGCCGGTGCGCGATGCGATCGAAGCCTATCGCCGTTCCATCGACCAGAACCCGTTCCTGGTGATCGAGCAGGGCCTGTTCGAGGACGCAGCTCACAACGTGCCGATGCAGGTGCAGAAGGAACTTGCCGCCTACCTTGGCGGCGAGCCCGAACAGGTCTGCCTGACCCGCAGCACCACCGAAAGCCTGGCGCTGGTCTACCACGGCCTGTCGCTGAAGGCCGGCGACGAAGTCCTCACCACGGTGCACGACCACTACTCGCACCATGAGTCGATCCGCCTGGCGTGCCAGCGCACTGGCGCGACGATGCGCAAGATCACCCTGTTCGAAGAAGCTTCCAAGGCCACCACCGACCAATTGGTGGAGCGGCTGTTGCAGGGCATCAAGCCCGGCACGCGCGTGGTCGGACTGACCTGGGTGCACTCCGCCACTGGCATGCGACTTCCTATCCGGCAGCTCGCCGCCGCACTCAAGGCCCGCCATCCCGATGTGCTGCTGGTGGTCGACGGTGTGCATGGCATCGGTGCCGCCAACGAGACCGTCGCCACGATGGGCGCCGACTTCTTCTGCGCCGGCTGCCACAAATGGATGTTCGCGCCGCGCGGCACCGCGTTGATCTGGGCGAAGAGCGAAAACTGGGCACGCCTGCGCCCGACGGTTCCGACCTTCAGCGACATCGAGGTCTACAACGCCTGGATGGAGGACCGCGAACCGGCTACGCCATCCAACGCCGCGCGCATGGCGCCCGGCGGTTTCCATGCATTCGAACACCAGTGGGCAATGTCGGCCGCGTTCCGGATGCACGCGGCCATGGGACGGCCACGCGTTGCCGCCCGCATCGCCAGCCTCAACGACCAGCTCAAGAAGAACCTGGCGCAGAACCGCAAGATCACCATCCATACGCCGATGTCGGGCGATCTGTCGGCAGGCCTGGTCGCTTTCGAGATCGACGGCCTCAAGACCGAAGACGTGGTCAAGCGCCTGCTCGAACGCAAGGTCATCGCCAGCAGCAGCCCCTACGCCGTCAGCTATCCGCGCCTGGCGCCGAGCCTGGTCAACACGCCCGAGGAGGTGGACCGCGCCGCACGCGCGGTCCACGAGATCGCCGGCTGAGGCTGCCTCACACGCCCCACAGCGCGCGCGCTTCCTCGGCGATCACTTCCGGGAACTCCTCCGGGAAGAACAGCTTCGCGCCTTCGATGCGGCGGATCCCGCGCGAATTGCCGAAGCTGCGCTGCAGATGCTGCGCGCCACGCTCGGAGAAGATGTCGTCGCCGGTGCCCCAGATGATCCGCGTCGGCCCTTCGAAGCGCGCCAGCGACGGGCCGATGCCATGCAGCCACGGGCGGTCCAGTCCGATCGCATAGGCATGCGTGCGGTCGGCATTGCGGACCAGCGGACCGAGATAGGTATCGACGGCCTCGTCGCTCGGGTGGGTCGGATAGGTGAACGTCTGCCCACCCAGTCCCTGCTTCGAGCGCGCCAGCGTCTTGTCGGCCAGCCACGGCGCCAGCCACTCCTCGACGAACTTGCCCTGCCTGGCCAGCTCGATCACCGGCATCAGCGCCGGCGGCGGGCATTCGATCTCCGAGTCGCAGTTGGTCAGCAACAGCGACCGCACCCGTTGCGGATACTTCGCCAGGAACAGCTGCGCGGCCTGGCCGCCGCTGTCGTTGGCGACCACGTCCACGCGGTCGATGCCGAGGCGATCGAGCAGATCGGCCAGCATCGCCACCTGCGCATCGGGCGCCACGCTCTGCCCGGCTGCGACCTCGCTGTTGCCCAGTCCGAGGAAGTCCGGCGCGATGCAGCGACGGTACGGCGACAGGCGCTGCAGCGCGCCGCGCCACTGGAAGCCGTTGAGCGGGAAACCGTGCAGGAACAGCGCCGTCTCGCCGCTGCCGCGCTCGGCGTAGGCGATGTTGCCGAACGGTGTCTTCATGAAGCCACTGGCCGCGCGGAACGCCGCAGCCGCGGCCGCGTCGTCGCCGGCCGCCGCGGCACCACCACCGGCGGCCGGCTGCACGCCCAGCGCCGATGCGCATCCGCCCAGCACACCGGCTGCCAGGGCGCCCACTGCCATTCCAAGGAACTGCCTGCGAATCATGGTCGTGATCTCCACGGGGCGTCCCCCCGTCGTTGACGCAAATGATTGACCTGGCATGGCATGCGATCAACGAAGCGCGAGGTCATGACGTCATGACCTGGGAGGTCATGGAACTCGCGGCAGGCCGCCCTATATGCTGCGGCCGTGAACAATCTCGCCGCCCCCAGGCCGCAATCGCGACCCCGCCCCCAGGTAGGCGCCCTGCTGCGCGAATGGCGCGCGGCGCGGCGCCTGAGCCAGTTCGACCTCGCCCTCGACGCGGGCATGTCGCCGCGCCACCTGAGCTGCCTGGAAACCGGCAAGGCCCAGCCCAGCCGCGACATGGTCACGCGCCTGGCCGATGCCCTCGACATGCCGCTGCGCGAACGCAATGCGCTGCTGGTCGCCGCCGGCTACGCACCGCGCTATCCGGAAACGGCACTGGCGACGCCGGAACTGGCGCAGGTGCGCCGCGCGATCGAGTTCATCCTCGCCCAGCAGGAGCCCTACCCGGCCTTCGTCCTCAACCGCCGCTGGGACGTGCTGATGGCCAATGAAGCGGCCATGCGCGTCAACGGATTCGTGATGCGCGGCCGCGCCAGCGCGCACCGCAACATGATCCGGCAGATATTCGATCCCAACGATCTGCGCCCGGCGGTGGCGAACTGGGAGGAAGTGGCCGGCGACCTGATCCACCACCTGCACAGCGAAGTCGCCGCCGCCCCGACCGACCTGGCGGCGCGCGAACTGCTCGACGAAGTACTGGGCTACCCCGGCGTGCCGGCACGCTGGCGCATGCGCGATCTCGACAGCGCACCGGCGCCGCTGCTGACCACGGTGCTGCAGCGCGACGACCAGCAGCTGCGCTTCTTCTCGACGATCACCACCTTCGGCACGCCACGCGACGTGACCCTGGACGAGCTGCGGATCGAATGCTGCTTCCCGGTCGATGAAGCGACCACGCAGTTGTGCCGGGAACTGGCCGCAACCCCGACCTGACGCCAGCGCGCCCCAGGAAGCGCGCCCTAGGAAAGTTCGGCCCGCCGCAACGACCAGAAGCCGATGTCGCGGCGGTCGCGGTAACCGCTGCGTTCGTAGAGCTGCTTGGCGCGCAGGTTCTCGTGGCTGACATGCAGGTACGGCGTGCGGCCACGATCGAGCACGTCGTTGCTCAGCCACGCCAGCAGATGTCGTGCATAACCGCGACCGTTGAAGTCCGGATGCGTGCACACGGCGCTGATTTCCTGGAACTCGTCCATGCCCATGCGCTCGCCGATGATCGCCGCCAGGCGGCCGTCCTGGTAGATGCCGAAGTAGCGGCCCAGGTCCATCGTGTGCGGGCGGAAATAATGCGGATACACCAGCGCGGTCAGCGCCAGCACGTCCTCGCGATGGCTTTCGCCCAGCTCCAGGATCGCCGGGCCGTCGACCTCGTCGATGCGCTGCGGGCATACCATCTGCGCCAGCATCGCCAGCTTGTCCAGCCGCCAGCCATCGGGCACGGCCGGCGTGACACCGAGCAGCAGGACGGTGTCGTCCGGCGGAACCAGCTGGGTGAGCGCGGTGCCGATATCGGCGCCGTCGGCGGCGACGCCCAAGAACGGCGCAACGCGCGCCGGGTACCGGGCGGCATCGCCGATGCGCAGCGCCAGGTCGCGATGGCGGCTGCGCAGCGATTCCCAGATCGGGTTGTCGAGCACGCTGCTGTCGAGGACGCTGCTGTCGGGGGCATGGTCGGGCATGCCCCGAATGCAAGCAGAGATCGACAGGCGCGGCAAGACCACATCGTCAGGGTTTGCCAGATCTGGCGCGCCCGGCGCGCCTGGCCGCGCTCAGGACGAAATCACCGGCCCCCTGCGGCCGCGCTCGCCGTCACGCAGCGCACTCCTGAACCGGGTGGCGTTGGTCCCGCTCCTGGCGCGGAATGCCCTGGCGAAACTGCAGGCGTTGTCGAAACCGCACGACTCGGCGATCTCGGTGATGTCCATCGAGGTCGTCTCCAGCAGGTCGTAGGCGCGCTCGATGCGAAGGCGCGACGCCGCGGTCTGCACGCTCTCGCCGTACAGCTCGTGGAACGACTTCGACAGGTACCACAGCGAGTAGTTGCTGATCGCCATGATCTCGCTCATGCGCACCATCCGGTGGGCGTTGCCTTCCAGGTAAAGCCGCGCGCGCTGCAGGCGGTTGAACAGGCGCCGCTTGCGCGTGCGCGAATGCCCGGGGCAATGGCCGAGCGCGGCGACATGACGCGCCTGCACGGCCGACATGTGCAGGATCAGCGGCCGCAGCGCGCGCACCAGGGTGCGGTCGGGGACGCTCTCGTGCGCCTGCAGCACGCGCACGGCGCCGTGCCACAGGCGCAGCGCCAGGATGCGGTCGCGACGCGACATCGCGCCCTTGCCGACGAACAGATAGGCGTCCTGCAGCATCGGCATCAGGTCGGCCGGCACCAGCAGGCCCAGGGTGAGGCCGTTGTGGTCGGCCTGCACTTCCGGCGATGAATCGGCGTCGAGCGCGATCCATGCGCCGGTGCGCAGGCGGAACGAGCCTTCGACGGCGCTGACCTGGGCACTGCCGCGGATCTGCATCCACAGCGAGAACGACGCCCGCGCCAGGTTGACGCTGCCCAGCCGCGAGGCGGCCGCCCAGCACACGCGGCCGGGTGCGTCCACGGCGATCTCGCGGAACTGGCCGTCATGGGCCCAGACCCGATGTGGCGACAACGGCGACGTCACGGCCGCCAATGGCCGCGCGGCGCCGGCGATGAACACGGTGGGCGTGGCCACGCCGGACTCGGGCAAGGTCGACGCGAGCAAGGTCGACGCGGGCACACCTTTGGCAGGCATCGGCATCCGCGAACTGGCCATGGCACTCCTCCTTCTGGGGACTGCCTCGATTTGCCGATTTCGCGGTTCTGATGTCCTGCCGTTGTGGAGAAATCTTGCTGAAATCGCGGTATCGGATTCCTGATGGAGTTCCGAAAGCCTTGCAGCGCCTCGCCCGCGTCAGCGTTGGCCGGGTTCAGCTGTTTGTTCAGCAGTTTCCGGCAGCTGCGCCCAGCCGATGTCGCTGTCGTCCTGGGTGCTGTAGGAGTAGTACAGCCAGCCGCTGCCTGCGTCGAAACTGACTCCGGTCAGTTCGCCGCCGCGCGGGTCCAGACACGGACCGCTGCGGCTGCCGGCAGGCGCATTCACGGCGATCCAGCGCATGTTGCAGTCGCCGCCGGCGCCGACCATCCAGTTGCCTTCAGCGGAGGTGACCAGGCGACGGCTCTGCAGGTAGAAGCCGGCGCTCGGCACGATCCGCGGCAGCGCACCGCCGGGATCGGCGTGCAGGTCGTCGATCAAGCGCGGCCCCTGCAGGTCCAGGCCGGCTTGCCACAGGCCCCAGGAGGCATTGCGGATGAAGACCACGCGCCGCTCCTGCGGATCGAAGCGCGCCAGCGCGACGTCGTCGAGGCTGGCCAGCGCCTGCAGCAGCAACCCACGACGCTGGTACAGGGTCAGTCCCAGCCGCCCGGCGCCACGGTCGGCCACCACCAGCAACTGCCCGGGTTCGGCGCCATAGGCGCCGTAGGTCGGTCGCCCTTCCGGCAAGGCCAGCTTCTGCACCGCGCCGGTGGCCGGCGTGATCTCGTACAGTGCCTCGTTGTCGCCATCGGCGCCGATCATCAGCACGGTCTTGCCGTCGGCCGACCACGCGGCCGGATGGCGCGGGAACGGCACGAAGTTCTCGATCGGCCGCAGCGACGACGCGCGCCCGATTTCACCCCACCACAAGCGCACGTCGCCGGTGCGGTCGGAGACGAAGACGATCTGGTTGCCATCCGGCGCCACCGACGGCAGCAGTTCGGTCCCCGAGGAAGGAAACACCACTTCGGGCGGCGCGGCCGCCGTGCCGCGCGCGGGGATGCGCACGCGATACAGCGATGTTGGCGCGTCCTCGATCACGAACACGACCGACGGATCCTTCAACGCCACATTCGGGAAACGGGCATTGCCGATGCCCAGCTCTGTGATGCGTCGCGACTGCACGTCCAGGCGCAACAGCGAGGCTTCCTGGCCGCGGTACGCGGAAAAGATGATCGACCTGCCATCGGGCGACCAGGCCAGGCCGAACAGGTTGGATTCGATGCGGGTCAGCCGCTCGGGTTGGCCGCCCGCGGCCGGCATCAGCCACAGGTCGCCACGCGAGACATTGCGCTGGAACGCGATCCAGCGACCGTCCGGCGAGAAAACTGGAGCCAGGTCGATGTCGCTGGCGGCATGGGTGTAGTCGAGCTTGCGCGCGCTCCCGCTGGCGAGGTCGAACAGCTCGATGGCGTTGACGCCCGTCTGGCCGGCATTGCTGGCGCCGAACACCAGTTGCTTGCCATCGGGGTGCCAGCTGAACTTGCGCAAGCGGTCGCCGTCGCAACTGGCGACCGTATGCGGCTCGCCACCGGCCGACGCCATCAGCATCAGGTGGCAACTGACGCCGTTGCCACCGCGTCGCACGCGATAGAACGCGATCTGGCGGCCATCGGGCGACCACGCCGACATCGCGTCGTGCTCGCCACCGACCGGATGGGTCAATTGCCGGGGTTCCACCGGCGCCGTCGTCTGCAGCATCAACGAGGTGCGGCCGACACCGTTCTCGTCGACGTAGGCGCTGTAGGCCACCTGCGAACCGTCCGGCGACAGGCTCGGCGCGAACTCCATGCCGGGTGCCGAGGTGATCTTCAGGAACGGCGGCGCGGGATCACCGGAGCCGCCGGCCACCTTCTGTGCGCGTTCGCGATCGGCGCCGATTGCCAGCCAGAGAGCGAAGGCCAGCGCTGCCAGCGCGGCAACGGTACCGACGAGCTTGAGCATCGGGCGCGATGGCGTCTCGGCCGGTGCCGCAGCCACGGCAACCGGCGCATCCTGCGCGGCCAGGTCCAGCCACTGCACCGGCGCAAGCAGCCGATAGCCATGCTTGGCGATCGTCTCGATGTACGGCTCGTCGCTGCCGAAAGCCTTGCGCAGCTGCGCCACCGCCTGGGTCACGACATCGTCGCCGGGCAACGTGTCGGGCCACACCGTTTCCAGCAGCGTCTCGCGACTGACGACCTTGCCGGCGTGTCCGATCAGCACCAGCAGCAGGTCGATCGCCTTGAGGCTGATCCGGTGCGGCGCATCGCCGGCTGCCGCCGAGGCAGGCAGGATCTCGCGCGCAGCCACGTCGACGACGCTGTCGCCGACGCGGACGCGCTGGGAAGGCAACTGCTGCAACATGCTTTGATGCTGTTTGGGCATTGCGCCAGAACCGTGGTGAGCGAGTCCTGGCTGGATTCTAGAGCAAGTCAGGGGCCCCGCTAGAATTTCTGGTTGTAGGTCATGTAGAAGAATCGCCCGCCGATCTCGTAGGCCGGGTCGATGCTGTTGGCAAAGGCGGTGATCGCGATCGGCGGGTCGCGGTCGAAGGCGTTGTTCACGCCCAGGGTGACCCGCGCGTTCCACGGCGCGTTCCAGAACACCGTCAGGTCGTTGTAGGTCGCGCTCGGGATGTTGTTTTCCGGGCGCGCACCCGGACCATCGGGCAGCAGGTCGGGATCGTCGCCATCGAGGTTGGTGAATCGGTTCGGATCCGAGCACAGCCGCTCGATCTGCGCGGCCGGGACATTGGGCGTGCCGACGCACAACTCGTCCTGCGGCGAGTAGTAGCGCACGTACCAGGTCGCGCCGTAGTCGCCCTTCTCCCAGCGCACCGACAGGTTGGAGCGTATCCGCCAGTTGTTGGTGAAGGTCGAGCCGAAGTACTCGCCGACGTTGTTGCCCGACTCGCCGTTGAGCTGATCCTGCGAGAACGTGCCATCGCCGTTGACGTCGACGAACAACTCGCTGGTGTAGGCCGTGTCCCAGGTGAAGGAAAACTTGCCCCACGACGTCTCCGGCATCCGGTAGCTGACCGTGAAGTCGTAGCCCTCGGTCTTGATGGTGCCGATATTGCTGGGGATCGACAGCAGGTCGCTGACCTGCCCCGACGATGTCCGGCTGATCAGCGCGCAGGCCGCGTCGGTGCCGTTGCGGTAGCAGTTGTCGAGGATCGCCTGCCCGGTCTGCAGGAAGATCGCGTCGTCGATCTCGACCTGCCACCAGTCCAGCGAGACATCCAGGCCCTGCACGTAGCCCGGGCTGTAGACGAAGCCGAGCGTCTTGGACGTCGACAACTCCGGCTGCAGGTCGGGGTTGCCACCGACGGTGATGCGGATCTGCGGATTGTTCTGGTTGTATTGCGGTATCCCAGCGCAACCGGCCGGGATGTCGTTGTTCGGCGTGCCCTGCAAGCTGCCCGCACACGGATCGGTTATGGCCGGGAACGAATCGGCCTGGCCGGCGAAGAGTTCGGCGATGGAAGGCGCGCGGAACCCTTCCGACCAGTTGCCGCGGATCATCAGGTCATCGATGGGTTTCCAGCGGAAGCCGAACTTGCTGTTGAGCGTGTCGCCGAAGTTGCTGTAGTCGGAGTAGCGCGTGGCCACGCTGAAATCGAGCAGCTTGGCGAACGGCACGTCGACCAGCACCGGGATCGCCAGCTCCAGGTAGGCCTCATCGAGCGAATAGCCGCCGCGCGTGGCGGTGCGCGCATTGCCGGTGGTATCGCCGGAGTTGATCAGGCCGTCGGGATCGTCATAGCCGAACTCGGTGCGGTGCTCCAGTCCGAAGGAGAACCCGAACGCGCCACCGGGCAGGTCGAACAGGTCGCCGCCGACGTTGGCGTAGTACGTCTTCTGCTTGTAGTAGAACTCGTCGTGGGCGGTAAAAGTGGCGTAGTCGATCATGTCCTGGGTCAGCGTGCCGGCGCCGCCCAGCAGGTTCATCGGCACGCAGCCGTCGATCACCGTGCTGGCATCGCCCGGCACGGTCACGCAGATCGGCGTGCCGGTGGCGTCGATCATCGACGGCCCGATCGCGTTGACGATCTTGCTGATCTGGAACAGGCCGTTGGTGGTGTTGTTGGCCTTGTTGTCGCCGTAGAAGTAACCGGCCTCCCAGTCGAAGAAGTGCTCGCCAACGTCGAACGTCCCCTCCAGCGCACCGTCGAAGGCGAAGGTGCGCACGTCCTGGTTGAACGAACGGCCGCCGGTCTCGGCCATGCGCCGGAATATCTCGTTGACGTCGCGTCCGTAGGGGTTGTAGATGCTGTCGGCGCTGATGAACTCCGGATCGCCGGAACTGGCGTCGAAGGCCAGCGGCACCGCGGCGAGCAGCTGTTCGGACTTGCGCTGGTTGTAGGTGATGGTGGTCTTGAAGCGGAAGCGGTCGGTGATCTCCAGGGTGCCGCTGCCGAACAGCGAGACGCGCTCCTGCGGCGTGATCAGATAGTTGTCCGGCGCGAAGTTGTAGTTGTCGGCCAAGCCTGTGTTCTGGCGATAGCCGGGGCCAACGCCGGGCGTGGGAATGAAGAATCCGTAGTCGTCGTTGGGCTGGGTGAAGAACGGCCCCGGATCGTCGGCGTCGACTGGCGGACGGAAGAACGAGAAGTTGCCGTCTGGCGGCGAGAAGCTGCCACCGGTGCCGGGAATGGCGCCAAACACCGGCACCGCCGACTGCGGCCGGTCGCCGGCCATGACCGGTTCTTCCTTGACGTAGCCGATGCCGAGCATCGTCGACCAGCGTTCCGAACTCGACCCGATCAGCACGTCGTAGGACTGGCGGAAACCGTCGCCCTTGTCGTACTGGCCAAGGTAGGCATTGGCCTCGGCGCCATCGAAGTCCTTGCGCAGGATCACGTTGACCACACCGGCGATGGCATCGGATCCGTAGATCGTCGATGCACCGTCCTTGAGCACTTCGATGCGTTCGACCGCCGCGGTCGGAATGGTATTGAGGTCGACCGCGCCGCCCAGGCCGGTGCCGCCGACCCAGCGCCGTCCGTTGACCAGCACCAGGGTGCGATTGGAACCCAGGTTGCGCAGCGACACCCGGGTCTCGCCGTTGCCGGCGTTGTTGAAGGCGGAGTTGAGGGTGGAACCGTTGGCGGTGATGTTCTGGATCACGTCGCCGATCGAGGTCAGGCCCTGCGCCTGGATCTCGTCGCGGTTGAGGCTGAAGATCGGCTGCGAGGTCTCGATGTCGGCCCGCTTGATGCGCGAACCGGTGACCTCGATGCGATCGAGCGTGGTGGTGGTGGTGTCTTCAGTGGCCGGCGCTTCCTGTGCGCCGGCCAGCGCGGGCAGCAGTGCCAGTGCGATGCTGGCCGGCAGCGGCGCGCGCCGCAGTGACGGCCGCGAGATGCAAGGATTCATGGTGGACCTCCGTGTTGCGTTCCGGGCGAATTAACTGCCCTTTAACGCTAAGCGGAGGTGCCCGTCCGGCGCCTACCCGTGGTTGGGGAGGATTGGTACCTGTGTTGGTATCCCTGTTCCCTCGGCGCTTGCCTTCACACCATCGGCAGCTTCAACCCCTGCTCCTTCGCACATGCCTTGGCGATGTCATAGCCCGCGTCGGCATGGCGCATCACGCCGGTGCCCGGGTCGTTCCACAGCACGCGCGCCAGGCGCTTGTCGGCTTCTTCGCTGCCGTCGCACACGATCACCACGCCCGAGTGCTGCGAGTAACCCATGCCGACGCCACCGCCGTGGTGCAGCGAGACCCAGGTGGCGCCACCGGCGACGTTGAGCATCGCGTTGAGCAGGGGCCAGTCGCTGACTGCGTCGCTGCCATCCTTCATCGCCTCGGTCTCGCGGTTGGGCGAGGCCACCGAGCCGCTGTCGAGATGGTCGCGGCCGATCACCACCGGCGCCTTCAACTCGCCATTGCGCACCATCTCGTTGAAGGCCAGCCCGAGCTTGTGGCGCAGGCCCAGGCCGACCCAGCAGATGCGCGCCGGCAGGCCCTGGAAGCTGATGCGTTCGCGCGCCATGTCGAGCCAGCGATGCAGGTGGGCATCGTCGGGAATCAGTTCCTTGACCTTGGCGTCGGTCTTGTAGATGTCCTCCGGATCGCCACTCAGCGCGACCCAGCGGAACGGGCCGACGCCGCGGCAGAACAGCGGACGCACGTACGCCGGGACGAAGCCCGGGAAGTCGAACGCGTTCTCGCAGCCTTCGTCCTTTGCCATCTGGCGGATGTTGTTGCCGTAGTCGAACACCGGGATGCCCATGTCCTCGAACGCCAGCATCGCCTCGACGTGCACGCGCATAGACTTCTTGGCGGCATCGCGCACGCGGCCCGGGTCTTCGCCCTGCATGCGCTGCCACTGCTCCACGCTCCAGCCGATCGGCAGGTAGCCATGCACCGGATCGTGCGCGCTGGTCTGGTCGGTGACCGCATCCGGACGCACGCCGCGGCGCACCAGCTCCGGCAGGATCTCGGCGGCATTGCCCAGCAGCGCGATCGACTTCGCCTCGCCGGCCTCGCAGTACTTCTCGATGCGCGCCAGGGCGTCGTCGAGGTCGGTGGCCTGCTCGTCGACATAGCGCGTGCGCAGGCGCATGTCGATGCGGCTCTGCTGACATTCGATGTTGAGGCTGCAGGCACCGGCCAGCGACGCCGCCAGCGGCTGCGCGCCGCCCATGCCGCCCAGGCCGGCGGTGAGGATCCACTTGCCCTTGAGGCTGCCGCCGTAGTGCTGGCGACCCATCTCGACGAAGGTCTCGTACGTGCCCTGGACGATGCCCTGGCTGCCGATGTAGATCCAGCTGCCGGCGGTCATCTGCCCGTACATCATCAGGCCCTTCTTATCGAGGGCGTTGAAGTGCTCCCAGGTTGCCCAGTGCGGCACCAGGTTGGAATTGGCCAGCAGCACGCGCGGTGCATCGGCGTGGGTCGGGAACACGCCGACCGGCTTGCCCGACTGGATCAGCAGCGTCTCGTTGTCTTCAAGCTCACGCAGCGACTTGAGGATCGCGTCATAGCTTTCCCAGTCGCGCGCGGCGCGGCCGATGCCGCCGTAGACCACCAGCTCGGTCGGATTCTCGGCAACCTCGGCGTCGAGGTTGTTCTGGATCATCCGGTACGCGGCTTCGCTCAGCCAGGACTTGCAGCTCAACTCGGTGCCGCGCGGCGCACGGATGACGCGGGAGGGATCTTTGCGGGTGGACATCGGATGGCTCCGGCAGCGGCAGGCCACGCGGGCGCGTGGTCGCAATGGAAGGTTCACCATGGATAGGTTCGAGGGGAATTATCGCGCCGGCGCCGTCGCGCGATGTCGCCGATCGTTCGCGATCCGGTCGAATCGGCGCGGATCGGGTGCAAATGGAGCCTTCCGCGAGCCTTTTGTATACGCTGTATACATGAGCCGCCCGACCGACACCGCCAACCGCATCCTCCGCGCCGCGCTGGTGCTGTTCGATCGCGAAGGCGCGGCCGGGGTCAGCATGCGCCGTGTCGCGGCGGCGGTCGGGCTGACACCGATGGCGATCTATCGCCACTTCCCCAATCGCGAGGCGCTGCTCAAGCGCATGAGCGAGGACAGCTTCGACGCGATCGCGCGTCACTGGCACGCGCGCGGCCGCGGCGGCGACGTGCGCGAGCGGTTGCTGGCCGTGCAGCGCATCTATCTCGATTTCGCCCTTGCCCACCCGCACCGCTTCGATCATGCCTTCTCGACACCGCGCAGCGATGCCCGCCGCTTCCCGGAGGATTTCCATGCCCGCCTGTCGCCCACCCTCAACGTGGTCGCCGATGCGGTTGAAGACGCCATGCGCGCTGGCGTGCTGCGCCAGGACGATGTCTGGGACGTGACGATGACGCTGTGGGCGCACACGCACGGTTTGATCGCGCTGTACCGCGCCGGGCGTTTCAGCTTCGACGAGGCCGCCTTTCGCCGCTATTACGATGCCTCGCTGCAGCGGCTGCTGAGCGGACTGCAGCAGTAGCCTGCGGCGGCCGTTACGGCACGCGCACGCGCGGCTGCACCGGAGGGATGTCGTTCGGCGGCGGCGGCTCGGGCATGGGCTCGGTTTCGAGCTGGTCGCGTTCGCGTTCCTTGCCCTCGCGCCAAGCGTCGTGGTCGGCCTGCTTCTGATCGTATTGCTGGCGCAGTTCGTTGCCGCGCGTCGGATTGGCGCCCCGCTCGCGCTCGTACTGGGCGCGATCGGACTGCAATTGCTGGTCGGCACGATCGATGTCGTTGCGCACGCCGTCCGCCTGGACGCGGCGACTGGCCGCGTCGATGTCACGACTGAGCTTGGCGGCGTCGCTGCCAGCGCGCGTGGGCTTGCTGCTCACCGGCGAGGTGGGCGACGGTATCGGCGCGACCAGCGGCGGCGGCTGCAACGAGTTCGACTGCGCATGCACGCTCGTCGCCGCCAGCCATGCAGCGAGCGCCATGACAACCGGCAGCGACGACTTCACGGCCTAGTAGATCGACGGATCGAGGTGACGCAAGGCGTCGGCGATGTCGGTCTGGCCGGTGCGGTCGATGTCGCTGCGCGCATAGCTGCGTCCTGGCCCCTGGTTGCACAGTGGCTTGCCGGTCTTGCGATCGACCGGGCGGATGCGCGAACCGGTGGACTGCAGGCAGTTGGATGGCGTTTGCAGCTCGGACTTGTCCGCAGGTGCGTCCTGGGCGGCAACCGCTTCACTGTGCCCGGAGGCGCTCTGCGCCTGAGCGGCCTGCGCCGGAGCGGCCTGCGTCGCGGCGGTCTGCGCGGGAACTGCGAACGAAGCAGCGAGCAGACCAGCAATGCTCACCGCAATCAAAGTGCGGGACATGCGCTTCATGGCATCACCTTTGGCATCGTGCCAGCGACAGGGCGGCGGCATTGCCGCGATTCCACGATACGCCCGCCATGGCAGCCGGGTGGCGGCCACCGCGTGACCATTCAGTCCTTCGTCAGGCTTGTGGACAGATCGTCCGGCGGCCTTCACGGAACGCCACGGCCTCGGCCTCGCTGACCGGTCGCGGCTCGCTGCCATCGTCGAACAGCACCCGCCACTGGCCGTCCGCGCCGCGGTGCCAGACCGAGTGGAAGTCGCCTATCCGGTAGCGATGCTCCGCCTTGGGATCGGGGTCTTCGAACAGCGACGGCCCGCTCGACCAGGCGATGTCGCCGACGCCGCCGATGGTGGTGCGGGTCGGATACCAGTCCAGCCTGACGCGCTTGCCATCGATGATCGCGCCCCAGCGCCGGGTGATCTCGTCGCGGCCGCGGGTCGGTTCCGGGCCGCTCGCGCCGAACGCCGCATCGGCTTCCACGTGCGAGGCAAAGGCAACGGCATCGTGCTCGGCCACCGATCGGGCAAAGCTCAGCTCGCGTGCCCAGACCCCGCATTCCTCGCCGCTCAACTGCACCGCGGGCACAGGCTTGCCCGGCGGCTGCCCGGCTACGGCGGTTGCGCTTGCGAGAACGAAGAACAGGGCCATGCCTGCACGGCCTGCGAGTGGCTTCATGACGACGCTCCCGGAACCAGGCGCCACTATCGGCAAGGTCGCCGCCGCGGACCAGCGACGAAAGTCATGCCGAGGTCATGCCGACTCATTCCAGAGTGCCGCCGAAGTCCTGCCGCAACACGGGCTGGCTATCATCGGCCGATGCCTTCGAACCGTTTCGCGGCCGCGGCCGCCTGCCTGACCCTCCTCCTTGCCACGATCCTGGCCGGTTGCTCCACTCCGCCGCCGCGCGCATTGCCGGCGGCGCCGTCAGCCCCGTCCGCCGCACAGGCCAATGCCCTGCTGCTGGTGTCGATCGACGGTTTCCGCGCCGACTACCTCGACCGCGGCATCACCCCGAACCTGGCGCGAATCGCCGCACAGGGGGTGCGCGCGCGGTGGATGAATCCGTCCTACCCGTCGCTGACCTTTCCCAACCACTACACCCTGGTCACCGGCCTGCGCCCGGACCACCACGGCATCGTCCACAACAGCATGTGGGACGACGGGCTTGGCACCTTCCACGCGGCCGATCGCGATGCCGTGGCCATTGCGCAGTGGTGGGGCGGCGAGCCGATCTGGGTCGGCGCCGACAAGGCCGGGCTGCGCACGGCGACGATGTTCTGGCCGGGCAGCGAAGCGGCGATCCAGGGCCGCCGTCCGCAGCGCTGGCTGCCGTTCGACAAGGACCTCAGTGCCAACGCCCGCGTCGAGCAGGTCCTGGCATGGCTCGCCGAACCGGCGGCGACACGACCGCAACTGGCAACGCTGTACTTCGACCAGCTCGACGTGGCCGGGCACGACCACGGCCCGGACTCGCCGCAGGTCCGCCAGGCCATCGTCGCGATAGACATGGCCATCGGCCACCTGCTCGATGAGCTGGCTGCGCGCGGACAACTCGATCGCATCGATCTGATCGTGGTGTCCGACCACGGCATGGCCAACGTCGGCCCCGGGCATGCCATCGCCGTCGAAGACATGGTCGCGCCGGACGACGCCACCGTCGTCTCGATCGGCCAGTCGATCGGCATTGCCCCAAAGCCCGGTCGCGAGGCATTTGTCGCAGCGCGCCTGCTCGGTGCGCATGCGCAATACGATTGCTGGCGCAAGGCCGGACTGCCCGCACGCTGGCGCTACGGCAGCAATCCGCGGGTACCGCCAATCGTTTGCCAGATGCATGAAGGCTGGGACGCATTGCCACGCGAAAAGCTCGCGCAACGACCGGCCGCCATCACCCGCGGATCGCATGGCTTCGATCCGGCGCTGCCATCGATGCGCGCGATCTTCCTCGCACGCGGCCCTTCGTTCCGCACTGGCGCGGTGCTGCCGGCGTTCGACAACGTCGATGTCTATCCGTTGCTGACGCGGCTGCTGCAGATCCCGGCCGCGCCCAACGACGGCGACCCGGCCACGTTGCTGCCGGCGCTGCGCGAGGCGCGCGCCCACTGACGGCGTGCCCACTCACGGCATGACCGCCCCGGAAGGAGGCCTGCGCGGGCCTGCCACGTCGATGTCCGAATCCGGCCAGTCCGCCCCGTTCGGCGGTGCTAGCCTGCAACCATGACGACGACGCCCCCCAGCCATTCCGACGTCCTTCCCGACTGGCAGGTCTGCGAGCAGGCCCGCAAGAGCCGCGACCCGCGCTTCGACGGACTGTTCTTCACCGCCGTGCCGAGCACGCGCATCTATTGCCGCCCGGTCTGCCCGGCGCCGATGGCGAAGAAGGTGGCCTACTACCGCCACGCCGCGGCAGCCGAGGCCGCCGGATTCCGCCCCTGCCTGCGCTGCCGGCCGGAGCTGTCGCCGGACGACGGCAGCTGGCGTCGCGGCGATGCCGCGCTGGCGCGGGCACTGAAGCTGATCGATGACGGCGCGCTTTCCGAACAACCGCTGTCGGCGCTGGCCGAGCGCGTCGGTCTCGGCGAACGGCAGTTGCGACGCCTGTTCGTCGAACGCGTCGGCGTGGCGCCCATGGGCGTGCACGGCACCCGCCGCCTGCTGTTCGCCAAGCAGTTGCTGACCGAGACGACACTGCCGATCACCGAAGTCGCGCTCGCTTCGGGATTCGGCAGCCTGCGCCGTTTCAACGACGCCTTCCGCGCCGCTTACCGCATGGCGCCACGCGACCTGCGCAAGCAGCGCGACCACGAACGCCACGACCGCAGCCAGGCGCTGACGCTGCGGCTGGGCTATCGGCCTCCGTATGACCTCGAAGCGATGCTCGACTTCCTCCGCGGCCGCGCCCTGCCGGGCGTGGAAGTCGTCGATGCGCACAGCTATTCGCGCGTGATCGGTCCGATCGAACAGGCCGGCTGGCTGCGCGTCAGTGCCTGGCCCGGCGGCGAGCATGCGCTGAAGCTGGAACTGCACGGTCCGGCGTCGTCGCGCCTGCTGGAAATCGTGCAGCGGCTGCGCCGCATGTTCGATCTGGACGCCGATCCGCAAGCGATTTCCGCAGCACTGTCAGCCGACCCGCGCCTGGCCCCGCTGCTGGCCAGGCGCCCGGGCCTGCGCCTGCCCAGCGGCTGGGACGGCTTCGAGATCGCCATGCGCGCGATCATCGGCCAGCAGGTCAGCGTGGCGGCTGCGCGCACCGTCGCCGCACGCCTGGCGCAACGCTTCGGGCAACCGCTGCCGCATCCGTTCGCACCCGGCCTGGAACACCTGTTCCCGACGCCGCAGGCACTGGCCGACGCCGACCTCAGTGCGATCGGCATGACCCGCGCACGCGCCGCGACGATCCACACGGTGGCGCGCGCACTGCTCGACGGCCGCGTCGACTTCCGCGCCGAGCGCACGCTCGACGACTTCACCGCACGCTGGGTGGCGCTGCCCGGCATCGGACCATGGACGGCGCAGTACATCGCCCTGCGCGCGCTTGGCCATCCCGACGCCTTCCCGTCCGAGGACCTGGTGCTGCAACGCGCGGTCCCCGGCGACGGCTCGCGCCTGACCGCGAAGGCGCTGAACCTCGAGTCGCAGGCCTGGCGTCCGTGGCGCGGCTACGCCGTGTTCCACCTGTGGCGCAATACCATGACGCAACCGCTGCCACCGGTGACGAAGGTTGCCAAGGTTGCTGCACCTGCGGGCAAGACGACCGCGACCCGACGCCGCGGCGCGCCATCGGCGGGCGCGACGCCATGATCGTGCACACCACCATCGCCAGCCCGGTCGGCCCGCTGCTGCTGGCAGCGAGCGATGACGGCCTGCACCTGATCGAATTCCACACGCCCCGCCATCCGATGCGACGCAATGCTCAGTGGCGCGAAGGCGACAATGCGCTGCTGCGCCTGGCCACGCGCCAGCTCGACGAGTACTTCGCCGGCAAGCGTCGCGATTTCGAACTGGAACTGGCGCCGCAAGGCACGCCGTTCCAGCGCAAGGTCTGGCAAACGCTGGCGGCGATCCCCTACGGCGCGACGATCAGCTACGCGCAGCTGGCGCAACGCATTGGCAAACCGGCCGCGGTGCGCGCGGTGGGCGCCGCCAATGGCCGCAATCCGTTGCCGCTGGTGCTGCCCTGCCACCGCGTGATCGGCAGCGACGGCAGCCTGACCGGATTCGGCGGCGGCCTGCCCACCAAGCAGTTCCTGCTGCAGATGGAAGGCGCGCTGCCCACCATCTCTCAAAGCGCCAGCCTCGACCTTTTCGGCGCGCCCGCGTAGGGGTGCGCTCTCGCGCTACGCCAGCAACCGCGCCATCGCCGAACGGTAGCGCGCGGCAATCGTGGCGCGGTGCAGGTGATGTCCCCCTTCGACCACGCGTCGCCCGCCGACATGCACGTCACGCACGAGGTTGCGGTTGCCGCTGAAGATCCAGCGATCGATCGCATCGCCCGGTGTCAGCCCGAACAACGCCGGCGCGTCGGTGTCGAGCACTACCGCGTCGGCGAACCCGCCTGCCGCGAGCTGGCCGATGGCGTGTCCGGTGGACTGGCGCGCACTCGCGGACACGTCCTTCAACAGGGTCTCGCCCACGCTTGGCGATGCCGGCCGCACGGCGATATTGCGATGACGGGTGATCAGGCGTTGCCCGTATTCGAGCCAGCGCAGCTCCTCGACCGGCGACACCGAGATATGCGAATCCGAGCCGATGCCCCAGCGTCCGCCTGCAGCAAGGAAGTCGCGCAGCGGGAACAGGCCATCTCCGAGGTTGGCCTCGGTGGTCGGACAGATCGCCACCGTGGCGCCGCTGCGGGCAATGCCCTGCACCTCCGCGGCGGTCAGGTGGGTGGCGTGGACCAGGGTCCAGCGCGCGTCGACGGCGGCGTGATCGAGCAGCCATTCGACCGGGCGGGCGTTGCGGATCGCCAGGCAGTCCTGCACCTCGCCGACCTGTTCGGCGATGTGGATATGCACCGGCATCGCCGGCGGCAGCGCGGCCAGCACCGCCGCCATCGCATCGGCCGGTACCGCACGCAGGCTGTGCAGGGCGCAGCCGATGTGCAGGTCCGGACCGGCCTCCTCGCACAGCGTGTCGATCAACCGCAGATAGGCATCGAGGTCGTGCCCGAACCGGCGTTGGCGCTCGCCCAGGGCGCGGCCGTCGAAGCCGCCGGTCATGTACAGCACCGGCAGCAGGGTCAGGCGGATGCCGGTTTCACGCGCGGCCGCGATCAGCGCGCGCGACATCGCCGCCGGGTCGTCGTAGGGCCGGCCGTCCGGCGCGTGGTGCAGATAGTGGAACTCGCAGACCGTGGTGTAGCCGGCCTCCAGCATTTCCGCATAGAGCTGGGCCGCCACGGCATGCAGCAGCTCCGGGCTGAAGCGCGCGGCGAACCGGTACATGGTCTCGCGCCAGGTCCAGAACGAATCCTCCGGATTGGTCTGGCGCTCGGCCATGCCGGCCATCGCCCGCTGGAATGCGTGCGAGTGCAGGTTGGCGATGCCGGGCACGACCCAGCTTGCACTGGCGGTGGGTTCGGCGCCCTCGACCGCGGCGATGCGGCCCTGGTCGTCGATGACGAAACCGGCATCGGCCTGCCAGCCGTCCGGGGTCCACAACATCGCGGCGTCGAGGGTCTTCATGGTCTCGATTGTCGCCCGCCGGGGTGGCGTTGGCGAATCGTCGGGCGCGACTGCTGCGGCCGCGCAAACGTGGCTAGAATCGCTGCATGACCGCAAGCACCCATCAGGCCTGGGACGGCATCGTCCTCGGCGCCTCCCTGGCCACCCTGGATTCGCCACGGGGCTATGCGGAAATCATCGACGGCGCGCTGGCCTGGAAGGACGACCTGCTGACCTTCGTCGGCCCCCGCGCCGACCTGCCCGACGCCCCGCAGCGCCTGGCCCGTGAGGTGATCGAGAGCACGGGCTGGATCACGCCGGGACTGGTCGATTGCCATACCCACCTGGTGTTCGCCGGCGACCGCGCGCGCGAGTTCGAACTGCGCCTGCAGGGCGCCAGCTACGAAGACATCGCCCGCGCAGGTGGCGGCATCCTCTCCACCGTCGCCGCCACCCGCGCCGCCGATGAGAGCGAACTGCTGAGGCAGTCGCTGCCGCGCGCGCACGCACTGATCACCGACGGCGTGACCACGCTGGAGATCAAGTCCGGCTACGGCCTGGATTTCGACAACGAACGCAAGATGCTGCGCGTTGCCCGGCGCCTGGAACAGCTGGGCGTCGGCGTGCGCACGACCTACCTGGCCGCGCATGCGCTGCCGCCGGAGTACGCCGGGCGCAGCGACGACTACATCGACGCGGCGATCGAATGGTTGCCGCGACTGCACGCCGACGGGCTGGTCGATGCGGTCGATGCGTTCTGCGAAGGCATCGGCTTCAGCCCTGCGCAGACGCGCAAGCTGTTCGAAGTCGCTCGTTCGCTCGGCCTGCCGGTCAAGCTGCACGCCGACCAGCTCAGCGACCTCGGCGGCGCGGCCCTGGCGGCTTCGTTCGATGGCCTCTCGGCCGACCATGTCGAACACACCAGCCTCCAGAGCGTTCGTGCGATGGCGGCCCACGGCACCGTCGCGGTGCTGCTGCCGGGCGCCTTCCACGTGCTGCGCGAAACCCGCTTGCCGCCGCTGGATGCCTTCCGCGAACTCGGCGTGCCGATGGCGGTCGCCACTGACTGCAATCCTGGCACTTCGCCGCTGCAGTCGTTGCGCCAGGCGATGCAGTTGGCCTGCTCGCACTTCCGCCTGACGCCCGAGGAAGCGCTGCGTGGCGCCACCGTCAACGCCGCGCGCGCGCTTGGCCTGCACGACCGCGGCGTGCTCCGCGTGGGTGCGCGCGCCGACTTCGCACTGTGGAACGTCCATCATCCCGCCGAGCTGTGCTACTGGCTCGGTGGCCGCCTCGCACAGGCCGTGCACGCAGGCGGGCATCGCGTCATCTGAGCATCGTTACCACTATCGGCATCCATGCGGGCGACTCCGCCCGTATTCGTTCACGCACGTTCTGGGGAGAAATCATGCGTTTTCCGTTCGTATTCGGCCTTACCCTGTCCATTGCCGCAGCGCCCGCGCTGGCCGCCAACAACGACGCTGCGCAGCGGCTGGCCCAGGACGCGATCATCGTCGACACGCACATCGATGCGCCGAGCGAGCTGATGTCGCACTGGGACGATCTGGGCAAGGCGACGCCCGCCAAGGAGTTCGACTATCCGCGTGCGCGCCAGGGCGGGCTCGACATCGCCTTCATGTCGATCTACACCTCGCCCGACGAGGACAACGCCGGCACGGCATGGCAGGTCGCCAACACCCAGATCGACGCGGTCGAGGCCATGGTCGGCCGGCACCCGGACCAGTTCGCCAAGCTCACCTCGCCGGCCGATGTCGCGCGCCTGCGCAGCGGCGGTCGCGTGCTGCTGGCGCTGGGCATGGAGAACGGTGCGCCGATCGGCGCCGATCTGTCGCAGCTGGCGTTGTTCCACCAGCGCGGCGTGCGCTACATCACGCTCGCCCACAGCGCCAACAACCGCATCAGCGATTCGTCCTATGCGCTGCAGAAGAAGTGGGGCGGGTTGAGTCCGTTCGGCGAGAAGGTGGTCGCCGAGATGAATCGCCTGGGCATCATGGTCGATGTGTCGCATCTGTCGGACGAGGCGATCAGCGATGTGCTGGACGTGACCGACGTGCCAGTGATCGCCAGCCACTCGGGCATGCGCCACTTCACGCCGGGCTTCGAGCGCAACATCAGCGATGAGCTGGCCAAGGCGGTCGCGGCCGAGGGCGGTGTGGTGCAGCTGGTGTTCGGCACCGGCTTCATCGATGCCAAGGCGGCGTCGGATCTGCAGGCTTCGTTCCAGGCCGAGGCGGATTTCGATCGCGAGAATGCGGCGCTGGTGGCTGCCGGCAAGCCGGCGCGCTCGAAGGACGACTTCGAGAAGGCGTGGAAGGACGCGCACCCGATGCCGGTCACGCACATCGACGCGGTGCTGGACCAGATCGACTACGCGGTGAAGCTGATCGGCATCGACCACGTCGGCATCGGTTCGGACTTCGATGGCGTCAGCGGCAATCTGCCGGCCGAGCTGCAATCGGTTGCGGACTATCCGAACCTGGTTGCCGGTCTGCAGAAGCGCGGCCATTCCGATGCGGACATCCGCAAGATCCTCGGCGGCAACCTGCTGCGGGTGTGGACTGCGGTGGAGAAGGCGGCGACTTCACGCTGATGCGTTGATGCGGCTCGGCTTCGGGATGGCGCTGTCCGCAGGGACAGCGCTTGGGTGCGTCGAGGCACGGTCTTGGGCAGCTGAAAACAAAAAAGCCCCGCCGGAGCGGGGCTTTTTTGTTTGGAACCAGCGCCGGGGCGCTTATTCCTTGGAAGCGGTCTTCTTGGCAGGCGCCTTCTTGGCAACCGGGGCCTTGGCCACGGTCTTGGTCGCCTTCTTGGCGACCGGCGCAGCGGCGTTGCCGGTGGCCTTGGTCACGGTCGAGCTGCTGCGGGCGTTGCCGTAGCTGGAGTTGTAGCGCTTGCCTTTGGCGGTCTTGCGGTCGCCTTTACCCATGGTCGTGCTCCTGGAACTATCGAAAATCCGCACACAGGTGCGGCGTTATAAGAATGCGCGGCCGCAAAGTTTAGCACGGGCCCGCCCCCGCCCCCCATTTCCCACGGCACGCTCCACCGAGCGCCCGAGCCTGGATCCCGGCATACGCCGGGATGACACGCCCCAACCGCACCAGAGCCCCCTTGGTAAGGGGGCGCCCCGGCAGGGGCGGGGATCGGGAGGCGACAGCGGGGGCCCTAAATTTGCCCCGCAAATTTTGGGATTGGCTTTGAATGCGCAGCATTCAAACTAATGCACGCAGCTCGCGTCATGAACGTGGCCGTGGTTCAGGCGCAGATTCGCCAGGTGGCCCAGACCCACCAGCGTGCCGCCCAGCGTCATCGCGATGGCGTGTGGGATCACGCTTTCGTGCAGCGGGCGGAACATCACGCCCAGCCAAAGCAGCAGCAGGCCCGGCACGACCAGCGACAACGCGCGCAGGCCATGGTGGCGGCGGTAGCCCGAGAGCGTGCTGAAGAGCCCCAGGGAGGTGGCGAAGATCACGAACCCGGCCTCGAAGCTGCTTCCCAGCCATGTCGCAACGCCCAGCGACGGCAACGTCGCAATCAGCACCGGCAACAGCGCGCAGTGGATCGCGCACAGCAGCGAGCCAAAGGCGCCGAGGCGGTCGATCAGGCTGCGGGGGCGGATGGGCGGCATGAGCATGACTTCCGGGGGAGTGCAGAAGTGTGGATTGTTATAATATAACATTCCACGGAATCCGCCACGCCACTTTACCCGAACCCATGCCAAACCGCTGCATGCCCCGCCGCCTCCCCCTTGTCCTGGCCTTGGCCATGGCCCTCCCCCTCGCCGCCCAGGCCGCCCAGCCGGCCGATGAAGTCCCCGACCAGCACGACCACCAGACCACCGACCTGGCCGGCGTCGAGGTCAAGGCGACCCCGCTGGCGGGCACCGCGGAGGATCTGGCGCGCCCGGTCGAGGTGCTGTCTGGCGAGAAGCTCGACGAGGTCAAGGCGAACTCGATCGGCGAGACCGTCAGCAAGCTACCCGGCGTGCAATCGTCGTACTTCGGCCCCGGCGTCGGCCGGCCGATCGTGCGCGGCTTCGACGGTGCGCGCGTGCAGGTGCTCAGCGACGGCCTGGGGTCCGGCGACGTGTCCACGGTCAGCGTCGACCACGCTGTCAGCGTCGAGCCGTTCCTGGCCGACCAGATCGAGGTGCTCAAGGGCCCGGCGACCCTGCTCTATGGCAGCGGTGCCATCGGTGGCGCGGTCAACGTCGTCGATGGCCGCATTCCCGAGGCGGTGACCGATGAGCCGCTGCAGGGCCGCGCCGAGGTGCGTGGCAATACCGTCAACGACGAGAAGAGCGGCATGTTCCGCCTCGATGGCACGTCGTCCGGTGGCGGTTTCGTAATCCACGCCGATGGCCTGCACCGCGAGACCGGTAATTACGACATCCCCGGCTACCCCGAGAGCGCGCAGCGCATGGCGGCCGAGGGCGAAACGCCGGATCCGGCCGACAAGGGCACGCTGCCCAACAGCGCGGTGCGCACCGACAGTGGCGCACTTGGCGTGACCTGGATCGGCAGCCGCGGCTTCGTCGGCGTCGGCGCCAGCCTGTTCAACACGCTATACGGCATCCCCGGCGCCACGCACGAAGGCGAGGAAGGGCCGGTCACCATCTCGATGGACCAGCACCGCTACGAACTGCGCGGTGGCCTCGACAACCTCGGCCCGTTCAAGTCGCTGCGGGCAAAGGTCGCACGCACCGAATACACCCACACCGAATTCGAAGGCGAGGAAACCGGCACCATCTTCGAGAACACCAGCACCGAAGGACGCATCGAACTCGTCCACGAGCCGCTGCTCGGCTGGGACGGCGCAGTGGGCCTGCAATGGGGCCAGCGCGACTTCGAAGCGATCGGCGCCGAAGCCTTCGTGCCGCCGTCGAAGTCGAACGACGCCGGCCTGTTCTGGCTGGGCCAGCATGCCTACGGCCCGGTCAAGGCGGAGCTGGGCGCGCGCATCGACCGCAACCGCATCGACGTCGATGACGCGATCGCGATCGGCCCCGATCGCGACTTCAACACCAGCAGCCTGTCGGCCGCGCTGAAGTGGGACATCAACCAGTCCTGGCACCTCTCGTTCGGCCTGGACCGCGCGCAGCGCTCGCCGACGTCCGAAGAGCTCTACTCCGACGGCCTCCACGTCGCCACCTCGAGCATCGAACTGGGATCGCCGAACCTGGATGTGGAGACTGCCAATCGCGCCGAGGTCGGACTGCACTGGCACAACGGGCCGTTCAAGCTCGGCGCGTCGCTCTACCACGTCCGCTATGACGACTTCATCTACCTGGCCGACACCGGCGTCGAGGACGTCGATGGCCCGGTGCGCGTGTGGACCCAGGACAACGCCCGCTTCAACGGCGGCGAAGCCGAAGCCAGCTGGAACTTCGCCGACAACAACAGCGGCACCTGGGAAGCGCGCGTGTTCGGCGACATCGTCCACGGCGAACTCAGCGGCAGCGGCACGCGCGAGCTGAGCTTCTCGGTGCCGCATGGCGATCACAGCGACGAGTACACGGTCGACCTCGCCCGTGGCGGCAACCTGCCGCGCATCGCCCCCGGCCGTATCGGTGGTGAGCTGCGCTGGGAACTGGGCCGCTGGCGCGCGTCGATGGGCGCGGTGCGTTACGCCAAACAGGACGACGTGGCCGAGTTCGAAAGCGCGACGCCCGGCTACACCCTGGTCGATGCGCACGTGGCCTGGCACCGCGACACCGCCGCCGGAAACGCATGGGAACTGTTCGCCGATGGCAGCAACCTGCTCGACGAGGAAGCGCGCGTGCACACGTCATTCCTCAAGGACGTCGCCCCGCTTCCGGGCCGCGGCGTCGCCTTCGGCGTGCGCGCGTTCTTCTGACGCCAGCACGTCATTCCCGCGAAGGCGGGAACCCAGTGACTCGACCCCCACCGTCATCCCGGCGAACGCCGGGATCCATTCAACTCGCGCCTGCTGCGGCCCAGCTCAGGCCGCTTCCTTACCCGCGCAGTTCGCGCAGACGCCGTGCACTTCCAGCGTCTGCGCCTGGGCGGTGAACCCCAGCGCGCGTGCACGCGAATCGAGCAGCTCGACGATGCGCTCGTCTTCCAGCTCGGTCGCCGACTGGCATCGGTCGCAGATCAGGAACGGCACCGCGTGCTGCGCCGCGCCCGGATGGTGGCAGCCGACGAAGGCGTTGATCGAAGCGAGCTTGTGGATGAAGCCGTGCTCGAGCAGGAAGTCGAGGGCGCGGTACACCGTCGGCGGTGCCGCGGCATCGTGCGTGGCCTTCATCTGATCGAGCAGTTCATAGGCCTTGACCGGCCGGCCCGCATCGGCAATCAGGCGCAACGCATGCGCGCGGATCGGCGTGAGCCGCAGGCCACGCTGCTCGCACGACCGCTCCACCTCCTGCACGAAGGCGTCGCCATCGTGGACGTGGTGCTTGGGGTCGGTGCAGGCGTGGTCGTGTTGGCTCATCGGCGGATCGTCAGGGATGACCCTGATTTAGGCCCCGGCCGGCAGTTTTGCAAGGGCTGCGTCGATGCGCGCCACCGCCTCGCCTTGCCCCGCCAGGTAGACGGTATGGGAGATGTCCGGACTGACCTGGGTGCCGGTGACGGCCACGCGCAGCGGCTGGGCAACCTTGCCCATGCCGATGCCGAGCGCCGCGGCAGTCTCGTGCAGGGCCGCCGACACGCTGTCGGCGCTCCACTGCGGGAGCGCGGCCAGGCGCTCGCGCGCATCGGCCAGCGGCGCGCGCGCCGTCGCGACCAGGTGCTTGGCGACAGCGGCATCGTCGTACTGCGTCAGCGGCTGGAACCACACCGCGGCGCGCTCGGCCATCTCCTTGAGGGTCTGCACGCGGTCGCGCAGGGCGATAACGACATCCTTGGCCGCCGGTCCCTTGTCGAGGTCGTAGCCCTGCTCGCGCAGATGCCACAGCAGATGCTCGCCGACCTCGGCCGGATCGTCGGATTTCAGGTACTGCTGGTTCAACCAGCCGAGCTTGGCCGGATCCAGGCGCGAAGCCTTGGAATTGACGTCCTTGAGATCGAACAGTCCGGTCATCTCCGCGATCGAGAACACTTCCTGGTCGCCGTGCGACCAGCCCAGACGCACCAGGTAGTTGAGCAACGCGTGCGGCAGGTAGCCCATGTCGCGGTACTGCATGACGTCGGCGGCGCCGGTGCGCTTGGACAGCTTGGCGCCTTCCGGGTCCAGGATCATCGGCAGGTGGGCGAAGTGCGGCACTTCCGCGCCCAGTGCGTGATAGATGTTGATCTGGCGCGGGGTGTTGTTGACGTGATCGTCGCCGCGCACGACATCGGTGATGCCCATGTCCAGGTCATCGACCACGACTGCGAAGTTGTAGGTCGGATAGCCGTCGGATCGGAAGATCACCAGGTCGTCGAGCTCGCCATTGGCAAACTCGATGCGGCCCTTGACCTTGTCGTCCCAGGCAACCACGCCGTCATACGGATTCTTGAAGCGGATGACGCGGTTGGGATCGTCGCGATAGCCTTCCTTGCGCTCACGGTAGGCGCCGTTGTACCGCGGCTTGTCGCCGGCGACGATGGCGGCCTCGCGCATCGCCTCGAGCTCCTGCTTGGTCTCGTAGGCGTAGTAGGCGGTGCCGGCCGCGATCATCTGCTCGGCGACCTCGCGGTAACGATCCAGGCGCTGGGTCTGGTAGATCGGGCCCTCGTCGTAATCCAGCCCGAGCCAGTCCATCGCCTGCAGGATGGCGTCGATCGCCTCCTGGGTGCTGCGCTCGCGGTCGGTGTCCTCCACGCGCAGGATGAACTGCCCGCCACGGCGCCGCGCTTCCAGCCAGCAGTACAGCGCGGTGCGAGCGCCGCCGATGTGCAGGTAGCCGGTCGGACTGGGGGCGAAACGGGTGCGGCAGCTCATGCGGGGCTCGGGGTACGGCGGAAAACGGGGATTTTACCGGAGTGGCGGCCCGGCGACCGAACCGGGCAACCGTTCGTCCAGAACGCAGCGCCGCAGGCACGAAGTCGAAGCATCGCCCGGCCTCAGCCACAAGCCCGTGCCCTAGAATCACACCATGACCACCTTGTTCATCTCCGACCTCCACCTGGACGCCGAGCGTCCGCAGATCACCGAGCTGTTCGGCCAGTTCATCCGCAACGAAGCCCGTGGCGCCGACGCGCTGTACATCCTTGGCGACCTGTTCGAGGCCTGGGTCGGCGACGACGACCCGTCCGAAACCGGCGCCTTCGTCGCCGGCGAGCTGCGGGCGCTGCACGACTCGGGCGTGCCGGTGTACTTCATCCGCGGCAACCGCGATTTCCTGGTCGCGGAGGAATTCGCCCGCCGCGCCGGCGCGCGCATCCTGCCCGATCCGACGGTGGTGGTGCTGTACGGCCGCCCCACCCTGCTGATGCACGGCGACCTGCTGTGCACCGACGATGTCGCCTACCAGCAGTTCCGCACGCAGACGCGCAATCCGCATTGGCAAGCACAGTTCCTCTCGCAGCCGCTGGCGGCACGCATCGCCTTCGCCCAGCAGGCACGCGCCGCGAGCAAGGCGCACCAGAGCGGCCTGAAGACCCAGGGCACGATGGAAACGATCACCGACGTCGCGCCGGCGACGGTGGAAAGCACGATCAGCCGCTTCGGCATCGAGACGATCATCCACGGCCACACCCACCGCCCGGCGATGCACGAACTCGAAGTCGACGGCCACGCCTGCCTGCGCATCGTTCTGGGCGACTGGTACGACCAGGGCTCGGTGCTGCGCGTGAGCGCGGATGGGTACGACCTGCAGACGATTGGCTGACATCACCCCCAAGTCACCGGGTTCCCGCCTTCGCGGGAATGACGGCTTTCAGACGAAGACCATGAAACGAATCGCCGGAGCGGCGTCCACCGCGCCGGGGATTGCGTAGCAGCGGGACATGGATGTCCCGCGCCCGGCATAAAGACAGGATGTCGTCTGCCGCAGAAGGCCCCTACCCCGCCAGTTTCTCCAGCGCCGCCAGCTCCTCGTCATCGAATCCGGCCGCACTGCGCGCGGCATGATTGAACGGCCCGTACAGCACCGCCCGCGCGTACTCGCCGAGCAGCTCCCGGAACCTCGGCGCGGGCTCGATACCGGCGCGTTCGCAGTACCAGCGGAACCAGCGTGACCCCGCGGCGACATGCGCCACTTCCTCGCGCAGGATCACCTCCAGGATTTCGGCAGTGGCATCGTCGCCAAGCGAACGCAGCTTGACGATCATCGCCGGCGTCACGTCCAGGCCGCGCGCTTCCAGCACGCGCGGCACCAGCGCCATGCGCGCCAGACCGTCGTGCGCGGTCTTCTCGGCCATTTCCCACAGACCGTTGTGTGCATCGAAACTGCCGTAGTCGCGATCGAACTCGCGCAGGCGCGCACGCAACATCGCGAAGTGGCGCGCCTCGTCGGCGGCCACGCCTACCCAGTCGGCGTAGAACCCGAATGGCATCCCGCGAAAACGGTAAGCCGCATCCCACGCCAGGTCGATCGCGTTGAACTCGATATGGGCGATGGCGTGGATGAACGCCGCACGTCCGTCGACCGTGCCGAAGCCGCGCTTGGGCAGATCGCGCGGATGCACCAGCAGCGGGCGCTCCGGGCGCCCGGGCATCCGGATTGGCTCCGGCGCAGGCGCCGCCTCATCGATGACCAGTTCGCCGCGGGCGAAGGCTTCGGCCGCGGCGAAAGTCAACGCCAGCTTGTCGTCCGGCGTGGACGCGTCCAGGCAGGCACGGGCGGCGGCGAACAGCGTGCCGCTCATCGGCGCGCCAGTTTCGGCATGCAGGCCATGCCGGTGTCAGTGCGAGGTTTCGTCCGCCGGCGGGCAGCCCCAGCCATCCGCATAGCCGCGGTGCGACTCGGCCAGCTCGCCCAGCTGCAACTCCAGCGCGGTAATGGCTGCGTGCGACGGCGCCATCACGCGCACCACGCACACCTGCCAGACGCCTTCCTCGTCGACTTCCGCGTCCTCGACCATCAGGTCGGGCAATGCCGCGGCGGCTTCGATGAACGCCTCGGCATCGCTCTCCTCGGCGAACACATGGAAGAACTCGATGCCACGCGGCACGTCGAGGTCATCGCCGTCGTCGAGCATCTGCCGCAGCACCTGGCCGTTCTCGTCGTCGGGGATCATCATGCGGCGCAGTTCGTGCATGGCTCAGGCCCTCCGCGTCTTTTTCGCTTCGTCCGAACGCAGTTGCTTGATGCGCTCGAAGTAACCCGGCTCGATGCCGGTGACGTACTCGCCGTTGAAGCACGACGAATCGAAATGCTCGATGCGGTGCTTCGGACCGGACACGGCCTCTTCCAGGTCCGACAGGTCCTGGTAGATCAGCCAGTCGCAGCCGAGCAGCTTCTGCACTTCGTCGTCGCTGCGGTCGTGCGCGACCAGTTCCTCGGCCGACGGCATGTCGATGCCGTAGACATTGGGGAAGCGCACCGGCGGCGCGGCCGAGGCCAGGTAGACCTTGCGCGCACCGGCATCGCGCGCCATCTGCACGATCTGCTTGGACGTGGTGCCGCGCACGATCGAATCGTCGACCAGCAGCACCACGCGGTTGCGGAACTCCAGCGGGATCGGGTTGAGCTTGCGGCGCACCGACTTCGCGCGCTCGCCCTGGCCCGGCATGATGAAGGTGCGGCCGACATAGCGGTTCTTGATGAAGCCTTCGCGGTACTTGATGCCGAGCACGTTGGAGATTTCCAGTGCCGCGTCGCGCGAGGTGTCGGGGATCGGGATCACGGTATCGATGTCGTGGTCCGGCCACAGGCGCAGGATCTTCTCGCCGAGCTTCTGGCCCATGCGCATGCGCGCCTTGTGCACCGAGACCTCGTCCATCATCGAGTCGGGACGGGCGAAGTAGACGTACTCGAAGATGCACGGCGTGTGCTGGCGCGGTTCAGCGCACTGGCGGCTGAAGAACTCGCCGCGTGGCGTGATCACGATCGCCTCGCCCGGGCGGACGTCGCGCAGGCGTTCGAAACCGAGCAGGTCGAGGGCGACCGACTCCGACGCAACCAGGTACTCGTCCTGACCATTGCCCTGGCGCCTGCCCAGCACCAGCGGACGGATGCCGTTGGGATCGCGGAACGCGACCAGGCCCAGGCCGAGCACGGTGGCAACCACCGCAAACCCGCCGACACAGCGCCGGTGCACGCCCTCGATGGCGCGGAACGTGGCCTCCGGGTTCAGCGCCTTCTGCGTGTCGAGCTCATGCGCGAACACATTGAGCAGCACTTCCGAATCGGACTCGGTGTTGACGTTGCGGCGGTCCTGCTCGAACACCTCGCGACGAAGCTCGTCGGTGTTGATCAGGTTGCCGTTGTGGGCCAGTGCGATGCCGAATGGCGAGTTGACGTAGAAGGGCTGCGCCTCGTCGGAGCCTTCGCTGCCGGCGGTGGGATAGCGGCAGTGGCCGATGCCGACGCGGCCTTCCAGCAGGGCCATCGCCTTGGCGTCGAAGACCTCGTTGACCAGGCCGTTGCCCTTGTGCACGCGCAGCTTGCTGCCGTTGGCGGTGGCGATGCCGGCGGCGTCCTGGCCACGATGCTGCAGCACCGTCAGACCGTCGTAGAGCTGCGCCGCGACGTCGTTGTGGCCGACGATTCCGAGAATGCCGCACATGGTGATGAGTCCTGCTGAGTAAAAAGGGTTGTAGCGCGCGCGGCCGTCAGGCCCCGCTGACCGGCGCCGGCAGCGCCTGGTCGGGTTCATGCGCCGGCGCTTGCGGCGCCGGCAGTTCGTCACGACCATCCAGGTCCACTTGCGCGGCCACCCAGTCGGGCAGCCAGGTCCGCAACCACTGTGCGCCCGGCACGAACACCGGCACCACCTGCGAACGCTGCCATTGTTCCTCGCGCGGCATCGCCGTCAAACCCAGCAGCAGCACCAGCGCGCAGGCGACGAACGCACCACGCGCCAGGCCCAGTGCCAGACCCAGCATCCGGTCCAGCCCGGACAGGCCGACCGACTGCACCAGCTTGCGCACCAGCCAGCCCACCAGGCCGACCACGATCAACACGCCGATGAAACACAGTGCATAACCACCGAGCAGTTCGCCTGGGCCGGCATCGCCGTCGCCTGCGAACAACAGCGCCACCTGCCCGCCGAACCGGAACGCCGCCCACCCGGCCAGCACCCAGGCGGCCAGCGAGGCCAGCACGCCGACAAAGCCGCGCATCAGCCCGAACAGGGCCGACGCCACCACCACTGCCAGCAGCACCCAGTCAATCGCGCTCATGCGCTGCGCTCACTGTCTGCCTGGCCTAGATGGGGTCAGGGATGCGGTCGGACAATGCCGCTGACGCCCAGCTTTGCCGAGACCTGACCCTTGAGCTGGTCGGCGTCGGCGCGACTGGCGACCGGCCCGACCCGGACCCGGTTCAGCACGCCCTTGTCGGTTCGGACCTGCTCGACGAAGGCGCTGAAACCGGCCGCGCGGGCCCGATCGCGCAACTTGGCGGCCTCTTCGGCGCTGCCGAAGGCGCCCAGCTGGACGGCGAAGCCGGTATCGGCGGCGGCCGGACGGGCCGGCGCGGCAACCGGGGCAGCGCTGGCGACCGTGGTCGGAGCAGGCTTGGCGGCGGGCTTGGCCGGCGCTTCGACTGGTGGCTTGGTGACAGCGGCCTTGGTGACGGCCGCCTTGGCAGGCTCCGACGGCAGCGGCGCCGGCCGGGTGGCCGGCGTCGAGTCGGCCAGCGGCACCGGCGCCGAGACGGCGGGCGCGGGCGCCACAGCCGCGGTCTGCGCGGCAGCAGCCGGGTCGGCCGCGTCGGCGTCGAGCGTCACTACCTTGGCGCCGACGTCGCTGCGCACGCGCGCCGACTGCAGGCGCGCGGCCTCGGCTTCGGCCTGCGTGGCATAGGGTCCGATGCGGACGCGATAAAGGGTGCGGCTGCCGCTGGCGGGCGCCGCTTCCTGGTAACCGGGTAATTGCGCCGAGGCCAGCGCCTTGACCACGCGATCGGCGTCCGCTGACGAAGCGTAGCTGCCGAAACTCACTGCGTAGTTGCCCCCGGCGGTGCCCGCGGCGGAACTGGTCGCCGCATCCGGCGTCGCAGTGGCCGCCGCAGTGGCCGTGGTGTCGACCGTCGGCAACCTGTCGGCGTCGCCAGCGTCCATGCCGACCGCGCCACCCTGCGGCGCCTGGCCGGGGGTCACCAGCGGCAACTCACGCGTCTCGAACTCGCCCTGCGGAGCGTCGGGCAGCTTGAGGGGAACGTCGGAGGCTCCGCTTTCGGGCGCCGGGCCCTTGATCAGCATGGGCAGGAAGATCACCGCGAGCGCGACCAGTACCGTCGCGCCGATCAGTCGCTGTTTCAGGGCAGGTTCCATCGGGTCTCGCACACCGCAGGCGGATTGCCGCGCGAATTATACCCTTGCCGCCTGCCCTGACCGTTGCCTGAAATCGAATCGCGTCACACCGTTCAGTCGTGACCGAGCCATTCCAGCGCCGCGGCGGCGGTGTGGAACGAACCAAACACCAGCACGCGATCGCCCGGGGCTGCCTGCGCATGCGCCTGGCGTAATGCCTCCTCGACTGTTGCATGGCGTGCGCCCGCCGCTGCGTGCGTGTCCCGCAGTCGCTCCACCAGCGCCTGCGCGCTGCCACCGCGCGGCCCGGGCAAGCCGGCCAGGTGCCAGTGCCCGACCTGGGAAGCGATCGCATCGACCACGCCCGCCACATCCTTGTCGCTCAACGCCGCATACACCGCGTGGACCGCACCCGGCACGGGATTGGCGGCCAGCCAGGCGGCCAGCGCGCGCGCCGCCTGCGGGTTGTGGCCGACATCCACCACCACCTCGACGCCATCGCGATCGACACGCTGCAGGCGGCCGGGGACGTCGGCGCTGGCGATGCCTTCGATGATGGCCTGGCGCGTCACCGTCCGGCCCAGCGCGCGCAATGCGGCAATGGCGACGGCGGCATTGCGCAGCTGCACGGGTGCGACCAGGCGCGGCATTGGCAGGTCCAGGCGGAAACCGACTTCGCGCCAGCGCCAGCGCCGCGGCAGCGGACGGCCGTTGCCATCGAGCTCCACCGGCAGCACCTCGAAGAAGAAATCGTTGCTGATCCGCCAGGTCGAGGCGCCGATGCGGTAGGCGTGCCCGAGCACGCTCGACGGCGGGTCGTCGTCACCGAGCACCAGGGCCTTGCCCATGCGCGCGATCCCGACCTTCTCCGCGCCGATCGCCTCGCGCTCGTCGCCGAGGTAATCCTGGTGGTCGAGATCGACCGTGGTGATGATCGCCACATCGGCATCGACCAGGTTGGTCGCATCCAGGCGCCCGCCCAGGCCCACCTCGAGGATCGCCAGGTCGAGCCCGGCGCGCTCGAACAGCCACAGCGCGGCCAGGGTGCCGTACTCGAAATAGGTCAGCGCGACCTCGCCGCGTGTTGCCTCCACGCGTGCGGCCTCGATGGCCTCGAACGCAGCGATGAGGTCGGTATCGCCAACGTCTTTGCCATCGATGCGGATGCGCTCGTTGTAGGTGAGCAGGTGCGGCGAGGTGTAGGCGCCGACCTTGCGCCCCGCGGCACGCGCCATCGCCTCGAGGAAGGCAACCGTCGAACCCTTGCCGTTGGTGCCGCCGACCGTGATGACCTTCTTCGCCGGGCGCTTGAGGCGCAGCCGCCCGGCTACTTCGGCGATGCGCTCCAGGCCCATGTCGATGGTCTTGGGGTGGATGCGCTCGATGTATTCGAGCCAGTCGGCAAGCGTGCGGGTCATCGCCGCATTATCGCCTGTCCGCGTCGCTTACAGCGCCCGGTGCACGGCTTCTCCGAACAGCAGCGTGTGGTGGCTGCAGTCGTTCAGGCGCACCACCTCGAGGTGGTCGACGTCGGCGCCTTCGAGCAGGTTGATGGTGGTGGGCGCCTGGCGGAAGCTCCACAGCCGCGCCAGCGGGATGCCCAGCACGTGGCACAGCAGCACGCGATTGACCGCATCGTGGGCGACCACCAGCAGGGTGTCGCCATCGCCCAGCCCCTCGGCAGCGCGCGCGAAGGCCGGCCAGGCGCGGTCGAACACATGCTGCAGCGACTCGCCCTGCGGCATCAGCACTTCGTGCGGGGCGTCGCGCCAGGCCTGCAGGCGTTCGCCGTCGCGCTCGCGGATTTCGCTGGCAAGCAGGCCTTCCCAGGTGCCGTGGGCGATTTCCATCAGGCCCGGATCGAGGGTCAGCGGCAGGTCGCGCTCGCCCAGGGCGAACTCGGCGGTCTGGCGCGCGCGGGTCAGCGGCGAGGCGACGGCACGGGTGATCGGGAGTTCGCGCAGGCGCTCGCCAAGCGCACGCGCCTGGCCAATGCCGACCGGCGACAGCGGGATGTCTTCCTGGCCCTGGTAGCGGCCTTCGGCATTCCACGGCGTCTCGCCGTGACGGGCTAATAGGATGCGCATGTGTCTTGTGTGTGGGGACGCAGCACCGCAGCCTAGGCAAATGCCGGCGGCGGCACAACCGTTGCACTGGCAACCGCCGCGCCGGTGCGCGAGGATCAGGGCCCCTGCAAGGAGCACGACCATGGCACGACAGGTGAACGGCGAGTTCGAGGTCAAGCGCACGCCCGAAAGCGGCTGCGATCTGGGCGACGGTGTCGTCGCCGGCCATTTCCGTTTCGACAAGCGCTTCCATGGCCCGCTCGACGCAACCGCGGTGGTGCACATGCTCGCCGTCGGCACCGAGGTCGAGGGCTCGGCGGCCTATGTCGCCATCGAGCGCATCAGCGGCTCACTCGATGGCCGCGTCGGCGCCTTCCTCACCCAGCACAACGGCACCCTCGACCGCGGCGTGCCGACGCTGACGGTGAACGTGGTGCCCGATTCGGGCACGGGCGAGCTGCGGGGCCTGTCGGGACGAATCATCATCGACATCGCCGACGGCAAGCACTTCTACACGTTCGACTACGAGCTTCCGACGCAGGAGTGAAACGTGCCGGTCACTTCTTCTGCGGCAGGCCGATTTCCTGCAACAGCTGCGGCGCCGGATAGACTTCCTGCATGATCCAGCGCATGTAGCGCTGGTCGACCGAGATCATCCGCGTCATCGCCGGATCGAACACCCAGTTGCTGCTCACCGACTCCCAGTTGCCGTCGAACGCGAGCCCGACCAGCTTGCCCTGAGCGTCGAGCACCGGCGAACCCGAATTGCCGCCGGTGATGTCCAGGTCCGACAGGAAGTTCACCGGCACCGTGCCGAGCTTCTTGTCGGCCAGGCCACCGTAGTTCTTCGCCGCGACGGCATCGAGCAGCACCTTGGGCGCATTGAACGGATCCTGGCCGGTGGCCTTGGCGGCGACTTCCTCCAGGCGCGTGAACGGCGCCTGCTTGCTGCCGTCGAGCCTGGTGTAGCCGGTGACGTTGCCGAAGGTGATACGCAGCGACGAGTTGGCGTCCGGATAGACGAACTGGCCCTTGCTCTTGCGGTAATCGGCCACCGCCTGCAGGTACAGCGGGCGCGACAGCAGCGCGTCGCCGGCACGGGCCTTTCCTTCGTTCTCCAACTGCAGCACGGTCGGCATGATCGCCACCGCGAACTGGATCGCCGGGTCCTTGCTCTTCTCCAGCTCGGCGCTGCTGGCCGTCATCAGGCGCAGGCGTTGCTCGGTGATGCCCAGGTTGGTTTTGGCGAGCTTGTCGAGCGCGCGGTTGATCGCCTTGTCGTCGCTGCCGCCAAGCCACTTCTCGAGCGCGGGGATCCGCTGCGACGCCGGCAGCTTGGTGTACTCGCGCAACCAGTAGGCCTGCAGCTGGCGGTCCATCGCCGGCACGTAGCGGCGCTCCATCTGCCGCATGCCGCCTTCGAACGTCGCCAGGTCGCGTTGCTGGTAGCCCTGCTCGCGCTGCGCATCGGGCTTGGCGCGCTCGAGCGACAGCCGGTACAGCTGCGTCGCCGCACCCAGGACACCCGTGCTGCGCAGCTGGCCGAACACCAGGTCGCGCTCGCGGTTGCCGCGCGCGGCTTCATCGAGTTCCACCAGTCTGGCGTGCGCGGCCAGCGCCGGCTCGCCCTTGCCGCCCTGCTGGCGCAACCACTCCAGGATCGCGGTTTCCTCGGCCTGCTTGCGCTGCGCCGCGTCGATGCGCCTGAAGCCTTCGAGCTGGCCCTCGTAATTCTTCATCGTGTTCTGCCAACCCTTTACGGTGCTGGCGTACTTCACGGCGACGTCCGGATTCCTGCGTCCTTCGGCCTGGACCAGTGCGACCAGGTCCTTGTAGTGTCCGGCGATGGTCGGATAGGTCCAGCTCGCGGTTTCCTGGAACTCCTCGGCCAGTGCATAGCGCGAGGTGCGCCCCGGATAGCCGGCCACCATGACGAAGTCGCCGGCGCCGAGCGGCTTGTCGGCGAATTTCAGCCAGGCCTTGGGCTGGTAGGGCACGTTGTCGGGCGAGTACGCGGCCGGCTTGCCGTCCTTGCCGACATACGCGCGATAGAACGAGAAATCGCCGGTGTGGCGCGGCCAGGTCCAGTTGTCGACCTCGCCACCGAAGTTGCCCACGCCTGCCGGGGGCGCGTAAGCCAGGCGTACGTCGCGAATCTCGAGGTTGCGGAACAGACGGTAGGTGGTGCCGCCAGAGAAGCTGTACAGACGGCAGCGGAAGCCGGCCTCGCGCTCGCACGAGGCCACCAGCTGCTTCTCGATGGTTTCCAGCGCGGCCGTGCGCGCCAGCGCATCAGGCGCCGCGGCGATCGCATCGTGGACCTGACGGGTCACGTCCTGGATGGTGTCGAGCGCGTAGATGCGCGCGTTGGGTCCGGCGGAGACTTCATCGGCCGGCGTGGCGGCATTGAAGCCGTCCTTGATGAGGTTCTTTTCCGGCGTGGAGTTGAGCTGGATCGCGCCATAGGCGCAATGGTGGTTGGTGACCACCAGGCCCTGCGGCGAGACAAAACTTGCAGTGCATCCGCCCAGCGAGACCACCGCGGCCATCGGATCGCCGGTCAGGTTGGCCAGTTGCCTGGGATTGAGCTTGAGGCCGGCCTTCTTCAGCGGGCCGGCAATTTCCGGCAACTGCTGCGGCACCCACATGCCCTCTCCTGCCCGGGCGACGCCGGCTCCAGCCAACGCACCCAGTACCGCAACTGCCAACACCGTATGACGCATGCATCCGCTCCGAGCAGGAAAATCAACGACCGAGTCTAGCCCGTGGCGAACCCGCGCGACCATGACGCGGCACGGGCTGCCATTCAGCTTTGTCGCGCAATCTGCCGGCCGTCATTCCGCCGGCAGATTCATTTCCTTCAACAGGTGCGGCGCCGGGTACACCTTTGCCAGCAACCACCGCAGGTAGCGCATGTCGACATGGATCGCACGCTTGTAGCGCGGATCGAACATCCAGCTCGCACTCACCGCTTCCCAGTTGCTGTCGAAGTTCAGGCCGATCAGGTCGCCCTTGGCGTCAAGCACCGGCGAACCGGAATTGCCGCCGGTGGTGTCGAGGTTGGTCATCAGGTCGACCGTCTGCGTGCCCAGGCTCGGCTCGGCGGTGCTGCCGAAATCGCCCTTGGCAATCGCATCGCGCAGCGGCTGCGGCGCGTTGAACGGCTCGGCGCCGGTGTGCTTCTCGACGATGCCCTGGACGGTGGTCAGCGGCAGGTAGTGCACGCCGTCGTGCGGATCCATCGCGCTGATGCGGCCGTAGCTCACGCGCAGGGTCGAGTTGGCATCCGGGTAGACGGCGCGGCCCTGCGACTTGCGATAGGCGATCAGCGCGCGCATGTAGGCCGGGCGCAGGCGCAGCAGTTCGCCGGCGCTGGCCTTGCCCTCGCCTTCGATCCGCTGGATCGCCGGCAGCAAGGTCGCCGCGGCCTTGAGCAGGGTGTCGTTCGACTTGGCCAGCGTGGCGCTGCTGGCGCTCATCGCCGCCAGTCGCTGCTTCTCGTCGCCCAGGCGCGTGCCCGCATACAGCGCGTCGAGGCGCGTCTTCAGCTGCGCCGGCGTGGCGCCGAACACCGCGTCGAACTCGGCAACGTGCTGCGCTTTCGGCAATGCCTGGTACTGCCTGATCAGCTCGGTCAGCAAGGCCTTCTCGATCGCCGGCGAGTAGCGCCGTTGCACCTGCTTGAGCTGGCCGGTGATCAGCACCTCGTCGCGCTGCTGGTAACCACTCTCGCGCTGCTCGTCGGGCCTGGGACGCTCGGCTGCCCAGCGCTGCAGCGTGATCGCCGAACGCAGCAACTGCGTCTGCGACTGGATCACGCCCAGCAACTGGTCGCGCTCGCGCGTGGCCACGCCCTGGTCGATCACCGCCTGGGCGGCGGCGATGTCGGCGCGCGTCGCGGCGGCGTCGGCCTGCTTGTCGAGCCAGGCGTACATCGCGGCTTCGTCATCGCGACGCACTTTGGCCGCGTCGCTGCGGCGCAGCCCATCCAACTCGCCCTGGGCGCGCTTGAGGGTGTTCTTCAAGCCGCGCACCTGCGAGGCATAGCTCACGCGCGCGGCCTCGTCCTTGCTGCCGCCGGCTTCGATCACGTCGATCATGCGCTGGTACAAGGCCACGCGCGACGGCAACTGCCAGTCGATCTGGTTGGCGAATTCCGAGGCCATGCGATGACGGAACGTCACGCCCGGGTAGCCGGCGAGCATGGCGAAGTCGCCTTCCTTGACGTTGCGTGTGGACACCTGCAGGTGCGCCGGTGGTACGTAGGGAACGTTGTCGGCCGAGTAGTCGGCCGGCTTGCCGTCCTTGCCGACGTAGGCGCGCAGCAGGGTGAAGTCGCCGGCATGGCGTGGCCAGACGAAGTTGTCGACCTCGCCGCCGTAGTTGCCGATGTCGTTCGGCGGCGCATAGACCAGGCGCACGTCACGCAGCTCGAGCTGGCGCACGAGGTAGAAGTCGGTCCCGTAGTACATGTTGGCGATGCTGCAGCGATAGCCCGGCTCGCTTTCGCACCTGGCCACGGCGGCCTTGCTGGCGCTGTCGACCGCGTCGTAGTAATCGCGCCCCTGCTTGCCGCGCGCAGCGGCGAGGATGGTGTCGGTGACGCGGTCGAAGCCGGTGGTCACCAGCACGCGATAGTCGGGATTGGCGGGCAGTTCGCCGGCGCGATTGCTGGCGATGTAGCCGTCCTTGATCAGGTCGCTGCCAGGCTTGGAGTTGTACTGGATCACGCCAAAGGCGACGTGGTGGTTGGTCAGCACCAGGCCGTCCTTCGACACGAACGCGCCGCTGGCGCCGCCAACCTTGACCACCGCATTCATCGGCGGCCGCGCCAGCTCTGCCAGGTCGCCGGGCTTGCCCTTGAAGCCGGCGGCCTTGAGCTGGCGGGCGATCTCGGGCAGCTGCGACGGCATCCACATGCCCTCGTCGGCGTGGGAGACGCCGGCGCCGACGATCAGCAGCACGGAGACGGACAGGGCGGACAAACGGTGGCGCATGGTCGGCATGACGGGCTTCGAGCGGCTCGGGAAGCCGGCGACGATAGGCCAACCCGACCGGCCGGGGCAAACCTGCCCCCCGGCCCGGGCGGGTCGGCGGCGTATAATTCCCGCCTCTTTACCGCCAATCCGCGGACGTTCCCAAATGACGCAAATGATGAAAGCGCTGGTCAAGCGCGAAGCTGGCAAGGGCATCTGGATGGAAGAGGTGCCGGTCCCGGCGCCCGGCCCGAACGAAGTCCTGATCAAGCTCGAGAAGACCGCGATCTGCGGCACCGACCTGCACATCTACCTGTGGGACGAGTGGAGCCAGCGCACGATCAAGCCCGGCCTGGTGATCGGCCACGAATTCGTCGGCCGCATCGCCGAAGTCGGCCCGGGCGTGACCGGCTACAAGACCGGCCAGCGCGTCTCGGCCGAAGGCCACATTGTCTGCGGCCATTGCCGCAACTGCCGCGCCGGCCGCCAGCACCTGTGCCCGAACACCGTCGGCATCGGCGTCAACCGCAACGGCGCGTTTGCCGAATACATCGTGATGCCGGCCAGCAACCTGTGGCCGATCCCGGACCAGATCCCGAGCGAACTGGCCGCGTTCTTCGACCCCTACGGCAACGCCGCGCATTGCGCGCTGGAGTTCGACGTGGTCGGCGAGGACGTGCTGATCACCGGCGCCGGCCCGATCGGCATCATTGCCGCGGGCATCTGCAAGCACATCGGCGCGCGCAATGTCGTGGTCACCGACGTCAACGACTTCCGCCTCAAGCTCGCCGCCGACATGGGCGCCACGCGCGTGGTCAACGTCGCCAACACCTCGCTCAAGGACGTGATGGCCGACCTGCACATGGAAGGCTTCGACGTCGGCCTGGAGATGAGCGGCAACCCGCGCGCCTTCAACGACATGCTCGACTGCATGTACCACGGCGGCAAGATCGCCATGCTCGGCATCATGCCCAAGGGCGCCGGCTGCGACTGGGACAAGATCATCTTCAAGGGCCTCACCATCCACGGCATGTACGGCCGCAAGATGTACGAGACCTGGTACAAGATGACGCAGCTGGTCCTCAGCGGCTTCCCGCTCGGCAAGGTGCTGACGCACCAGTTGCCTATCGACGATTTCCAGCAGGGTTTCGACCTGATGGAATCGGGCAAGGCCGGCAAAGTCGTGCTGAGCTGGAACTGACCGCCATGGCAAACTCCCCCGCCCTGACCGCCCGCTACGCGGAAGAACTCGACAGCATCCGTGCCCAGGGCCTGTTCAAGGCCGAGCGCGTGATCACCTCGCCGCAGTCGGCGCAGATCACGCTGGAAGATGGCCGCACGGTGCTGAACTTCTGCGCCAACAACTACCTCGGGCTCGCCGATCACCCCGACGTCATCGCCGCCGCCAAGGCCGCGCTCGACACGCACGGCTTCGGCATGGCCTCGGTGCGTTTCATCTGCGGCACCCAGGACCTGCACAAGCAGCTCGAGCAGACCATCGCCGGGTTCTTCGGCACCGAGGACACCATCCTCTACGCCGCCTGCTTCGACGCCAACGGCGGCCTGTTCGAGCCGCTGCTCGGCGAAGACGACGCGATCATCTCCGACGCACTCAACCACGCCTCGATCATCGACGGCGTGCGCCTGTGCAAGGCCAAGCGGTTCCGCTACGCCAACTGCGACATGGCCGACCTGGAGAAGCAGCTCCAGGCCGCCGATGCCGCCGGCTGCAAGACCAAGCTGATCACCAGCGACGGCGTGTTCTCGATGGACGGCTTCATCGCCCCGCTCGACGAAATCACCGCGCTGGCGAAGAAGTACAACGCCCTCGTACATATCGACGAATGCCACGCCACCGGCTTCCTCGGCGCCAGCGGCCGCGGCTCGGCCGAAGTGAAGGGCGTCATGGACAAGATCGACATCTTCACCGGCACCCTTGGCAAGGCCATGGGCGGCGCACTCGGCGGCTTCACCACCGCGCGCCGCGAAGTGATCGAAATGCTGCGCCAGCGTTCGCGGCCGTACCTGTTCTCCAATTCGTTGCCGCCGCACGTCGTGGCCGCCGGCATCAAGGCGTTCGAGATGCTGTCCTCGGCCGGCGAGCTGCGCGAACAACTGGCTGCCAATACCGCCTACTTCCGCGAACAGATGAACCAGGCCGGCTTCGACATCAAGCCCGGCGTGCACCCGATCTGCCCGGTGATGCTGTACGACGCACCGCTGGCGCAGAAGTTCGCCTCGCGGCTGCTGGAGGAAGGCATCTACGCGATCGGCTTCTTCTTCCCGGTCGTGCCGCAGGGCCAGGCGCGCATCCGCACGCAGATGTCGGCCGCGCATACGCGCGAGCACCTGGACCAGGCGATTGCGGCGTTCATCAAGATCGGCCGCGAACTGGGCGTGATCAAGGGCTGACGTTCGCGCAGTCACGGCGCGGCAAAAACAAAAGGCCGGTCATTGACCGGCCTTTTGCATTCCATCCGACGAGGATGTGTTTGTTTACTTGCCCTTGGCGTCGCTGGCGACCTGGGCACCGCCCTGCGCTGCGGCAGGCTGCGCGCCGCCGCCCGGTGCGCCCTTGGCCACGCGGATACCGCGCGACTTCATCCAGGCGTCGAATTCCTCGGCAGTCATCTTCTTGCCGTTCTGGTTCATGTTGAAACGGTACGGCGTGTTGTCGAACTGGGTCTTGGGCTTGTACTCGCCCGGCAAGGTGGATTCCGCGGCGACTTCGGCCTTGGGCTCTTCGGCCTTGGGCGCGGCTTCGGCGGTCTTGGTCTTCTTGCCCGCGGCGACCATCACTCCCTGCTCCATGCGCACGGCCGAACGGGCGACGTCCGACTGCGCTGCCACACCCTGGCCACGATCGACCGAGCCGGTGTGCGCGGCGGCAACGCCCGACACCAGCAGCAACGAAACCACCATCGACATCTTGCGCATCTGAGCTCTCTCCCCACGACGAAGTTGGCCGCAGTGTAGGCGTCAAAACCGCGCAAAGGAAACGTTAAAAGAGTGATGTGCCCCACAATCCGACACTGTGCGTCACCCGCTCCAGCGAGGACCGGCACTCAGCTCACAGATGAACAGGGGGCACGGTCAGTGCGCCCACTTCCGCATCATTGAGGTGACGCCATTGCCCCTTGCCCAGCTCGCCCAGCTGCAGCGACCCGATGCCAACCCGGACCAGTCGCAACACGCCGATGTCGAACCCGTCGAGCAGGCGGCGGATCTGACGGTTGCGGCCCTCTTCGAGGACGATCTCAAGCCAGGCATTGCGTTCGCCGCTGCGCAGCAGGCGCGCCGAGCTGGCGCGCAACCACTCGCCTTCGGCCTCAACCCCCGTCACCAGCGCCGCCAGCAGGGCCTGCTCGGGAAGCGTGTCGACCTGGACGTGGTAGGTCTTGTCCGGACCGGTCTGCGGGTCGGTGATCAGCGCCGCCCAGGCCGGGTCGTTGCTGAACAGCAGAAGGCCTTCGCTGGCCTTGTCGAGCCGGCCCACCGGCGCCAGCCACGGCAGCCCGGAACCGTCGAGGCATCGGTAGACCGTATCGCGGCCGCGTTCGTCCTGGGTACTGGTGACCAGGCCCCGCGGCTTGTTGAGCATCAGGTGGATCCGCGGCGCCTGGTCGAGATCGCGCCCGTCCACGACGATCCGCTGCCGGCCCTGCACGATCGGAAACTCCGGGTCGCGGACCACGCGTCCGTCGACTTCAACGCGACCGGCCTGGATCCAGCGTGCAGCCTCGCTGCGCGAGCACAGGCCCTGCTTCGACATCACGCGCGCAAGGCCGTGGCGAGGCGTGGCCGCGCGGGTGGAAACCGGCTTCACGAAATGCCGGCGCAGCGGCACAGGCGACGGGGCGCAAAGGCGCCCCACGCAATCACTTCTTTTCTTCCTTGACCGGCACCGGAGCGACCGGCGCCACCGGTGCGGCCGGCGCTGCGACAGCGCCCTTGCCCTTGGCCACGCGCACGCCCTTGGCCTTCATCCAGGCATCGAACTCTTCGGCGGTCATCTTCTTGCCGTTCTGGTTCATGTCGAAACGCCACGGCGTATTGTCGAACTGCGTCTTGGGCTTGTAGGCCGCCGCGTCGTTCGCGCTCGGCATGGCGGCAGCCGGCGCCGCCGCCGGCAATGCCTTGGCCACCTGGCACCCTTCCAGGCGCAGGCGGAACAGTACCTGGTCAACGGCCAACGCTTCGTCGAACGCCTGCGACAACACGCCGGTAGGTGCACCGAGCTGATGGCTGGGAACGACGAGCTCCGGTGCGATCGGAGCGACCACGGTAGGACGGATCGGCAGCGACGTCGGTGCTGCGACCGAACCGCATTGCGCGGACTGCGCCTGTGCCATCGAGGCGATCAACATCAACGACAGACCGAACATCGCGCGCATGGCGCCGCTCCTTCCATTCGCCCCTGGAACCGGAACGTTCCCGGGCTGCCTGCGCAGTGTAGGCGTCAGTCCAAGGTGCGACAACCTTGAAAACAGGCGTAAAAGCAGCCTCACGCGGGCATAACGCATGCGCCTGCGCCGATGCTGGCGCATGAACGACGAAGCCCGGCACAAGGCCGGGCTTCGAAGATTGCCTGGAAGAATCGTTACCGAGGTTCGTTACCGGGCTTCGTTACGGAAACCCGGCGTCCCGAACTCAGTTCTGGACGTTCAGCTCGGTGCGACGGTTCTTCTCGCTCTTGCAGGCCGGGAACGCCTGGCCCATGTCCTCGAGCGGGCGGCTC